>CAXMPP010000036.1:0-15959 GCA_964195395.1 uncultured Thermodesulfobacteriota bacterium
GGTGCAAAAGCTGACCGAGTGATTGAGGGGATTGATGCCGCGCTCGCTGCAGGTTTAGGCGTGAAGCTCAATGCCGTGGTTCAGAAGGGGATCAATGAATCTGAGTTGTTGCCATTGGCCCAGTTTGCCTACCAAAGGAATATTTCTATCCGCTACATTGAGTTCATGGATACCGGTAATACCAATGGCTGGAAACACGAACAGGTGGTTCCTTCCCAGAAGGTGTTAGAATTGTTGCAGGAATCTTTTCCATTAGTTTCCGTTGCTGATGCGGCAATCGGTGAGACCGCAAGAAGATACCATATCGAGGGGCGTGCCGGTTTCGAAGTCGGCTTCATCAGCTCGGTGACTAAACCATTTTGCAGCGACTGTAATCGGATCCGATTATCTGCTGACGGCCATCTTTATACCTGCTTGTTTGCGCAGTCTGGCTACGACATAAAATCGCCCTTACGAGAGGGGGAAACTCCCGAGCAATTGATGAGTAGAATTTCCTCACTATGGGGCGTACGCGATGATCGATATTCTGAGCTACGAAGTGAGGGAATGGCTCCCATAGCAAAGAAGGAAATGTCTTACCTTGGTGGCTAATTTTGTATGAAATCAGAGACCGCGCGATGAGCCCCGTTTTTAAATTCGCCTTACGCAGAAAGTTTGCTTTAACCACAAGAGGGCAAGCAATGAATCAGGCTCGTAAAGCTCTAGATTCGTACATGGTTCTGGCGATGACTCTCAGTGAAGAGGCTGGTAAAACTCCTGTGAGGGTGCCGGCTATGCGCGGTGTGGATGAAGACATGCGTGATTGGTCATTCTTCATGCTCTTAGAGCATAACCTGATCGTGAATAGGAGCATAACGACTCGAATCAAGACCCTCGTGACAGGGGAAGCTGCTCCAGCACTTGAAGGGTTCGATGCCAAAAAGGATGTGATGCCATCCGCTATAACTGGGAGTCCACAAGTGGCAGCATTTAGGCATTCAATTTATGAGCACGTCAAGTTGGTCAGCAGCCTTGGTCAGTTACGCGGAACTGCCACCAGTCAGCATCCCATCTTTGGCACCTTTGATGCGCACCAGTGGAACTGTATGTTCTCCTTCCATCTTCAGGTCCATCTTAGGCAGGCTGCCTATATTGCAGAGCATGCAGGCGACTCAATAGCGGGAGACCTCAGGGTCGATCAATAAGGACCATTGGTCGATACCGCCTGCCATAGAATACGTGTGCGTGAAGCCTTGCTCTCTCAGATAGAATACGGCGTTGAGCGAGCGTACTCCATGGTGGCAGTAAATAATGGCTGGGACATCTCCGCTAGAAAACTCAGCTTTCGCTAGGCCCATGAAATTTGAGAGCGGAACCAGAGTCGCTCCATCAATCCTGCAATGGGTGTATTCATTGAGTTCGCGGCAGTCGATCAGCAATGGGGGATTCTCAGACTTAAGCAAGTCCTGGCATTGTGCTACGTCGAGCTCAAAGCTGTGGCTGGGGTCGGGAAGCATTATTCGACAATCACAGGTGTGCCGTGAGGAGTGTTATCGAAGAATTTCTGAGCCATATTCTTGGGCATACGCACGCATCCATGAGATGCTGGATAGCCTGGGAGGAATCCTGCGTGCATTCCTATTGCACCGTTGAAGCGCATAAAGTGGGGCATCGGAGCGTGCACAAAAACTTCGCCTGCGCCTGCTTTGTCACGGCGGGTAGAGGCATCGCTAATGATGGTCTCGCCCGTCTCTACATTTTTGATTACCCCGTAGAGTGAAGATTCGTGGTCGATATCCTTTTGCGTCACTTTGTAACGGCCGCGTTGAGTGCCATGACCGTCGGTGCCTGTAGAAATTGGAGTGACGCCTACGAGGGTGTCACCTTTAAAGTAATAAGCACGCTGGTCGTCTAGGTTGATTCGGATTTTCGGTGAGCCCGTGACTCCGTCGCCGTCCCAGTACCCTTTAGCTGCGACTTGACCATTATGTTTAATAGGAGCTTGGCCGGCCTGAGTTTGATCAAAGCCAGAGAGGTAGCTGGAGCCTCCATAGTTTGAGGACCCTTTGTAATAAGGATCATAAGGGTAACAACTGCTGAATAATAATGCGGATGCCAGAGTGGCTACAACTAAGAGAGATTTCATATACTTCGAATTGTGAGGACTATAAATTATGGAGGCCGGTGGTCAAGTCACCTCTCGATTTAATAGAATAGAGAGGTAAGTTCAAAAGGGTAAGTTGTCTATGTGTTTTTGAGTAACATTTTTAGGTTGATGCGTGACAGTTGAATCAATCTCCTTTAAGGATTATTACAGACTTATGATGCATCATTTTCTACGCCCAATAGGGAAAACTCTTTCAATAATCGCTCTCACCGTGGGACTTTCCAACTGTGCCTCGAAGAATGGTGGTGAAAACTCAGCCGTGCCCAGCCCAGTAGGTAAGAATCCAGGATATGGCAACACTAGCGTCAAAGGTCCCGTGCCGCAAAACCCTGACATGCGTCTGTCTTCAGAATTTTCAGGGATTTCCTCCGTGAGTATAAGCAGTGGTTCGCGTTCGCAGAAGCTTCTGGCTCTTACCTTCGATGACGGTCCAAATCCAGCCCACACTCCTCGGCTTCTAGACATGTTACGCCGTAGAAATGTGAAAGCGACTTTCTATGTGATCGGTGAGCGTGCAGCAAATCATCCAGATATCATACGTCGAATTGTCGCTGAAGGCCATGAGATCGGTAATCACACCTGGACACACCCAAATTTAAAAAAACTCAGCGACGAGGCAGTGCGTCGTGAATTGAATAAGACGCGCGACGCTATTGTCAGCGCATGTGGTGTCCAACCCCGCACGATGCGTCCACCGTACGGTGCAATGTACCAAAAACAAAGGGAATGGGTTTACCGTGAGTATGGCTACCCGACAGTGCTGTGGGATGTTGACCCGCTCGACTGGAAGAAACCTGGATCCAGCGTTGTGGCTCAGCGTTTGATCAGTGGTGCGCGCAATGGATCTATCTTGCTCGTTCATGATTTACACGGAAGTTCTGTCGATGCTATTCCGCAGACTCTTGATGCACTTTTACGCCAAGGCTATCAGTTTGTGACCGTTTCTCAGCTTATTGCACAGAAGTCTGTAGTTGCCCGCTAGAGTGTATGCTGGGGGAGGAATATGCAAAAGCGCGCGACGCGTTGATTGAGCTCATTCGCTACACGCGTGCGTTGGCCAAGCGCTCAGCGACGCCTCTTGAAGAGGGTGAAGACACATTGGATGACCAACTGCGTAGACCGTTTCGTTTTGTCGTGATTGGTGAGGCGGGTGCAGGCAAGACATCTTTGATGCAGAAGCTTGCTGATGTGAACTATGCCAGTGAGCCTTTAAAGTCACCCTCAGTCTCCATCATTCGAGATTTAGCTTACCGCGTTTTTGTTGAGGCTGAGGGAGCCTGTGAAAAGCATTATGTTAGAGGAATGAAAGACGTAGAGATAGTCGAAGTACATGACTACGGGAAACTCAGTAAGACCCAACATGCTTCGCTCGATTATTTATTAGAAGAGACGGATTTTCTCTTTTGGGTATTTCCTGCAGAGAACCCATGGTCGGCATCGACGTGGGACGCAGTGGAGGATAAATACGCGCAAGTACGGATGCGTTCGGCGCTTGTGCTCCAGCAGGCTGACCTCCGTGCTGACGAGGATATTCCAATGCTGTTAGGGCATATGAAGGAGCTGTGTGAAAAACGCGTCGATATAGCCATTCCACAGTTTGCGCTCAGTACTAAAGACGGATCAGGCCTTAGCGAATGTTTTTCTCATGTCAATCTGACCTTGAACCGCTCAGTGGATCGAAGGCGTGAACTTCGGAATGTTTATAAAACCACCTACGGGATGTTGCGTCGGACTGAGGAAAATATTGATGATCGCTCACGTGTTCTCGCGGGCGACCAAGAATACCTGCAGTCGATCGAAGCTCAAATCGACAGATCGCGCGAAGAAGAAGTACGCCACGTTATGGCAAACATGAGCCAGCTTAGTCTGCTTTTAAGTAGTCAAATCAAGCGTGTGATGCGCTACACTAGCCTGCGCACAGGTGTGGTTGCTAGCCACATTGCAATTTTTGGAAAAGGCGACACAGCTTCTAAGGTCGAGCACTTCTTAATCGAGAAAGTCAGCGAGGAGGCCGAGGCCTATGCGAAAGTGGAAACTGAAAAAATGCGGCAGCAATGTCGCACAAAATGGGACGAAATGCGGCCACATCTAGAAAATCGTCTCTCGATCGATGTCGGTGACTTCAATGAAGCGAGCTTCGATGGGCAACAAGAAATATTCTGTGAGGGAATGGCAAAGTCTGTTAGCCAGGCAATGCTGCACCTCAAGCTCCGGCGCTTTCTCGATGTGCTGGTTGTCCGCCGTTACATGATCATGCGGAAAATAGTAAAACTAGCACTACTTCTCCTCACCGCAGGCAGCTTGATCGGCATTCTAACTAACAAGTTATTGGGGCTAGCAGCTCTGACTCTTGTCGGATTAGGAGTAGTTATTTTGGTTGGCTCAGTGGTCTACAGTCGTCGGACTGGCTCATTGGTAAACCGCAGTTTTTCCGAGTCATTAGAAGACTCTGTGCCAGCCTTGAGAAAATCTTTGCGTGAAGGATACATCGATCGAGTGCGTGCTTATTACAATGGCTACACACCCATGTTCGAAAGTATGCGGCGCCACATTTCTGATGCAAAAACAGACCTGCAACCACAACAAAAAGTGGCGGCACAGCTCTTCCTGAGGCTCAAATCTCTAGAGCAAGAGATCTAGCAAGTGGCTAGTAGCAAGTAGCAAGCATTTGAATAATGGCTGTGCATTTGCGAATCAGCACAATTCATCAAAATTACGTTTATCGATGAACATGCGGTTAGACTCATCAGCTAGACAGAGAGCCAACATCTTGATCGCTTCAGCTTCATCGATTTCATCGAGCTTGATGAGCCGTTGGTAAGCCTTTCTGACGTAAGGGGTGTCTTTTGAATTTAGTTGCTCCTTGATGGCTGGAGTCAGCGAGGTGATGAGATCAGTTTCTTCCATGGTGATATTTGAATAAGTGTTAGACTATGCGGTTTATTGGTGCGCCAGCGATGAAACTATCAATATTCTCTGAGACTCCCGCTAGCAAGCGTTGACGTGCCTCCAAAGTGCTCCAAGCTGTATGAGGAGTAATCATCAATTGTGGATGTTCACTCAGAATCAAAGGGTTGTTAGGTGCAGGGGGCTCTGAGGATAAAACATCGATTCCGGCACCTGCTATGGTTCCCGCATCAAGAGCCTCAGCCAGATCGACTTCGTTGACCAATGGTCCTCGGCCAGTATTGATGAGATAGGCTGTGGGTTTCATCTGACTCAGATTTTGTTTGTTGATGCAGCCCTGGGTGGCTGGTGTTAGCGGGCAGTGGAGAGAAATGAAGTCTGAGCTAGAGTAGAAATCTTCGGCTGCTACTCTGGGCAGCTCGGGCATCAGTTTAGCTGTGGAGCCCTCCCTAGCCAGTACCTGCACATTCATGCCGAAAGCCAGCGCCAATTTAGCAGTGGCTCCACCGATCTCGCCGAGACCGATGATGCCCAGCGTTTTACCGGCAAGGTCGAAGCAGGGGTGGGCGAGGCTGGTAAAAATGGGGAACTCAGGCCACGCACGACTTTGTTGATTAAATTGCGGGATCTGCGTCGCAAAATTTAGAATAAAAGTGAACACGTGTTGGGCGACCGAGGGGGTCGAGTAGCCAGCCACATTGCTGACCACGACATTGGCTACGGCGGCTGCATCGAGATCAATTTGGTTCACACCCGTGGCGCAGGAAACAATGAGTTTGAGATGTGGAGCAGCAGCGATGTTCTCCGCCGTCATCAAGGCCTTGTTGGTGATGACTATATCGGCATGGGCGATGCGCTCCGGAATTTCAGATTCTGCTGAGACTGTGTAGGTGGTGAGAGATCCGTGGCGCTCGAACACCGAAAGATCGAGTTCTCCTGAGTGGAGGGTTGAGGCATCGAGAAAGACTATCTGCATCGCCCGAGTCTGTGCTGCTCTATTGCCTTACACAAGGACAAGTCGTTTCAAAGTAGCTCTTGTGCAGTGGAGGGGGCTGGGCTATGGCTTCGTCATGAGGATGAGCGCATTCCAGAAGGTGGCCCTAGCGGCACTTATTTTCACTCTCTTGCTAATGTTTGTAGGCGCAGTGGTGCGTGCAACGGGTGCTGGGATGGGCTGCCCAGATTGGCCAAAATGTTGGGGGAAATACATCCCTCCGACCTCGGTCGAGCAAATCGATGCCGATGCTCTTCCCATAGAACGCTACAAGAAAAAGGCCGAGCGCTATGGTCGCGATCCAGCGGAAGTGACTCGCGATAATGTGTTGGCCGAATTTAACCCAGTGCACACTTGGACCGAATTTATCAACCGGCTGTGCTCGTTGCCTATTGGAGTATTCACTTTGCTGACATTGGCCATGTCGTTCAAGTTCGCGAAAAAGAAGCCCATCGTACCCATTGCGGCGTCAACAGCCACATTTTTGGTTGGGCTGAATGCTTGGATGGGGGCGAGGATCGTCTATTCAGGGCTGCAACCGGGGACGATTACCACCCACATGGCTCTGGCCGTGCTTTTGCTTTGTGTCCAAGTCTCCATCGTCTGGATGGCTCGTGAACAACCGTGGACACTCAAGGTGACCCAACTCGGGCGCAAGCTAAAATGGTTTGGCCTGATCGCTTTTGTCTTCATTTTGGCTGAGGGGATCATTGGGTCTCAAGTGAGGGAAATGACTGATGCTCTGAAAAAATCCCACGGCGACGCCCCACGTATCGAATGGTCGGAAGAACTAGAACAGACCTGGATGTATCTGGTGCATCGCAGCTTTTCATGGGCAGTGTTGCTTGCCTCTTTGATGTTCTACTGGGTGAGCCGGAACTTCCGTATTGGCGGAGCTGGTTGGCATGAAAAAACGATTCTAGCAATCGTTTTGGCGCAGATGACGCTTGGACTGATCCTTTCCCAAGTGGGAGTTCTTAGAATAGTACAAGTCCTCCACATCGGACTGTCCGCGATACTGGTGGCAGTGTTTTTCCACTGGATGTTAGCTGCATTTGGCCGCAGGAAAGTGTAGCGAGGCTTGTGGAATTGTCAGGTGACTCGACAAGACCAGAAGGTTTCCCATAGATCGAGTGTGGGCAGCAGTCGTGAATGGTAGTAAATTAAGCTGATTCGGTGAACTCAGGCAAACTGGTTTTCACTGTGGAACCTAGGCTTCCTAATAGATGGTAGAGTCCAAAATAGGTGCGATTTAGATAGAGAGCATTTGGGTTTCCACGCGAGGTGCTGAGTTTGTTCAGCTCTTTATCTAGTCGAGTACGCTCACCAAATGCGGCTAGCTCATCGAAGTAGGCACGATCACCAAAATCAAATGAACCTTCATAGAACGGCCGCGATAGCAGCTCGACTGATTCTCTAAAGATAGCTGTAAGTTTTTTAACCTCGTGCGGTTTATCCGATTCTAAGATGAGACCAATCTTGAACAATGCATCGTGGAAGAGTTGCTCGTCGCCGAGTACGTCTGGATTCATCAGCGAGAAGTAGTCTTTGTAGAAACTGTCACTCAGAGCCTTGGTGCAACCGAAATCTAGCACCCAGAGTTGATTGTCATGCACCTTGAAGTTCCCTGGGTGGGGGTCAGCGTGAAACAGCCGCAGTTCGTGGATCTGATGGTGGTAAAAGTCCCAAAGAGCTTGGGCTATTTTCAGTTTTTCTTCAGACGAGGCATTGGACTCGGCATAGGTGTCGAGATGGGCACCTTCTACCCACTCCATAGTCAATATTCGCAGGCTACTCATCTCAGGGAAAAACTGAGGGAAGCGCGTGTCGGATAACTGCTTCGACTTTTCAGCGAGGTCCTGTGATCGTTCCAGTTCTAGGTGGTAGTTGGTTTCTTCTAATAATCTTTCTTCTACTTCTTTGATGTAGGGGTCGAGTGATTGGGAATCGAGTTGGAATAGACGAAGCGCGATTGGTTTAACAATTGCTAGGTCAGACTTCATGCTATTTGCGACACCTGGGTACTGAATTTTCACCGCATATTTTTTTCCAGCGAGCTCAGCTTGATGGACTTGGCCTATCGATGCGCCCGAGACAGCCTTTGTGGTGAATGATTCAAAAACCTCGTTTGGTCGTTTCCCTAACTCTTTGGTGAATGTGTTGACGACCAATGGGTAGGTGAGTGGTGGGGCATTATACTGAGCTTGTGAAAATTGATCAGCGTATTGATCGGGGATGAGGTTGCGATCCATGCTGAGCATTTGTGCGAGCTTCAGTGGTCCACCTTTGAGTTTACTAAAGGTGTCGTATGTTGTCTTAGCGGTAGCCTCGTGAAATGCAGTTTTATCATCGTCACCGGTGATGGTTTTTTTTGCCTGATATTTGAGGTAGTTGACGCCGACTTGAATACCAGCCCCAGCAATTTTACTGGCTCTGCCAATCTTGCTCTTAGGAATTTTTGTTTGTTCTTTCATCAGGATTTAGCTTTGGGTGATGGTAAATTTTCTGAGGAGAAAACGACCAAGGTCAAACGCTGAGTCGAGAGAGCCAGAACGGGCAACATCGGCACCAAGGCGAACGCTTTTTTCTATCAAGGCGTCAGTGTCTTGGAATTCTGTAGAGCTATCTTTCTTGTGGAACTCGATGATGGCTCTGAATTGTTCAAAAAGGAGTTGAGGGTATTTCTCAGTGAGCTTTTTACGATCGGCAATTGATCCTTCATCAACCCCTTGGGAAATGACATGAGTGGCCCATTCGATAAAGCGACTCCGCATCGGTTTCAGCGCTTTACTACAGCCAGGTCGAGGGAAGAATTCGACAATACGAGAACGATTCTTTTGAGCATTGAGAAAAAAGGTGTAGAGAAAGGCTAGGACTTTTTGCTCACTTTGGTATTCGGCATAGTCGCTATCCTCATTGAGGACAGCAATGGTCTCTTCGACTAGGCTATCCCAATAGCCGGCTTCGATAGCATCAAAACTAGAAGCGTGTTTGTAGAACTCAGCTTCTTCTATGTCTATTGACTGAGTAAAGGCGTAGACGCTGTGCGGTCGTGAGCCCTCGATGAGTAGAATGTGCCAGTACCGGTCTTCAAGAATTTGCCTACTGAGTGGCGGCGGATCAGTAGGTATTTCAGTGGAGTCTGTCGTCATCCTACATAGTAGTTGGGTATGCCGTTAGGTCAAATTTTCTGCATGATAAAGTTACGTGAAAATGAATAGGACTAGCTACAGACTAGATTTGAATTTTGAATAAGCATCGAGCGCTTGTTTTCTGCCCTCCTGATGGCCGATAATAGGTTTGGGGTAATCGGTACCGAGTTTGACACCGGCGGCAGCTAATTCGAGTGGTTCCATTTCCCAAGGTGCATGAATTAGCTTGGCGGGCACCTCGCTGAGTTCAGGAATCCATTTTTTGATATAGGCTGCGGTGGGGTCGAACTTCTTACTTTGAAGAATCGGGTTGAAAACGCGGAAATAGGGTGATGCGTCGGCTCCGCAGCCACCGATCCATTGCCAGCCTTGAGTGTTGTTTGCTAGGTCAGCATCAACCAATGTGTCCCAGAACCAATGTGCACCTTCCTGCCATGGCTGAAGTAGGTGTTTCACGAGAAATGAAGAGGCGACCATACGCACGCGATTGTGCATCCATCCAGTTTTCCAGAGCTGACGCATTCCTGCGTCTACAATGGGATATCCCGTTTGACCTCGTTGCCACTTTTCGATGAGGTCGGTGTCAAAATTCCATGGGAAGTTTTGGTATTCATTGCGCAGGGGTTGATCGTGGGTGTGGGGGAAATGGTAGAGCAGGTGCGCTGAAAATTCTCTCCAGAAGAGTTGGCGTAATATTCCGTTTTGAGCGGTATCTTTAGCGGTACAGCGAGTGAGGACTTCGTGGTGAAATTCTGCAGGGCTAATTTGACCAAAATGGAGGTAGGGGGAGAGCCTGCTAGTTCCGTCATCAGATGGAATGTCCCGCAGGTCTTGGTAGTGAGTGGACTTCGAAATCGCTTGCTTTAGCAGCTTTTTTGCGCCTGAGC
Organism: uncultured Thermodesulfobacteriota bacterium; assembly: GCA_964195395.1. Classification (GTDB taxonomy): domain Bacteria; phylum Verrucomicrobiota; class Verrucomicrobiia; order Verrucomicrobiales; family Akkermansiaceae; genus Rubritalea. The sequence continues at coordinate 10,087 of CAXMPP010000036.1, forward strand.
GAGTGGGCTCCCAAAACTCTTTCATTTCAGAGTCCCATGGGATCTTGGGTAAGAGAGAAAATGAATCAAGCTCGTCACTTTTTAAACAATAGTGTGGTGACGTTTCGGCCTGTTGAAATGTGATAGTTTCTGGGCGGGGGATGACTAAAGTGAGGCATGACTTCCAGAATGGAGTGAAGACTTTGTATGGAGATCCCGACTTATTGGTGATTTCAAGAGGGTCAAAGAGTAAATTGCCGTTGAAGGATCTGACAGAGATTCCATCGTTACTTAGGGTCTCTTTTATCAGCGTATCACGTTTCACCGATTGCTCCTCATAGCAACGGTTCCAGTAAATAGCTTTCACTGGGATTTCCTGAGTGATTGCTGTGAGTGCTGAAACGGAGGCGTCAGAGCTGCGGATTATCAGCGTGAGCCCATGGGCTTCTAATTGCATTGAGAGATCCTTGAGCGCATGATGGAGCCACCAGTTAGAGGCTGCGCCAGCTCTCCATTTTCCCTCTTCGCTAGGGCTGTGTATGAAGAGTGGAATGATTTCGCAGCCACTTTTTACAGCTGCGTTCCAAGCGGGGTTATCGTGCAGGCGCAGGTCTCTGCGGAACCAAACAATACAGGTGTCTTTACTCATTACAGCTAGTTTTTTTAGAGACCACACGAACGAGACGGACTCTAGTGTAGCGAAGGTTAAGGATGCAGGGGAGGTTAGAAAGGATGGCGTAGCCTACAATGACGAGGTTTGCTGGCCATGGGTTCCAGGCTATGAATCCCGTGATCACTATGATTTGTAGCCAGTGGGAAAATTCACCACGTCTAGTTTCGGTGATGAAGCGCTCAAGGTAAGCTGGGGAAGTGTCAGTAAGTTTTCCTTTTGGGAAACCACCTAACCATGGAGCACCGTCAGGTAATAGTTGCTTCCATTTACGGGTGCAGAAAAGGTGATGGTGTAGGAAAATTTCAAAATCGCTGATTGGTTTATCATGCGAGGATGAAAAGAGCCCGATTGGCAGAATTGTGGCTGCTAATGCTAAGCTTAAATGCGCGATAGGAATGCCTATGACATTGAGTAGGACAATCCACGTGTTTGATAATTCAATCCACATATTAGTTTACCATCCGACCCTTCCAGTTAGTTTTCATTCCTCTGTGTTTATCGACTAGCGATTTAAAAAATAGCGTCTGATAAAAAAGCAATGATATTGGGAATAAAAGAGCGTTCCAGATGCCAAATGAACCTGCGATTCTGAATGCCCATCCACAAGCTAGAGCGTTGGTTAGATATCCAATTAGTACGTAGATGCTGTAATGTGGTGGTGCATAGGAACTGCCAAGAAAACAAAGTGAAACGATGCTCAGCATTCCAGCTGAGATCCAAATTGAGGAAAAAATGAGAGTAGTTTTTTCAACTTTTGCTGCGCCACTAACGAAGCCCTTTTTCCAACTATTCCAAAGCTCGCTGGAACCAGTGGGAAACATACGCATACTGATGAGGCCCTTACCTAATAAACATGAGCAATGCGTTTTGTTTGACTTGAGTATTTCCGCGAAATGGAAATTCTCTAACACTTTATCCTTCACCGCTGAGTGGCCGTCAGTTTCAAAGTAGAGTTCTTTGGGAATGAGGAATGTTTGTCCGAATAATGCGGCATTATGTCCAGCCGAGGAACCGTAGCCAAATGCGTTCACACCAGCGACCATAAGGGCATTGAAATAGGCCGAGAGCTCTTCGTAGGGCTGATCAACTAGATGGTGAGGGTAGACCGAATAGACGGTGTTCGTGTCGCCACGGCTAATGAGTAGATTGAGCTTTTCAACAGCACCTTGGTGTAGGCGGACGTCAGCATCGAGAAAAAGCAACCAATCTCCAGTGGCTGATTTGGCTCCTTGGTAGCACGCCCATGGCTTACCATTCCAGCCCTCAGGTAATGTATCTGACGGGAGCACCTTGGCTCCACCGTCTAGCGCGAGTTTGGCGGTGCCATCGGTTGATGCATCATCGACGATGATCACTTCGTGGATAAGGTTTTTCCCGGATTGGAATGAGTTGAGCAGAGGAGTGATGTTAGCCTCTTCATTGCGAGCTGGGACAATGATGGATACCGTACTGGATTCTTTAGTGGGCTTCTGAGAGCTCGGGACATTAGCCAAGTAGCGTGGCCGTCCAAGAATACAAAGGACGGACAGCGCGCAGAGAGTGGCTAAGATGGGAAGTATGACTAACATTAGCCGATAGGATGTTGTTTGATAATGCGGTCCGCACATTTTTGGCCGGAGAGAACAACCATAGGCATTCCGCCACCTGGGTTGGTGCTGGCACCTGTGAAATAAAGGTTGTCATACTGGCTACTCGTTTTAGGGGCTTTGAAGCCGTAGTTCTTTTTCCAGTCAGTCACCACGCCGTAAATTGACCCTTTATTCGAGCGGTACATGCGTTCGATGTCGATAGGTGTCAGCAGATCTTCGGTGATGATGCTGTCGCGTAGTCCAGTGATTCCGCAACGCTCCATTTTATCAATACAGCGGTCTTTCAGAGCAACGTAATCCTCGTGGGTAATGCCGGAGCCTTCTTCAAGTGGTGGAATGTGAGGGAGAATCTTGATATTATCAAATCCTTCAGGCGCTTTACTTGGGTCAGTACGGGTGGGGGCGACTACGTAGAGTGTGGGGTCATCCGGAAGTTGCTTTTTGTGGAAGACTGTTTCGAAGTGTTTGTGTTGGTTTTCCGAGTAAAAGAAATTGTGGTGAGCGAGTTTCGAGTGGATTTTGTCGGTTCCTATATGCAGCACGATGCCTGAACAAGCTGGGGCGAACTTCTCTAACTTTTTGATGAATTTTTGAGGTTCATTGAGCAATTGCTCGTAGCATGGAATGACTTCCATGTTGCTCACTATGATATCGCACTCATGTTTCGATCCATCGGCAAATCGAAGGCCAGTGACTTGTTTACCACTTTTTTCAATAGCGCTAACATCTGCGCTCAGGTGGACGGAAATTCCCATTTCATCGATCAGTTTGCCGAGCCCTTTCGCGAGGTTATACATTCCACCTCTGACATACCAAAGACCGTAGTCGAACTGAATAATTGGCATGAGGTTCATGTAGCCAGGTGAGTCTAGAGCTGAGGAACCTACGTATTTGATGAAGTATTCAAGGATCATACGCATCTTAGGATCACTGATGCGGCTGGCTATGGAGTCAGCCATGCTTCCTTTGTAATCGATTTTCCCGGAAAATAATTGCGCTTTGTAGTGCCAGAAAAACTCCCAGAGTGTGTCGAGGCCTTCACTGAAATAGCCTGTATTGATAATGCCATATTGCTCACGAGCGTAGTCGAGAAAACTTTGGAATTCCTGCCAATGTTTTTCGGCATCACCAGGGAGTTTGCTAAACTCAGCCTTCATCCGATCAGGCTCTTGATAAAGGTCAAGAGTGGGAGAGTTTTCAAAAAAATTACGCCATTGTGGTGTGACTAGATCTAGCTGGACATAGTCATCCATGTTTTTTCCAGCGCGCTGGAAAAGGTTCTTGAAAAATTGAGGAAGGGTAAAAATAGATGGGCCTAAGTCGAAGGTGAATCCGTCCTTTACTAAGAGGTTCAACTTGCCTCCAATGCGTTCGTTCTTCTCAAAAATCTCAACATCATAGCCAGCAGATTTTAGTGAAATAGCAGCAGATAGGCCGCCGAGGCCAGCGCCTATGACTGCAACACGTGGTGGGTTCATAATAGTAGGTTTCAAATTAGTTTCTCTTGTTTATAAGGTGATCTGATTTAGCTTTGTTATTATATAAATAAGCTTATGACAGTCGAGCAAACACAGCAGCAAATTCGTGACGTATTGAGTCGTCAGAGGCAGTATTTTTCTGAGGGGAATACTCTGGATTTGGCGATGCGTGAGAGGTATTTATTAGACTTAGAAAGCGCTCTGATATCCCATAAGGATCAAATTCTAGATGCTTTACGTGTGGACTTAAATAAGCCCGCAGTGGAGGCATATTTAGCCGAGTACTATTTCCTCCTTCAGGAAATTCGCTTAGTGAGGAAATCTCTAAAGAGCTGGCTGAAGCCAAAGAAGGTGTCGAGCCCCATCTATTTTCAGCCATGTCGTAGTGAGATTTGTCGTGAGCCATATGGGGTAGCATTAGTAGTAGCGCCATGGAATTATCCGATACAGTTGGCATTGGCTCCGTTGGTGTCAGCTATTGCAGCTGGAAACACAGTAGTGTTGAAACCGTCTGAGGTTGCCACTGCAAGTGAAGCATTATTGGTTAAGTTGTTAGCGAGCGTTTTCCCGCCAGAGTTAGTCCATGTACAAACTGGAGGCGCTGATATTTCATCAGCATTGTTGGGTGAGAAATTTGATTTCATCTTTTTTACAGGTAGTACAGAGGTTGGGAAAATCGTTGCCCTAAGGGCTGCGGAGTCATTGACTCCATGTGTGTTAGAATTGGGAGGGAAGTGTCCGTGTGTTGTTGATAGTACGGCGGATATAAAATTGGCGGCTGGTAGGATTCTTTCGGGTAAGTTTTTCAATGCTGGTCAGACCTGCTTTGCACCTGACTTTGTGGTTGTTCATGAAAGTGTGAAGGATGCGCTTTTGGCGGCGATGCAGTGTGAGTTGGAACAGGTGCCATGGCATCTGGAAATGGCGCATGTGATTAATGATCGACACTACCAGCGTCTGAGTAATTTTCTAGAGGGATTGAATGATGAGCAGATCGTTTGTAGTGGTGAGGATGATAGGAGTATTTGTAAAATGGCACCGCGCTTAGTCAGTGGTATCGACTGGGATCATATCTTGCTGAAAGAGGAAGTATTTGGGCCAATTTTACCGATTGTTAGTTATAGCTCTGAGAGTGATTTGGTAGAGAAATTAAGAGAGTATAGTGATCCGTTGGCGCTCTATCTATTCTCCGAAAGTAAGAGTTTTTGTTTAAAAATTCAGCAATCAAAACGCTCTGGTGGAGTTTGTATCAATGACACGATGAAGCAGTCATCTAATCTGAAACTTCCTTTTGGAGGTGTTGGTGACAGTGGCAATGGTCGCTATAGAGGTGAGTTTGGGGTGAGGGCTTTTAGTTATGAAAGGGCAGTGGTGCGACGCGGTAAGCTTGGCGCGCAGAAAATGGATCTGAAGCCTCCATACGGTAAATTATTTCCGTGGCTAGAGCGATTCATGCGCTAAATATTTCTTCGGTCAGTCGCCTTCGTTCATCGAAAATGTGTTGGAGTTTCTTTTTCACGTGAAGCGTGTGGGCAATCGCTCCAAGAGGTCCATAGGGTAGTGCGTAGAGTATATCGTCAGTCATCAAAACTCCCTCTGCATTTTCCTCAAATTGATGCGTATGGTGCCATACCTTGTAGGGGCCAATTCTCTGGTCATCGATGAAGCGCTTCTTGTCTTCAACGAGGGTGATTTCACTCAGCCATTTCACCCAGATCATGGGAGCTATCTTGATGCGGTAGCCAATCATTTGTCCCACATGCATGACATCAGATTTGCAATGCGTGATTTTAAAGCCAACTGAGCTAGGTGTGAGCTTGTCTAGGTTCCGTGGGTTAGAGAAGAAATCCCAAGCATCATCTAAACTGCAGTGGAGTTGTTGTTTACGTTGCAGGTGGTGCATGGCTCATTTGGTGCGTTTACCGTATTCGGAGTTTGGATCGATTTTGTGGCAAAGGAGCTTTGCCTCTCCGGCACTCTTGTGGTTTTCCTCAGCAAAGGCTAAAGAAGCATAGTACAGGAGAGCTTGCTTCTCATTGGCCTTCAAGGACGATTTAGGTTTCTTTACTTCAGCTAAGAGAACCTCAAAATCTGATATTGAAGTGGGACGAGTGCCGAAACGCTTGGGGACTTTGTAGTAAGCAATCGCTCTAA
>CAXMPP010000037.1:0-15321 GCA_964195395.1 uncultured Thermodesulfobacteriota bacterium
AGGCAAGGGGATCACAGCGCAGTCGGAAAGCGATTACACAATGGGCAAGTTACAGGTTCGCATCACCAGTGGACAAAAAGCAATTGTCCGTAAGGGAGATGCTGGAGATGTGCTGATTCCTCTCAAAGTATCCAAAGGGAAATTAACTCTCACTCTCGAATACCAATGGTAAATTCACTCACTAGACTGACACTGTTGTCTGTTGCTCTCACGTCCTTCCTGTCCGCCGAGGCAGCTTTGACATGCTCCCAGATGGGCGCTTGGCAGTGGGTACCCGCAAGGGCGATATCTATTTAGTCAAAGGTGCTTTTGATTCCCCGCCGGCGCCGGAGTATAAGCTGTTCGCCACTGGGCAGGATGAAATCTTCGGTCTTTCATGGAAGGATAATGCTATGACGACCACCCAGTTTGGCGAAGTTACCAAAATTTCCGACTCTGATGGCGACGGCGTGGCGGATCGCTATGATACCCTGAGTAATAACTGGGGATACGCGGAAGGTCACGAGTTCGCCTTTGGCTCAAAACACGATCCAGATGGAAACATCTGGGTGGCTCTCGGCTTGAGCGGTTCCTACAATTCCCACAACCTATTCCGCGGTTGGGCGGTCAAGATTACACCCGATGGCAAAATGATCCCCGTTTGCAGTGGTTTGCGTAGCCCTGGAGGCGTTGGCCCGAATGCCGAGGGCGTGATGTTCTGCATCGAGAGCCAGGGGCCATGGAATGGTTGTTGCTCGCTGAAACACCTCAAGCCAGGCGGCTTCCTTGGACATCCGGCAAGCTACAACTGGTACCCGTTTGTACCCGGCATGGACACACCGAAGGTAACACCTGACTCACCTTCGCGGTTTCAGCTGGAAAAAAACAGGATCAAGGAACTCGTGCCTCCGGCTATTCGTTTTCCATACATCAAAATGGGACGCTCGATATCTGGCTTCAACTTAAACCAGACCGGCGGCAAATTCGGCCCCTTCGAAAATCAGATATTCCTCGGCGACTACACCTTGAGCCTCATCATGCGGGCGACCACCGAAAAGATAAACGGTGTCTGGCAGGGTGCATGCTATCCTTTCCGTGAGGGACTCTCCACCGGCATCATGAATGTCGAATTCACTCCCAAAGGTCAGCTGATGGCCGGTGGTTTTACCACCAGTAGGCAGTGGCCAGTCCGCGGCACGGAACCCTATGCTATCCAGCGTATCGATTGGAATGGCAAGGTTCCCTTCGAGATCAAGGAAATCAATATCAAGAAGACCGGCTTCCTATTCACCTTTACCAAACCGATTGATAAAGTAGTCGCAGCTAACCCGGACGTTTATAATATTACCACCTACACCCACATTTTCCGTGGTGGTTACGGAAGTCCGGAAGTAGATCAAACAACGCGTAAGGTCACCAAAGCAGAACCTTCCGCAGACGGTCTTTCCGTCATGCTGCAGCTCGATGAAATCATCGAAGGTCATATCCACGATTTCAATCTCAAATCGATGGAGTCCAAGGACGGCAAGTCTCTACTGCACACCAAGGCATATTATACCGTGAACGAGATTCCTAAAAAATAGGCACCTGAATGCCTGTCCACTGATTGAATAGGGCGATGCCATTTGGCATGAGCTGGATCTTGACTATTGGCTTCGTGCCCGTAAGTTTTACGGCATGCAAGATCCTAGAATCGCCCAACTCGCCCGTCAGCTAGTTCATTATTCCACCGCAGTTAAAAAAGGTGAGAAGGTGATGCTTCACCTCTTCGATGTGCCGGATGCAATCGGGATCGCCTTGATCCGTGAGATCCGTGCCAAGAAAGCCATCCCCGTGGTCAGAATCGAGCACGGCGAGATCGGCCGCGAGCTCGCCATGGGCAGCACCGATGAGCAATACAAGATGATTGCCAAGCATCAGCTCGTCGAAATGAAGGACATGGACGCCTACATCGCCATCCGAGGTTCAAATAACATCTGTGAAAACAGTGATGTGCCGACCTCCAAGATGAAGACTCTCATGACTCACATGCGCGGGGTGATGGACCACCGGGTGAAAAAAACCAAGTGGTGCGTGTTGCGCTGGCCGCATCCGTCCATGGCACAACAGGCCGGCATGAGCACTGAGGCGTTCGAGGATTTCTATTTCCGCGCCTGCCTGCTGGACTATAAGAGCCTGATCCCAGCGATGAACGCGCTCAGCCGCTTGATGAATAAAACCGACCAGGTGCATATCAAAGGGCCCGGCACGGATCTTCGATTTTCAATGAAAGGAATTCCAGCTCTCACTTCCGGCGGCAACTATAACGTCCCCGACGGCGAGGTGTTCACCTCACCCGTCAAGGACAGCGCCGAGGGGTATATCACCTACAACGTGCCCAGCCTCTACCAAGGGATTCCATTCGACAACGTCCGCCTAGAGTTTAAGAAAGGAAAAATCGTCAAAGCTGACGCCGGAGCCATGACTAAGGAACTGAACGGTATTTTAGATGCTGATCCCGGAGCGCGCTACATCGGCGAGTTTGCCCTAGGATTTCACCCAGAAATCATGGAGCCTATGCGCGACATCCTGTTCGACGAAAAAATTGCCGGCTCATTTCACTTTACCCCAGGCCAAGCCTATGAAGACGCCGACAACGGGAACCGGTCCCAGGTTCACTGGGATCTCGTCAGCATTCAACGCAAGGACTACGGTGGTGGAGAAATCTATTTTGATGGTAAATTGATCCGCAAGGATGGAATTTTCCTACCAAAGTCACTCGCAAAATTGAATTACTAATAGTCCTCCACCCGCGCTCTGCTCGTCTGGCACTTTTCATATCCGGGTTGACCGAGCTTTGTGGGCTGATGTAATAGTGGATATAGGTGGCTTACCTTAAATGACTTGTTGTTTGTGTCAGAGTCGCATTAAATCGCTAAATAGTGGCGCTATTGAGCTGATTTAGGCTCTCATTTTTCGTGTGATGGTCGACCAGAGGACTCGTAGAGGGCGAGGTGATTTACAATCAGTGTCGACATGTGACACATCCTTTAAAGGAGAAAGTCCCTGAGCATTGATGCTCAGGGACTTTTCAAAAGTACGCAGACTGGGATTCGAACCCAGGACCAATTGGTTAAAAGCCAACTGCTCTACCAACTGAGCTACCTGCGCGTTATTGGTAATTTGTTTACCTCCTGCGAGGCGGGCAGAGAATTAGTCTGTCTTCGATAAATTGACAAGGATGTTTTTGTGTTTTTTTTTGATAGTGTGCGTGGGGCGAATTTGGGACATGTCAAAATTGTCAGAAATAAGAGAATTACAACGACTAGAAGGCCTCTTTAGTAAGCGAGATAAGTCTTGCAAGTTCGAGGGATTTGGATAATGGAGGGGAAGACAACTTCAGCCGTGAGGAAGGAGTGGGTGATTTTACCCACTCTTTTTTGTATCAGGATCTCTCCTGTAACGCGGATTAACTCTCAGACACATACCCAGACCATGACAAACGATATCGTCGCTCTCATTGACTACTATGAGAAGGAAAAAGGCATCGACCGCGATAAGGTTCTTGCTGCGCTTCAATTCGCATTTCTCTCTGCTTACCGTAAAATGGTACCAGGTTCCGAACGCATCGAGGAACTACGTGCTGCTATCGATACGAAAAAAGGGGACACTACGATCTTCGCTACTCTGAATGTTGTGGCTGATGATGATCAGATGGATCAGTGGAACGAAGTGGTTATTTCGACCGCTACTAAGATCAAATCAGACGCTACAGTGGGTGGTCAGGTTGAACTCAACGTGACACCTAAGAACTTCGGTCGTATTGCTGTTCAGACTGCTAAGCAGACTATGATGCAGCGTCTCCGTCAGGCTGAGAAAGAAATGATTTATGACGAATTCAAGGATCGCGCTGGCGACATCGTCAGTGGCACTGTGCGCCGCTTTGAAAAGAGTGATGTGTGGGTCGACCTTGGAAAGTTTGAAGGCAAGATGTCTTCACGTGAGCGTGTTTCTACTGAAGAGTACAACGTCGGCGATCGTATCCGAGCTTACGTTGTAGCTGTGGAAAACGAGCAACGTGGCCCAGAAATCATCCTTTCCCGTAGCCACCCTAACTTTGTTCGCCGACTCTTCGAAGCTGAAGTGAGTGAGATCTCCGATCGCACTGTTGAGCTTCGTGGTATTGCACGTGAAGCCGGCTACCGCACAAAGGTGGCTGTTTCTAGCGCCGATGAAAATGTGGACCCAGTGGGAGCCTGTGTTGGCCTCCGTGGTGCACGTGTGAAAAACATAGTCCGTGAACTCAACAACGAAAAAGTGGACATCATCCGTTGGAGCGATGATCCAGAAGAGTTCGTTCACGAAGCTCTCAAACCAGCAATTCTCCGTTCTGTTCATCTCGATGAAGAGAAGAAGATTGTCAGCGTCACTGTTGACGAAGATGAGCTAGCCAAAGCAATTGGTCGTCGTGGCCAGAATGCACGTCTCACATCTCGTCTTATGGGCTGGGATGTTCAAGTCCGCAAGGATGAGAGCCAGCAAGAGCAATTCGAAGCTCGTGTCTCTGACGCCTCCCACGGAGTGGGTGACCAACTAGGTATCGATGATGAAACTGCTGGTAAGCTATTCCGCGCAGGCGGTGCTACCATCGAGCTCGTCCTCCAGATGCCAGCTGAATACATCGCGCAAGCGATCGAAGTCAGCGAAGAAAAAGCCCAAGAAATTCTAAAGAAAGCAGAAGAAGCTCAGCAGAACGCTGACGCCTAACTCGCCCCAATCAAGGCTGACAGCGTAATGCGCAGTCTTGTCTTACCAACCTTACCTCGAAAGATAGCTCAATGGCTGATCAGAAAGATAACACAAACGAAAAGAAGAAAGTTCTCGACCTGCTAGATGACAGCAAGCCGAAGAAGCCATCACGCCGTGAACGTCAACGTGAAGAAGCCTCTAAGCTAGCAGCACCTAAGGTGAAGACTCTCGACACCAAAAAGGCCGAGGCTCTCGACATATTTGCCGAAGAAGGCAAGAAGAAGACCTCTGTGATCAAGAAGGGTACGGGCAGCGCTAAGCTCCCAAGTATTTCCAAGCTGAATGAACCAAAGGCAGATCTTGATTTTGTGAAGACTGAGTCCGCGGAGTCTGGAGCCACTGAGACAATTCAAACTGTCGAAGATGCTGACAGCGGAGAAAAGGTGATCCACCTCAAGCCTCCAGTTATTGTCAGTGAGCTTGCAGAAGCAATGGATCTCAAGCCATTCCAGTTGATGGCTGATCTGATTAAGCTTCAGGTTTTCGTAGCGCCACACCAGGCTATCGAGCCAGATGTTGCTGAAACGCTCTGTGCACAACACGGCTTCAAATTCGAGCGCGAAAAGCGTGAGAAGGGTGCTGGCGTGCATAAAGTAGAGGAAGTATTCGTTGAGCCTGAGCCAGAGGAAGACGTTCCAGAAGATAAGCTCGAGCTACGTGCTCCGATCATCACTTTCATGGGTCACGTTGACCACGGTAAGACATCTCTGCTCGACTTCATTCGCAAATCTCGCATCGCATCTGGAGAAGCTGGTGGAATCACCCAGCACATTGGTGCTTACGGTGTAAAAGATGACTTAGGTCGTCCAATCACATTGCTGGATACACCAGGTCACGCCATTTTCTCTCAAATGCGTGCTCGCGGAGCTGACATTACTGATATTGTTGTTCTCGTGGTTGCTGCTGATGATGGCATCATGCCTCAGACTAAGGAGGCTATCGATCATGCTAAAGCGGCTAAGAAGACAATCATTGTAGCAGTCAACAAGTGTGACGTGCAAGGTGCCGATCCAACGCGTGTTCGTACGCAGCTCATGGAACACGGCCTTACTCCGGTAGATTTCGGTGGCGACGTCGAATGTGTCGATGTTTCAGCTAAGACTGGCGACGGTATGGAGCAGCTCCTAGAACTCCTAGCCCTTCAGGCTGAAGTTCTCGAATTGAATGCTAACCCTAACGCGAATGCACGTGCTTCAGTCATTGAAGCCCGCGTCCAAGCAGGCAAAGGCCCAACTGCGACAGTGATTGTTCAGTCAGGTACTCTCAAAGCTGGCATGCCATTCATCTGTGGCCCATTCAATGGTAAGATCAAATCGATGTTCGACGACCGCGGCAAAGCGATCAAGACTGCTGGCCCTGCAACTCCTGTTGAAGTTCTCGGATTCGCTGAACTACCAAACGTAGGTGACGAACTCGTAGAAATGGAAAATGAGCGTGCAGCCAAGAAATTGTCTAGCGAACGCCAAGGTGAGAAGCGTAATACGCGTCTCGGCGGTGCTCAGAAGAGCCGTTTGACTGACTTCATGAGTATGGCCAAAGGTGGACCGCAGAAAGCGCGTCTCCAGCTTATTCTTAAGACTGACGTACAGGGTTCCGTAGGAGCTATCACTGGTGCGATCGGTGATATCGAATCAGAAAAGGTCGAGACTCGTTTCGTCCACGCTGCATCAGGCTCAATCACTGAGTCAGACATTCTCCTCGCGAGCTCGGCAAATGCTACTGTTATTGGTTTCAATACCAAGGTGGAAAGCAAAGCTGTTACGGCTGCTAAGCGCGAAGGTGTAGAGATCAAACTTTACTCCATCGTCTACGAACTTATCGACACAGTGCGCGATGCAATGCTCGGACTTCTTGATCCTGAAACTCGTGAGACCATCATCGGTCACGCTGAAGTCAAGCAGGTGTTCAAGGTCAACAAGGGCATGGCTGCTGGTTGTATCATCAAGGACGGTAAAGTCACTCGTACTGCTCACGCTCGTGTGCTGCGCGGTAGAACACCTGTCTTTGACGGTAAGATGTCTACTCTCCGTCGCTTCATGGACGAAGTCAAAGAGGTCAAGACTGGTATCGAATGTGGTATCAAGCTCGGTGCTTTCAATGACTACGAAGAAGGCGACGTCATTCAGTGCTACCTCTTGGAGAAATTCGCTCAGGAACTCTAAGCTACATTATTTTAAGCCTCGGGTGGAGCAATCTGCCCGAGGCTTCTTTTTCTTTATGAATAGGCTATCTGCTCTATCATAAATAGATAACCAACCAAAATTTCATCATGTCCCAACGACTCGACAAAATCAACGCACTCATGAAGCGCGAAATCAGCAGCTTCATTCAAAAAGAGTTCGAATTTAAAAATGCCCTCGTCACTATCAGTGATGTGGAAATCACCGATGATCTGCGCGAAGGTAAAGTATTTGTCAGTGTGCTCGGTGGCAACATGTCTTCTGTTCTTGAAAAACTGAGTAAGAACAAAGGTACGATTCAAAGGTTCATCAACAAGCGTACCAACTTGCGCTGCACTCCAGTGCTCATTTTCCGCCCTGACACATCCGCTGAGCGCGGTGTGGGCATCGTCAACCTACTTGATGAAGTGGCTAAATTGCCCACGGCTCCTGAGGAAGACGAAACAAACTAATTTTCACTACCCGGCTCGATGGAAAAGCAAAGTAAAGCAGGCGCCATTTACCTCTTCGGTATTGGCTTGTTTCTCTTTTTCCTAGGTGCTGGATTTTGCTGGTTACTAGCCAAGAGCTTTGGCAATGCCAGTGACACTCGCAAATGGGTGGAAACGCCATGTCTGATCATTAGCTCTGAAATTGGCACGCGCTCAGCTGCCAATATTTCGGCAGAGTACCGCTGGGTAGTCGCCTTCAAATACCAATACAAAGGCGAAGACAATATCAGCGAGACCTACAAGCCACGCGGCCAACGCTGGCGCAACTCGATCGAGAAGGTGAAACCAATGCTCGAGGAATACCCTGTGGATAAGCAAACAGTATGCTTCGTCAATCCACAACGGCCAGAAGATCCTAGCAAGCCACGCCAAGCGATTTTGGCGCACGACACTAAAGCTGCCGGCTATTCTATTTGGTTTCCAGCTCTGTTTTCTATTGGCGGTATAGGCATCATGGTCGGTGCTGTGCGAGGCTTGTTTAAGTGAGTGTGCTATAATGGCTTACTTGACTTGCGCAGTTGATGTAATACATTGTTTTACATATGGTCAAAACGATTACGAAAATAGGCAACTCTCGCGGTATTATCTTTGATTCCGCATTGCTCGAATTGGCAGGCCTCAAAGAAGGGGACAAGCTCAATGTGACGGTTCACGAAGGTGGTACAATCACGCTGGTGCCCAATATTGAGTCTATAGAGCCTGAAGTGGCGGCGAGTACTGCAGCTGATTTAATTTCTGCGAACTCTGAGCTTTTTAAGCGGCTGTCACAGTAGATGATAAAGCATTTATCAACAGAAGCAGTTCTAGCGATTCATGAGCAAGTATTATCTGCTCACGGTGGCGGTGCAGGTCTAAGGGATAGGGCTTTACTAGAAAGTGCTGTAGCTGCGCCCAAAGCGACATTTGGTGGCGAAGCGATCATCTCTGATGTTGTAGAATTAGCTGCGGCTTATTTGTTCTACCTCTGTAAAAATCATCCTTTCGTAGACGGTAATAAGCGAACAGCTCTGGCGAGTTGTTTGGTCTTTTTGAGTGAGAACGCTGGTTTAGCAAATACGCACCTCGATGTAGATGCTTGGGAGAAATTTGTTTTGGACGTGGCTTCATCTGACTCGGGTCGAAGTAGCGCAACAAACCAACTACGTGTATTACTCAACGAGAGCTAATTGAGCGTTATGAACGAACTCTGCAAAAACCTTCTGCGTCGTGTGTTCTCAGGCATCATCCTGGTGATCTGGATTCTTGCGCCCTACGTTCTATTGCAGCAATTTGCGATTCGCGAGATTTGGTGGCTCCAGCCGACTGCGTTTGACAATGCGATTCCTATCAATTTCCACAGCCTTTGGTTTTATTATACCTTTTACCTTTTGTTAGGCGTGGTGGGACTTTTTATCGAGCGGCCAGTCTACCTCCGTTATCTCTACGTGATCGGCTGGACGACGATGGTGGCACATATGATATTTTTGCTGATCCCCAACGGTCTATCCCGGATGGAAATTCATTTACCAGATGCGCCTGTCTACTACCATTGGTTGGCTACTTGCGATGCGCCTCGGAATGCTTTCCCATCGCTTCATGTCGCGCTCTCTGTGGTTGCAGGCATCGCGGCTTGCGCTTCGAAGCGCTTCAATCTAGCAGCTAAAATCGGCGTAATTCTGTGGATACTCGGTATCATTTGGTCGACCATCGCACTGCGTCAGCACGTCATCATCGACGGCATCGCGGGCACGGCCATAGCAATCATAGTCTGGTGGATTGTGGGCAAGGTGAGTCGACGCGAACTGGACTCCTAGCAAAGGAGTTTTGACAGATGGGAGTGGCTGAGGCATATCCATTGCATGAGCTTACTTTTGGGCGTCAATATTGACCATGTTGCTACTCTCCGTCAGGCGCGCTACGCGCTGTTACCTGACTCACCGAATGCTGAACCATCACCAGTGAGTGTGGTGGAAGATGCCAAAGCGGGTGGAGCTGACTCCATCACCATCCACGTCCGAGTCGATAGACGTCACATGCAGGACGCAGACGCCTTTGCTGTGAAGGAGCAGTGCGATCTACCGATCAATCTTGAGATGGGAAATACCCAGGAGATGCTCGCGCTGGCTCTTAAAGTAAATCCTGAGTTTGTTTGCCTCGTTCCAGAAACTCGTGAAGAAGTGACAACCGAAGGGGGACTCGATGTAGCTGGGCTTTTCGAAAGCCTCCAACCAACTATCAAAACTCTCCAAGCGGCTGGCATAAAGATCAGCATGTTTATCGACCCTGACATTGAGCAAATCGAAGCCTCCGCCCGCATCGGAGCCGAGATGGTGGAGCTGCACACTGGTTGCTTTGCCAATGCCTTTGGGCCGCAACGTAAAGTGGAAGTAGATCGCCTCACTACCGCTTCGACTAAGGGGCACGCGCTTGGTCTCCAGGTCAATGCTGGCCACGGTATAAATTACACCAACATTGTGGATCTCTACGATGTTCCGTACTTCGCAGAATTTAATATCGGACACTCTATTGTAGCCCGTTCAGTCCGTGTCGGCTTCCAACAAGCAGTCGCAGAAATGACCGAGCTGATGAAGGACTATCGTGGGAACGCATAGCTTGGCCGTCTTCAACTTTATATAATGAGCATGCAGATTTTTGGCATAGGCATCGACGTTGTCGAGATTGAGCGGATTGAGGAATCCATCGAGAAGTTTGGGGACAAATTCCTCGACCGGCTCTTTACACCCGATGAACGCGCGTATTGTGATTCTCAAAAACGTCCACACGTCAACTACGCTGGACGTTTTGCTGTGAAAGAAGCCGTTGCCAAATCTTTTGGTACAGGCATAGGAAAAGAACTTTCTTGGCTCGATATGACGATTCTTCGAGCTCCGAGTGGCGAGCCGAGTGTGGTCTTCAGTGGTGCGGGTAAAGTTTTCATGGAGAAGAATAAAATAGTTACAGTGAAGATAAGTCTCACGCACGCAAAGCAATACGCAGCAGCCAATGCCATTGCTATGACTGGCCTCTAAAAAAAGTGAGATTCACGACATGTTTTGTCTTGCGCGATGCCAGTGATTAGTGCAGTTTCCCGCCGTCGAGAGTGGCAACGCTCCAGACAATAAGTTCCGGCATAGCTCAGCGGTAGAGCGGGTGACTGTTAATCACTAGGTCCTTGGTTCGATCCCAAGTGCCGGAGCCATTTAATAGGCCTCATTTCCTTATAGGGAATGAGGCCTTCCTTTTGTGTGGAGATCTTCGGGATCTCAGGTAAACTGCACATATGTTTAGTTTAAAAATCATTGGAGAAAACCGTGTCGATTTGGAGTTTAGTGGTAAGATTGACTCGGCAGGAATGCGTCAGATTTTAGACGAGTTTGAGGATAAATTAGAAGGCATGGATAATGTACGGATGCTCTACCGTGTAGAGGATTTCCAAATGCCCACATTCGGAGCAATGATGGTCAAGATGGGTGAGCTTCCTAGCTTGTTTAAGTTGATGAAAAATATCGATAGGATTGCAATGGTCGTGGACAAAAATTGGATGCGCAAGGTGGCCGACTTTGAGGGAATGGTTTTCCCTGGGCTGGATATCAAGGGCTTTGAGACGGACCACTTGCTGGATGCTGAAGCTTGGCTGGCCGAATAAATTCCCCACCTCCCATACAAGCCCCAACTCTATAATGAACTGAGGCTTTTCTTTTGTAATTTCCACGCTAAGCATTCGGTATGCCTCATTGCCGCCATTGTGGATTTCCGCTTGAAAACCAAAGTTCTTGTCCCAAGTGCCAGGCTAGTCGTGAGGACATGGGACGCAATGCGATGTATGAGGTCGATGTGGCGCACAATGGAGAGAGCTGGGAACTTGCGCAGCAAATGATCATCCAAGCTCTAGATCAGGCGATTTATGGGCATTTCAAAGGGCTGAAAGTGATTCACGGATATGGGTCACTCACTGGTGTGGCGGTGATCGCACCGCGTGCGATTTCACTGATGCGTCATCTGGCTGAGCAGAATGATGCGCGATTCGCTAAAGATCAGAAAAATCCAGGGTCTAGCATTATTTGGCTCAATAAATCGAGAACGATTGAGCAGTCCGAGCAGTCCGAACAAAAACCGTATTTTAGTACTGAGACCAAGAAGTCACCAAGTTTGAACTGGTTTGACCAAGCGCTCAAGAAGAAGCACTAACTTGGTGGTGGATCGTTGGGTTTGGTGCGATGCTCGCCGAAGTATTTTTCGCTACGGTAGCGCAACCAGACTCTGAGAGCTTGTGGGACTTGTTCGCGTTGGTCTTTGTCGAGCGTTTCGTAAAGCTGGATTGCCCGTTCACGCTCGCGGCGGCATGCTTTGTTATTGTGTGCGTCCCACTGACTGCGCGCTAGGCGAATCCTCCGGTTAACTTCTTTGATGAGGGATTTGCCAACGAGTGGTTTATTTTTATTTTTCTTCGCTGGCATCCCATCCATCATTTCACAGCTGAAGCCTGAGACAAGCTGAGATTTTATCACTGGAGTTTCGGAGTGAATTGCGTGATGTTAATGTATATGCATTTCGTTCCCGCAGCCATACCCGCAAAATTGAGAGATGGCTCTGAGTTGTTGTTACGTGAGGTCACGGTGGCCGACCGTGAACGGGCGATGGACGCGTTTGATCGCTTGAGCGCTGGTGATGTCGCGATGCGGTTTTGGCGTGACTTAATAGACTTAGATGACGCTTTGTTGGACCGTCTAACAAGAGCTGATCAAATCGATCATCTAGCGTGGTGTGCTCTGAATCCAGATCGACTAGAGGATCCAGGATATGGGGCGGGCTCAGTATGGAGGTTAAAAACTGATCCTAGTGTGGGTGAAATTTCACTTACTATTCTGCCTGATTACCAAGGGCGAGGGCTAGGTATTGTCCTGTTTGCTTTACTATGGGTTTTATCTCGCATGTTAGGTACGAAGACTCTTCGTGCAAATGTGCTCAATTCTAACGTCCGTGCTTTATCGTGGTTTGAGAGTCTTGGAGGTGAGGTTCACTCGCAGGGTGCATTTTATGAAATTGATTTTTGTCTAAGTAATATTGTCCAAGAAACTCCCCAAATTCCCAGTCAAGTCGAGTTAGCACGTTGGATTCAATTTTTTCAAACTGAATTTGGTGGTGAGGCGTAGAACCAAAAAAGCTCACCAGCGATGTCGCATGGTGAGCTTTGGAAGTGATATAGGATCGAACGAAGATTACTTCGCTTGAAGGAGCTCTCTGATGCTCGGGAATGTTCCTGCAGCAAGAGCTTTTTCAGCAGCTGGGAAAATGGCTTCGAGTTGCTTCTTCATTTGCGGGTTGTCCATTTTTGCGAGTTGGGCTTTGGCTGCCGCGAGATCTTTTTTCGCTGCGTCGATGTTGCCAGCAAGGAAGTTAAGTCGTGAGCTCATGAGCTTTTTGTGCAATTGCTCAGGAATTGGAGCGTCAGCAGGAGTTGCTTCTAAGCTAGCAAGAGCAGCCACAGCATACTCTTTAGCGCCTTCGCCAGCTTTCATGCCGAGAGCAGCATTCTGATCGAGATCGGAGACTTTGACTGGTGAGTCTTTTTTGCCGGCGAGTCCTTTACGGATTTCACTAAGTGCCACCCAGTCGCCTTTTTCAGAGATAGCGGTGAGCTGAAGCTGAAGTTTAGCAGGGTTACTGTCGTCAAGAGTTTTTGCGAGAGCTAGAATGCCGTCCCAATCTTTCTTTTGGAAAAGAGGCATGATCTTAGCTCGTAAGGATGCTTCTTCTTTTGCCGCCGCTTCTCGCTTTTTAGCTTCAGCATCGGCGTCGTATTTACCTGCGAGCATGTCTTCGATACTAGAATCTTTTAACTGAGCGGGGTGACCAGAGTAGAGGATTTCGCCGTCCTTGATGATGAATGCGTGAGGGATACCCTTCACACCTGCAGGCTTGAGCCAGTTAGTCGCAAAGTCACCTTTGGTACCACCTGAGAAAGCAACACGGTAGGACATGGCATCACCTTGCTTCTTGAGAAATTCTGTAGGCAATTCGACTTTATCTTCCCATACGTTCATGCCGACAACGACTAGGCCTTTGTCTCCGTACTTCTTCTGGAGGTCATTGACGTGTGGGATGATAGCGACACATGGGCCACACCAAGTTGCCCAAAGCTCGAGCATGTAGACTTTGCCCTTTTCATCAAAGCTTTTCACAGCATCTCCTTGAAGCCATGTGATGCCTTTAAGCTCTGGGACTTTGTCTCCCACTGAAAGTGTGGCCGCTGTTGCTGCTTTCTCTTGAGCCACTACTGCAGATGCTGAACTGAGTAGGGCGGAAGTCGTTAGAGTAGCTGTGGCTACTGCAGCGAAAGCTCGCTGGAATTTTTGTTTCATAGTGGGAGTAAGTTAGTGAACATTGCTGACTCTGCAACAAAATGTTTGAGCAATTTCAGCTGAGTCGAGTCGGTTATTTTACGGCATCGATGGCTTGGCCGATAAACTCAAGAATCTCTTTACGTCCTTGGCCGTTAGGTGAGGCGCTGATGTAGGTTCGCGGTGGAGCATCGCACCATTCCAGCATCTCCTTATGGAAGGCATCGACGTTACGCTTCACTGCGCCTGGTTTCATTTTGTCAGCTTTGGTGAAGACCAAGACGAAGGGGACTTCTGTCTCCATCATCCACTTGGTGAATTCCAAATCAATTTTCTGTGGTGTGTGGCGTGAGTCAATCAGAGCGAAGACACAGGCGAGGTTGCTGCGGTTGGCGAGATAGTCTGAAACAAACTCGTTGAACTTATCTTGCTTCTTGCCTGAAACTTTCGCGAATCCGTAGCCTGGGAGGTCAACGAGGTGCCACGCGTCATTGATGCGAAAAAAGTTGATCATCTGGGTGCGACCCGGAGTTTTCGACACGTCGGCGAGCGCTTTGCGCTGGTTTACAAGCGAGTTGATGAGCGACGACTTCCCGACATTTGATCGACCAATGAAGGCGAACTCAGGAAATTCTGGATCTGGGCACTTCTCTAGTTCAAGGGCGCTCGTCTGGTAGGACGCATTGTGAATCTGCATGACCGAGTTCTTGCCAAATAATTTGCGATGATCCGAGACAAAGTTTCATTTACTGTGGGCAGTGTATGCTGGTGACTGGTAATCCGAGTGAAATGATATCTAAAAGCTGGGATTATTTGCCTGCGTATCACTCCTATTACTATGACCTGAATCCGTGAGTTAGTTTTGAGAAAATATTGGGAACCCTCCTAGTTACTAGGTTAAGAGCTGTTTACCACAACCACCCAACGGGTTACCAAGATGAAATTATCACTGACCAACGAAAGGATCAATGCTCAAGGCGGCTTAAATCTCACCGGATCTATACTATCCTATCACACACCACTCGCCAGACTATTTGCAAAGCGACTTTCAGCCCGCTCTGACAAGATTAGTGATGTGGACATTTTGACCACTCAAATTGGTTTGCTCTGCCAAGGGCGCACACACTATGAGGATGTTGAACTCTACAGGCAGGATGAGGCTGAGGGCTTCAGCTTGAGCATGGGGATAGAAAAAATCCCTTCTGAACCAACTCTACGGCACGGACTCGAAGCATTAGCTGGTGAGCAAAGCATGTGCAAAATCGAAGGGGTAAATCTAGCCATTCTTAAAAACCATCAGATCAGCCCACTCGCAATCAATGGTCGGTTCTACATCCCTAACGACATCGACGTCACCCCAATGGACAACACTGGTAGTAATCGTGAGAATGTGGGTAGGACGTATAAAGGTTGTGATGGCTTTGCGCCCATCATGAGTAATCTCGGGACTGAGGGCTGGCTGGCTCATCACGAGTTTAGACCCGGAATCCAGCACTGCCAAAAAGGCACACCAGAATTCCTCAAACGAAATGCCCAACTCCTAAACAAACTCAACCTCAAACA
>CAXMPP010000038.1:0-15201 GCA_964195395.1 uncultured Thermodesulfobacteriota bacterium
CGATCATCTCGCAGGAGAAGGGTGAAGTGGTGATCGACTTTAATCAGGGGATGCGGCGTTTGCTGTATCAAGGCTGGTATTCTGGAAGTAAAAGTTTCGACGTTGGTTCTTTGGAGCGCACGGCGGAGTTGCCTCAGGCGCGGGTTTTTGGAGTGTCGCAGGAGAATGGAATTTTGGAGATACGCCAGTCGGTACAAGCGAGGAGTCGCGAGCGGGATCAAAATAGAGAAACGCGGATGGAACTGCGCTATTTTATTAAGCCATATGTGGCGAGCGATTTTGAGGCGAAGGAGATGAATCCCGTGGAAACGCGTTATGCGAGGTTTTGGGAGACGCAACCGATGTTGGAACTAACGAGCGGTCGTCAGACTGTGAAGATGGGACGTTTCGATGATTCGAAACCTATTGTATTCCATTACAGCGCGAATACCCCGCCGGATTATGTGGATGCGATGAAGGAGGGAATTCTCTATTGGAATCGGGCATTTGGAAAAGATCTAGTGACAGTGAAGAAAGCGCCTGAGGGCGTGACGGCACCGGACGCTCGCTACAATGTGGTGCAATGGGTCCCATGGGATAGTGCCGGCTTTGCCTATGCGGATGTCCTGCTTGATCCTCGTACGGGTGAAAGCCTGCATGGTCAGGCGTTTATGACGAGCGTGTTTGCTATTGGTGGCATCTCGCGAGCTCGAGTGTTGATTCGCGCAATGGCGGAAATCGGAGAAGAGGCTGAGAAGTTAAAAGATGACGACGAGTCCGAGGATCACGCTAATCATAATTCGCTTTTTGGATCTCATACGGCTTGCCGCATCGACCCTGTTGCGTTCGCTAAGCAAATGTCCGAGGGCTTGGAGGAGTTGCTGGCGGATCCCAAAGTGACGGACGCGGCGGTCCTGAAGCTCTCACAAGACTATGTGCGAAATACGGTGGCACACGAGGTTGGACATGTTTTGGGCTTGAGGCATAATTTTGCTGGCAGTCTAGAATCCACAATGAGTCCTGAAGACTTGAGTGGCTTTATACGGGATTACGTCTCTGGTGGGGATTTGAAGAAGTATGAGGATAAGATAACCTCGAGCTCCACCATGGATTATCAGATTTTCAAGGCTCGTATTTTTAACGGTTGGAAGATCAAAAATGCAAAAGAAGCGTTGGCTCATGACCGGGAAGCTATTCGCTGGGGGTACTTCGATGATAAGAAAGTGGTAGAGGAAAAAATGCTGTTTGGAACGGATGACAATGTAACGACCTACGGAGATGTAAATCGTTTCGACTTTGGAGCCGAACCTTTGCTGACGAACTACCAAGAGCTTTCAAGTCAGATTAGCCTTTTGCCAAATAACATTATCGAGACCTTCATCAGAGCGCGAGCTCCGCAAGACTTGCGGGATCGTCAGCCTTTGGAGACCGTGAACTTAAGAACGAAGACCTATGCTTCTGGTATTGCACGATCTTTTGGCGGTTTACTCTCTTGGTTTAAATCGGAGACGCGTTCGCTGCGTGTAGAAAACGGTTTCGATTTTATTGGAGAGTTGAATAAGGACAAACGTTACCAAGCGCATTGGAAATTTTTGAATACACAATTGGAAAGGCTCGGCGGAGTGGATCGAGTTTTGTTTTCGTATTTACCTGTCGATCTAAAATTGGACCTGAAGAAGGAATTGAAGGGATTGACTCCCGCTGCGAAGATCGATGCTGAGAAGCTGAGCGAGCAGTTAGAGGAGCTTTTGAAGGCTGACACTTATTCTACCTTCGTGGGGCTGGATAACGCGACATATACGTGGACGGATGAAGAGCGGGCTATCATTTTGGAGCGGGGTAAGGCATTTTTTTCCGAGTTGGAGGAAGCGGTTTTGTTGGGCGTCTTCAAAAAGCTGGAGAATGCTCGACGTGATTTGGGGACTAAAGCTGAAGGCGGCCTTAGCGACGAGGACGTGGTTGCGAAGCTGGAGACGCGCATCGTGGAGTTGGCGAAAGCGGTGCTCCTTGCGAAGGACGAGAAAACGCGGATTCGCGGCAAGGTGGACAAGGCCTTTGTCGAGGTCGTCAAGTTCAAGTATAAGCATGCTACGCGAATAGCGGCGGCCAAAGCTTTGAATGATAAGACCGGCTCCTATGTAGCCTGGTCGAAAGAGGCTAAGAATAAGCTGCACGACGAATTGAAGAAGGTGGTTGAGGAGTCCTTGAATATTGGGCACTTCAAGAAGTTCGAAGATTCCCTTTTGTCGCGTTCGTTGCGCGAGTGGTATTTGCAGCAGCAGGAAATTTTGAAATTGTTGCCAGCCAGCAAGAAACCGACCGTGAAGGTCGAGAAAAAGTAGATCGGGCTGGGCTAGGACACGTCCCTCCATTATCCGAAATTCCTATTGGGGGTCGGTGAAGGGTTTCGAGGGAAACGACGAGGGCTTGCTGATCGGCAGTTGCACTATCCTTAAGTCCACCTCCCTTTCATTCCCGATACTAGCCCCTCCGAACACTTCTACAAAAAGCAAATTCTATCTGCTAGAGTGAGGGTTGATAGACTGAAATCTGCGTCATCAGGCAGTTGTTGAACTGGAAAAAGTTTTGAATCAACTGCTGATTTTGAACATTTATGGATGTGTTCCTTGGGGGCTGGATTTTCTGCCCATAGCTGTGAACAGAGTCGAGAGATTTAGGTTGTTCACGAAGGATGTCTAAGATGACTGTTTTTAGAGTTGCAGGATCTTGGTGCCAAGTTAGGTTCCGAATACACAATATGAGAAGCTGTGTTGTTCAAATGGTTAAGATCATAAAGGCTGATAAGGTCGCTTCGGTTGGCTTTCCAACCACCATTCAATGGTATGGATTTTGGAACAAACGTTTTTGCAGTTCTCTGATGCAGGTTAGTCTGGCTTCACTGAGTGTTTTTCTAGTTGGCTGCGCGGTGAAGCCTCCCGAGTCTCAGATGCTCAAGGTTGAGCAAATGGCCCCTGACAGTTGGACTGCAACCAAAGAAGGGAAATCTGGTGTGGATCGAGAGTGGGTGCAGAGTTTTGGTGATTCTAGTTTGAATAAATTAGTCGCTGAGGCTGTCGCTCGAAACCCAGATATGCGAGCGGCTGCAGAGCGTGTGGTGCAGGCGCAGAAGGCCGCCTATGTGGCTGGAGCTACGGCTCGCCCAACATTGGCGGCGGAATTTAAGGGAGACAGGAGTAAGAGACAATTTGTTGGAATGCCTTTTGGTGGATCTTCCATAGAGAATGGAAGTTACGCGGATCTTCGTGTGAATTGGGAGATGGACCTTTGGGGGCGAATTCGTATGGGCCAAATGGCTGCCATTTCTGACGCTCAGGCTGCGGAGCTCGATGCTAAAGCTGCCGAGGCTGTGCTTGCTGCCGAGGTTTGTAAGGCTTGGTTTTCTTTAGGTGAGGCAAATGAACAACTCACCTTAGCTAAGCGTGTGGCTCAGATTCGTGATGATTCGGTTGAGACGATTGGAGAGAGATTTGCACAAAATTTGGGTAATGATGGAGGTTCGGCGAGTCAGTTCCGTTTGGCCCAAACGGATCAAGCCACTTCCAAGGCTATAATTTCTCAGCGTGAAGGTGAAGTGAGAATGGCACAACGACGCTTGGAATTACTCTGTGGTCGTTATCCAGCAGGGAAAATGAAGGGGAATTCAACTCTCACTAAGATGCCAGCGCGCCCTCCTAGCGGTGTGCCATCGGCTCTTTTGCAGAGAAGGCCAGATGTGATTGCGGCTGAACGCCGGTACGCCGCATCAGTTGCTAGGATGGAAGAGGCGAAGCGCGCGATATTCCCCATTATAAGTCTCACAGGTTCCACTGGTACTGCGAGTGATGCGCTGGAGCAAATTGTAAATAACAACTTTAGTACTTGGGCGTTAGGAGCGACAATTACTCAAAACCTGTTGACTGGCGGACGAGTCACGGGGGAGCAGGCGATACGGAGTTCAAAGGAGCGTGAAGAGCTAGCGAACTTAGAGGGCGTTGTTCTAGGGGCTTTCGGAGAGGTTGAAAATGCCCTCATGTTAGAAAACTGGTTTAAGCGTCGGGTCCAAGATATGAGCAAGGCTTCAGCACTGGCAAATGATGCAGCGAGGGCTGCTAATGACGACTATTTAGAGGGCACAGGAGATATTTTGACCTTATTGACAGCCCAGAGCCGAGCGGTCGAGTTGGGGTCACAATTGTTAGTTTTACGTAGAATACAGTTAGAGAATAGGGTAGATCTACATCTGGCACTTGGTGGAGAATTTAGATTTGAAGGGAAATAGCCATGATTGAGCAGCAAAAAGTAATGAGACCATTGGTGAAACTAGTCGCGGTAATCTTAGTGTTAGGCGTGGGCGTGGCGGTGATGGGTTACTTAATCGGGAATCCTGTAGAGGCGACAAAGCAGGATAAGGAAGTTTTCGAGCCACGAGTGGAATTTTTCGATCTTGTGGCGGATGCGTATAAAGTGGAACTGAGTGCTCAAGGCCAAGTGGAGCCCGTTACACAAACAATGATTGTTAGCGAGGTGGCAGGGGCTATCGAGTTTGTTTCTCCCAAATTGAAGACTGGTGGACGATTTAGCAAAGACGAGAGCATGCTGAGGGTGAGTTCAGCTGATTATCAAGCTCAGTTAGCTCAGGCAAAAGCGAGTGTGGCTGATGCCGAATTTCAAATTATTCAAGAAGAAGCGCGTGCGGTGCAAGCGATGCGCGACTGGAAAAAACTAGGCCGAGGCGGTGAACCGGGAAAGCTTGTGACGCGTGAGCCACAGCTCAAGAGTGCGAGAGCAAAACTCTCAGCAGCCCAAGCAAATACGGTGCAAGCGCAACGTGATCTAGCTAAAACTGAAATCAAAGCCCCGTATGATTGCATGGTTGGCTCAGCATCGGTGGATGATGGTGGTTATTTGCCGAGAGGGGGAAGGGTGGCTGAAGTGTACACTGCAGATAAGGTGCAGGTACGTTTGCCTCTGAGTTTAGAAGATGTGAGCTATTTACCTGAAAATCTAGTTGGTGCGGCAGTGGTTGTTAGTGCTGAGGTAGGTCGAGCCTCTAAAGAATGGACTGGGTCGATCGTACGAACTGAAGGGGAAATCGACAGAGCGACCCACACGATGATGGTTGTGGTGGAAATGACTGAGGCGGATGGGGACGGAATGTTTAGAGTACCACCGACAGGCTTGTTTGTGAAAGGGCAGTTTGAGGGGGTAGAATTCAAAAATGCGGTTAAGTTACCGCGAGAAGCTTTGCGGAGTGATGATGTGGTTTGGCTGATAGATCAAGCTAACAAACTGGTCGTGCGAAAGGTTAAAGTAGAACGAAGCGAGCGTGACTATGTGATCGTAACCGAGGGTCTTAGCGATGGTGAGAGAGTGATCACAAGTCCGATCGAGTTGCCGGTGAGTGGGATGAAAGTAGAGCCGGTGAGCAAGCAGACTAACCAATTGAACTAATGGGAGGGATGATCAAATGGTTTAGCCGCAATCATGTGGCTGGTAATTTCCTAATGCTAGTCGTGTTAGTGGCTGGTATTTCAACGTGGTTTAAGCTGAAGAAGGAGGTTTTCCCTGAGACTAGCCTGGATGCAGTGACCGTATCCGTCCCATTCCCCAATGCGACACCGGAGGAAGTAGAGGATGGCATTTTATTGCCCCTTGAGGACGCGATCGCAGATGTGGATGGAGTGAAGCGCTATAGTTCCACTGCAGCTGAGGGGCGAGGAGCTATCACTGTGGAAGTGGAGACCGGCTATGATGTGCGCAATGTGATGGATGATGTGAAGAGTCGCGTCGACGCTATCAGTGTTTTTCCTGAGCAAGCGGAGAAACCCATCGTGGAAGAATTACTTTTATCTTATCAGGTGATGAGTGTGGCGGTGAGCGCCGATGTGGATGAAAAGACTCTAAGGGGAATTGCTCAGAAAGTACGTGACGGATTGTTGAGTTACCAGGCTGGTGAGCCGGATAGTTTTCTGGAACGTGTGGATCAGACTCTGCGAGGTAAGCCAAATATCACGAAGGCGTCTTTGGCAAATGTAAGACCGTATGAGATTTCGATAGAAATTTCAGATGAGGTATTGCGCCGTCATGGTCTAACTCTTTCAGGAATTGCAGATGCGTTGCGAGCTGCATCACTCGATCTACCGGCTGGCAGCGTGAGGGAGCGTGGTGGGGAAGTGGTTGTTAGAGTGAAGGGGAAGGTGACCAGTGCTGAAGATTTTAAAGAAATCGTAATAGTAAGTAATAGTAGCGGGGAGCAACTCAAACTCGGTGAGATTGCGAGTGTTATTGATGGTTTTGAGGATGTGGATCTTAAAGCTCGATTTGATGGGCGCAATGCGGCCTTAGTGAATGTGTTTCGTACGGGCGAGCAGGATACGATGTTATTGGCCAAAGGGGTGCGAGATTACATTGAGAATGTTGCGCCTTCAGAGCTGCCACCAGGTGTGAGCTTGGAGTTGTGGAATGATCAGAGTAAAATGCTAGGTGGTCGCTTGTCTTTGTTAGGCCGCAATGGTGGCTGGGGGCTGCTTCTAGTTTTCATAGTGTTGGCTCTCTTCCTGAGACCTTCGTTGGCAGCGTTGGTGGCTATAGGTATTCCTGTTTCATTTGCGGGTGGAGTTTGGTTGATGCCCGAGCTCGGGGTGAGTGTGAACATGATCTCGCTCTTTGCTTTCATCTTAGTGTTAGGTATTGTGGTCGATGATGCGATTGTGGTGGGTGAGAATGTTTATAGCCGTATTCGCAAGGGTGAAGATCCGCGAGAGGCTTCTTGGAAGGGAACGCACGAGGTGGGTGTGGTGGTGACTTTTGGAGTTTTGACGACGATGGCAGCTTTCACACCAATGCTTGGTCTCAGTGGAGTGAGTGGCAAAATCTGGCCAAATATTCCCTTAGTGGTTATCCCTGTATTATTCTTTTCATTGATCCAGTCTAAATTGGTGCTTCCCGCACATTTGGCGATGTTGAAATCGCGGGATGCCAATGTTAGCCATGGACCGATCACTCGGCTCCAGCACTGGATTGCTGATGGATTGGAGTGGTTTATCGAGTGTTGCTATCGCCCAGCTCTACGCGTGGTTCTTCACTCACGTTGGGTGGTGTGGTCCTGCTTTGTAGCGGTGTTGTTAGTTACTGTGGGAGTGGTGGGCAGTGGCCGTGTGCCGTTCGATTTCATGCCTAAGGTCGAGGGCGATGTGATCTCGGCGAAGTTGATTATGCCAGTGGGAGTCAACTTTGACACCACTGATGCTGCGATTGAAAAAATAGAGGAAGCAGCCCGCAAAGTGGGTGAAGACTTTAAGGGGTACGATGGCCAAAGCGTGATTGCTCATTATCTAGCTAGTGCTGGTACGCAACCTTTCCAGTCTGGATTTACTCCTAACAGCGACATGGTAAATAGCCATTTAGGAGAAATTACACTGGAGCTGATTCCAGCCTCTGAGCGTGAGTGGAATGGTGGTGAGGTTATTTCCGCTTGGCGAAAAGAAATCGGACAGATTGCCGGAGTTGTAGAACTTTCCTTTAAACAAGAAACCAATAGCGGGGGCAATGCAATCGATATTGAAATAACTGGAAAGAATCTAACTGAACTCAAGCAAGCTTCTGACTATATTACTGGCAACCTTTCAGAGATGAACGGAATCACAGATATTAGTACCAGTTGGCGCATGGGAAAGGCAGAGATAGTCTATCACCGGGATGATCTAACGGATTCAGGCAAAGCTCTGGGTTTCACAGTCGCTAATATTTCACAGCAGCTCCGCTCATCGTTCTTTGGTGACGAGGTGCAGCGTATTCAGCGTGGCCGAGACGAGGTAAAGGTAATGGTCCGCTACCCTGAGTATGAGCGCAAGGCGCTAGAAACTCTCGAAGAAGTGCGCCTTACTACTCCTGCTGGTGATGAGGTGCCGATTAAGCAAGTGATAGCAGGTGAGCCATACCGTGGTTTATCCACGATTAAGCGTGTGGATGGGCGACGTTCGTTGACCATAGCGGCAGACATAGATAAGAGCTCAGGTGCGAATGCGAATGCTGTGGTGGCTACTTTCAACGAAAATGTCCTAGACTCGCTGAAATCAAAATTCCCCGGCGTTACATGGGGTTATAGAGGCGAGCAAGAGGATCAAAATACGAGTATTAAGGAGATGGGACAAAAATTCATTTTCGCAATTTTGATGATCTACATTTTATTGGCAATACCGCTGAAGAGCTACAGCCAACCATTGATTGTGATGTCAGTCATCCCGTTTGGAATAGTGGGGGCAGTCGGCGGGCACGTGTTGCTAGGAATGGATCTTAGTATCATGTCGATGTGCGGGATTGTGGCGCTTTCAGGAGTGGTCGTGAATGATTCTCTCGTGCTGGTAGAGTACATCAACCGTCATAGAGAAGAAGATGGTGGTGTAATTGAGGCTGTATGGAATGCGGGAGCGCGCCGCTTCAGGCCCATTTTATTAACCTCATTGACTACTTTCGCCGGTCTGATGCCGATGCTTACTGAGACAGATATGCAGGCGAAGTTTCTTATCCCAATGGCCGTGTCATTAGGCTTTGGTATTCTCTTTGCCACGGCTATCACCCTCATCCTGGTGCCGAGCGTTTACTTGATGCTCGAGGATGTGAAGAAATTGGGCTCGTGGGTACTCTTTAAGAGGAACTAAGGTGTTATCCTAAGCAGGGAAGTGGGGGCAAGACGCTTCGTTTGACGTGGTGCCAAGCTTCGAGTTCGGCGCAGCATCTATAGCGGATCGGGCCATAATGGCTTTCTAGGCTGACATGGTAGTGGCCAAAGACGATTGTGCGTGCCTGACTGGCTACGACAACTTGTGAGAGCAGTTCGCGCTCGGCTTTGACATGTTCCGCAAGAGTTGGATCGACCTGTGAGTAATGGTCGAAAGTCTCCTTGTCGCGGTCGAGAGGAGGCTGGGCTTCGATTGGTCCAGCGTGCGTGATGAGGATGTCGGCTCGTCCATAGGTTTCGACCATGAGATCGACCTGTTTAGGGGCGTCAGTTGAGACACCTTCATTTTCCCACCAAGTTTGACCTTCCACGCGATCAGAGTGGCTACGGTCTAACGACGTGCCGCCACCCACCATCATGATATGGATATTGTCCACCTTCATGCGATGGATGTCTGCTGGAATACGAATACTTTTGAGGGCTGCATTCCATTCTGACCGGTGTTGAAGCCAGATTTCTGGGGCGTCATGGTTGCCCCGCATAAGCCAGACTTTCTGTCCACGCAATGAGGCTACAGCATCGACTGCGGCTAAGCATTCAGGTGATCGTGAGTCCCTGAATCCTAGACCGATGTCACCGACGCAGACTATTTGAGCTCCGATTGGGAGTTCATTAAGAACTTGAATGAGTTTGGGGAATTTTCCGTGGATGTCGCCGATGCAGTAGAAAGCCATTGTTTTGTGTCTAAATAGAGCGCCTAGATACGAGAGCCGATCATGTCTTCTAATTTGACGATGTCGGCAGAGAAGAGACGTATACCTTCAGCTGTTTTCTCGGTGGCCATGGCATCTTCATTGAGCATGAAACGGAAGGCTTTTTCATCGAGAGAGATTCTTTCGATTTGAATCGCCTCTGCATTTACTTTGCTGAGCTTCAGTTCAATCTCCCCACTGGTGTCTTGGAGTTGTTGGAGGAGGTTAGGGCTAATTGTGAGTAAATCACAACCCGAGAGTTCTATGATCTGGCTAGTATTTCGAAATGATGCACCCATGATCTCGGTTTTATAGCCGAGTTTTTTATAGTAGTGGTAAATTTGCGTGACAGAGATGACGCCAGGGTCTTCCGCACCTGTATAATCGGTAGAATTCTTTGCTTTGTACCAATCGTAAATCCTACCAACGAAGGGAGAGATTAGTTGTACTTTGGCTTCAGCGCAGGCAATGGCTTGGGCCATTGAGAAGAGGAGAGTGAGGTTACAGCGGATACCTTCTTTTTCTAATTCTTCAGCAGCTTTGATGCCTTCCCACGTGGAGGCGATTTTGATCAAAATGCGTTCACGATTGATGCCTTCAGCTTCATAGGCTGAGATGAGTTGTTTGGCTTTAGCTATAGTGGCAACTGTGTCGAATGAAAGGCGGGCATCTACTTCAGTAGAGACGCGACCAGGTACTACTTTAAGAATTTCTAGTCCAAAAAGAATAAGGAGTCGATCGATGATGGATTCGGTGAGTGCTGCGCCACTGAGGGACGAGTCGCTATGTTCCTTGATGGCTTGATCAAGGATGTATTGGTACTCTTCTTGTTGGCTGGCCTTGAATATGAGTGACGGGTTTGTGGTGGCGTCTTGAGGCTGATACTCATTGATTGATTGGAAGTCTCCAGTGTCGGCAACGACGGTGGTATAGTTCTTGAGGCTATTAAGTTTATTTGACATGATTTTTGGATGTTGGGTGAGTTATTTGTAGGATGCCATAGAAATATGAGTAATGTTAGTCATACTGATTTCTAAGAAAACGCTGAATAAAGCTGTTAGGTTATTCGGCGGGATGTGAAGAGTTTACTCGGTTAGAGCAGCGAGGGCTTCTTCGATGTGTGGGTTGACGCTTTGTTCCACTGTTTCCATGCCCACTCGAATAGCGTTTTGCATCGCTAGAGCTGAGGAACCGCCATGAGCGATGATGCAGACTCCGTTCACTCCTAAGAGTGGGCTGCCGCCATAGGATTCGTAGGATGAGCGTTGTTTTACGGCCTTGAAAACTCCTCGGGACATTGCAGCTCCAAGAACGCGGAACGGATTACGCTTGAATTCGAGCTTGAGCCATTTGGACATAGCTTTGGCTGTCGCTTCGCATGATTTGAGAATGATGTTTCCTGTGAAGCCATCGCAGAGCGCGACGTCGAGTTTGGTTTCAAACAGATCATGACCTTCAACATTTCCTTTGAAAGTGAATGGGCATTTTCCTGTGGCCTCGAGCTCTTTGAGCAGGCCGAAGGTTTCTTTGGTGAGGCTGTTGCCTTTTTCATCTTCTTCACCATTGGACATGAGTCCGACAACTGGCTCTTTGACGCCCATGACGTGTTTAGAATAAATGGCACCCATCACAGCGTAGGCGACGAGGTGTTTGGCTGAGGCTTCAGGATTGGCTCCGGCATCGAGCAGGTTACAGACACCGTGTTCGTTGGGCATTGGGGATGCGATGCCGGCTCGCTCGACTCCTTTGAGAGTTCTGAGTTTTAGGGTGGCAGTCGCGACCGCAGCACCGGTGTTTCCGGCACTTACGACAGCATCGGCATCACCTTGTTTCACTAGTTCTGTCGCGACGGCTATAGAAGATTTCTTTTTGGAGCGGAGCGTCTTTGCTCCGGACTCATGCATTTCAACAACGTCAGGGGCATGGATGATCTCGACTCGTGTGTCTTTGAGTTGGTGTTTCGCGCACTCAACCTTGAGGGTTTCTTCGTCACCTACGAGAAAGATTTTTTCAATCTTTGGATAGAGTGCGAGTGCGTCTTTGGCGCCGATAATGTTGACGAGCGGGGCTTTATCTCCGCCCATGGCATCCAATGCAATCTTCATGACTGTTGTGTATGTGTTTTAGTTGGGTTTGGACACGAAAAAAAACGTTGCGGTAAAATATATTACCGCAACGTTTTTGAAAAGTTTCAGATGGTCGTGCCATTGTGGCACGAGACCAAATTAAAGAGCGTCAACTTCGAGAACCTGACGGCCACCGTAGTTGCCACATGATGGGCAAGCGATGTGACCAGGAACGCGGCTACCGCACTCGGAGCAGGTCTGGAGTTTAGGTGCACGCCAACGGTTAGCGCCGCGACGCATTTTCTGCTTCATTTTTGATGTTCTACGCTTTGGTACTGCCATAATCTTAGGTCTCTAGTGGACGGTTAGTCTTTAAATTCTTTGAAGTCATCGAGTGCACCCCATTGGTTGTCACTCTTGCTCTCGGGCGCTTCGTCTACACTATTATCGGGGTCTTTGTCTACTGATAAATACTGTTCTTCAATTTTACAGGCGTGTGGCTCGTCGGCTTCGTCACATTTTGGGTAACTGGGGAAGTGCATCAAAACCTCTTCCCGTAAGGCTTCAGTCAGGTCTACGTTGCTTTCTTCGATCTCAAATGACTGCCCATATTGCTCTAAAGAAATTGTCTTAATAAATTCTTGGTTGTCGCGGCTGCAGGTGAATTTAAAGGCGCTGGAAATGAATCCACGGACTAAAAGTTCGTCTTCAAATCGCTGAGCATGGAGTGAATAGTAGAGTGGCCCGGCTGGTTGGGCGTCGCGTTTAGG
This sequence comes from uncultured Thermodesulfobacteriota bacterium, assembly GCA_964195395.1. Lineage (GTDB taxonomy): Bacteria > Verrucomicrobiota > Verrucomicrobiia > Verrucomicrobiales > Akkermansiaceae > Rubritalea. Next base: position 12,248 of record CAXMPP010000038.1, read on the forward strand.
CAGGTTGTAGATCGCTGGATCGATCTCGCCTTCGAAGGATTTCCCTTCCTCGGGTAGATTGATAAGTTCTATAACGAATGATGACTTCATGGGGGATTAGTGGAGGTGGTGCGGTGGATTATCAACCAAATTTCTCTGAGAATGAGAAAATCAGTCTCAAGGGGTGATGACTTTGAACATCTGAATGTGTGAGGAGTCACCTAATTTATTGGTGTAGCTGTATGGTTGATCGTGAAGAATGCGCAACGGATACTCTCTACCGTTGCTCAGGGGTTTTTCTGAAAGGAGGTAAATGAGTTCGGCTTCGAAATCGTTCGGGTAGATAGTTTTCTTGCCCACAACGATGATTTTTCTGGCGCCGAGGGTGGTGGTGACCTGTTTGGTGACATCGATGGTGATGGGGTAGACGACTTTACACAGGTAGCCATCAGCGTGTTTTTCGACAACCTTCACTTTAGCATCTTGAGAAAGCTCAAGTTCTTGCTGTTCTATAATTCTGGAGATCATCGCTCGCTGGCGTTTCCGAGCTTCTTTCTGTTGGGCTTGGAGGGCGTTTTTCTGAACGGCGGACTGTTTGCTCAGACGCCTTTCTCGGTAAGCTCTGGCGGCGTCATCGAAGCTGATCCCTAGTTTTTTCTGAAAGCTGGGGGATAGGTCTTCTGTCTTGAGTCGACAACCACCCTCCTTGTGCATGATTGTGATGCTATCAGGTTCTATCTTGAGGACTTTAACCTCTAGGAAATGCCGGCCCGACTGGGTGGTCAGCTTGGGGTATACTTCTGAGTCTTCAGCTGGGCTGCTAGCCCCAATGAAAATGGAGCTGAACATGAGTGGAATGAGGTGGCGCTGAAGCATCACCACTGTTTATAAAGCAGTGGTGTAGTGATGGCAACATTTCAGTTCTGAGCAAGCTTAGATCTACTTGTGAGAGGGGTCATAAAAAATCTTAATGTCCGCGGTTTTGGTGCCAAGTAGCTCCTGAGCACGTATTAGAGCGTCACGTGTCGACAGGTTGGGGTTGCTTGGTGAGTAGATGAAGACGTTTGTTTCTCCTTGGGACCGGTCACAGTCGCCCTGGATCGTTTCTATAGCGCCAGAGAGCTTGAGTACCTTATAGACATCTCTAGTGGCTCCAGAGATGAGTACAAAGCGTCCCTGTTCTCGCATGTGTTTCACTAGGTTCTCTAGCGCCATGACACTGGTCGCGTCGAGGTGACGTGCATTCTTGAGGCGCAGGATAATGACTTTGAGATTAGGGTCCGAAGCTGTAATTTGGACTTGGGTGCGGAATAGCTCAGCGGCACCGAAGAAGAGGTCGCCTTCGACGTGAACGATGGAAATCGCAGGGTTTTGACGTTCTTTCTTTTTGTCGAGTTCCCGCAGATCACCCGCGTCGCTTACTTCATATTCGATGAGGTGCGGTTTAGATGCTTTGCGTAAGAAGAGTGTGATGGAGAGAGCTACTCCAGCAAAGATGGCATAATCAAGGCGGGTGATGAGTGTGGCGCAAAAGGTGCTGATGACGACTAGGGCGTCATCATGGGTGGCGCGTAAGCAGATTCGGATATTGTGCCATTTTATGAGAGATATGGCGATGCCGATGACTAGGCCGGAAAGGGCAGCTTTGGGGATGTGCTCTACAATGGGGAGTTCAATCAGTGCCCAAAATCCGAGCAAGCAGAGTAGAGAGCAATAGATCGAGGCAAAGCGGGTTTTAGCGCCAGAGTCGTAATTGAGGGCTGAGCGTGTGAGTGACCCAGAAGCTGGCATGGGAGCTAGTAAAGACGCTCCTATGTTGGCCATGCCTACTGCAAACATGTCTTGGTTGACATCAGGTCGTTCACCACTGCGTGAGCCAAGTGATTTGCCCATCACGGTGTTTTCTAATGAAGCTAAAAAGGAGATGGCAAAGGCCACGCCGAAAAGTACTGATATAGAATCAAAATCGAAGCCAGCTAGGCTGGGGGAGAAGGAAAACTCACTGAAGGGAGTGAAGTTTGCGATTTCTGAGAATGCGGGCACATACAATTTAAGTAGGTAAGTGATGAGTGTGCTGACGGTGAGGCAGATTGCAAAATTGGGGAGTGCTGCAATCCGTTTTTGCATGTAAAGGTAGAGGGCTAAGGTGCAGCCGCCAAGAAGGAAGGGTTGCCATTGGTAGGATCGCCAGAAAGAGCCAATCGCTTGGACGATAGAAAAGAAGGTTTTAGCGCCAGCCTCACTCATGGGTTCAGCTATTCCGAAGAGGTGCTTCATCTGATTTGTCATAATCAGGATGGCTGCACCAGTGATGTAGCCAACTAGCACACTGCGGCTAACGTACTGCAAGAGATCAGCGACTTTGAAATAGGCACCAGCTACAGAGAGCGCTCCGACCATGAATACTAAGAGCGGCATCATGAGCATCTTGCTCTGCATATCGACTTCTGGGTGGGAGACGAAAAAACTAAAGACCATGAATGCTGTTGCATTGGTGGGGCCAATAATAGTGAAGCGTGAACTGGCAAAAAGAGGGGCTAGAACACCGGCGATGATCGAGCAAATGATACCATAATAGATCGGGAGCTCCGCGATAGCAGCGTAGGCCATGCCCTGCGGGAGCGTAAGAAGTGCTACGTTGAGTGCAGCTTTGCTGTCGGCGGCGATGTTGCGCGGAGTCAGTTCCGACAAGGAATGACGAATAGGAAAGGGATCCAGCGCATTTTCTCGAAAAAATGTGCTGACGTTTCGCCAAAGGTTTCTGAATGGGTGACTGTGCTTAGCCATGAGGGCGGTGGTGTTTATCTTCTGCGTGCGCGCCTGAAGAGGTAGATGCCTAGGAGGAGTGCGAGGACATTGGGCATCCAGTAAAGAATGGTTGCAAGATTACCGGATTCGGCATCGACCTGGTCCGCAAAGATATGAAAAAGGAAATAACCTAAGCCAATGACGAGCGACAGGGCGAAGCCGCTGGA
>CAXMPP010000039.1:0-15050 GCA_964195395.1 uncultured Thermodesulfobacteriota bacterium
CAATTAGGAATCAGCAAATGGATTTTGCAACCTTCTGGACCAGATCCATCAAGCGGTTTGCGTAGCCTACTTCATTGTCATACCAGACGAATAGCTTGAGCATTGTTCCATCGACAACCATAGTCGATGGGGCATCGATGATTCCTGAGCGAGTGTCGTTGGTGTAGTCTGCGGAGACTAAAGGCTTTTCTTCGAAGCCTAGAATTCCTTTGAGTTCACCGTCGGCGGCTTCTTTTAGCAGGGCATTCACCTCCTCCGCAGTTACCTCGCGCTTGAGTTCAAACACACAGTCCGTGAGCGATGCATTGAGCAGGGGAATGCGCACGGCGTGACCATTGAGTTTACCCTTTAGCTCAGGGTAGATCATAGTGATGGCGGTGGCGGATCCCGTGGTGGTTGGGATCATTGAATTTACGGAAGATCTGGCTCTTCGAAGGTCGCTGTGCGGAGCGTCGACAATGACTTGGGTGTTGGTGATATTGTGGAGGGTGGTGATGGTGCCGCGTTCGATGCCGATTTTTTCATGCACCACCTTGATAGCTGGGGCGATACAGTTGGTGGTACAGGATGCCGCGGTGACAATGCGGTGGACCTCTGGATCATAGAGGTCATCATTACAGCCGATTACAATATTAAGGGCTTCATCGTCTTTGACTGGGGCTGCGACGACGACCTTTTTGACTCCTTGAGCAAAATATGCTTCTAGCTGAGCCACTGTTTTATAGACGCCAGTGGCTTCGATCACGATGTCACAGCTTGTCCAATCAGTGTCTTCAATCCTTTTGTTGTGAGTGACTGGGATTCTTTGTCCTTCGACTGATATCGAATTCTCGTCATGGGTGATGTTGCGATCCCAACGGCCGTGGACAGTGTCGAACTCTAGTAAGTGTGCCGCTGTTTCAGCTGTACCGCCGAGTTCGTTGATCTGGACGATGGTGAATTCTGTGTGGTCGAATCCAGCTCGAAAGCCGAGCCTTCCCATGCGGCCGAAGCCATTGATTCCAATTTTCATAGTGAGTTTGATTTAAATTTTAGCAGCAGTCGCTGGAAGGTTTGCAAAGTTCTGGTCGGCCTTGACAACAATCCTCGGTGAGGAAATGGATCAACTCCCGCATGCCATCGATTTTCAGGCTGTAGATAATACTTCTGCCCTGACGTACGGATTGGATGAGCTCTGCCGTGGTGAGTTCTTTGAGGTGGAAAGAGAGAGTATTGGATTGAATACCTGTGTGTTCTGCTATTTCACCCGCACTCAAGCCTTTGTCTCCACAACGGACTAAGAGCCGAAAGATACTGAGGCGTGACTCCTGAGAAAGAGCGCTCAATCGGTTCACCGCTTGCTTTATATCCATAATTCGACTATTATCGAATCATTGAGGCATGGTCAAGAGCTATGGTGGTGACAAATTTGACACCAATCATTGGTTCTAGGGTAGGCAGCAGTTCTTTCCTATTGACCTTTAGTGCTATTGCTACACATTATATCTCATAAGCTTATCGATTTTCGATTTTCAGTGAGAGCTTGAGCTTATGAAACACCTATTAAATTCCAATGAATACAGTCTATAAAACTATGATGGCGTACGGAGCCTTAGCAACTTCGTTGCTGGCCCAAACGAACATCGATAGGCTATTCACAGACGAAGGCTGTTGGGCCAAGTCTGCGAAAGCTGCTGCTGACGAATTCTCTACTTTCAAGTGGGAGACCTCAACAGACAAAGCTGTTCTGAAGAATACAGATATCCGCTTATGGAACCGTGATGTTGATGGATTCGACATGGTTTCTAGAGCTGGATTTTTGCGTTCTTTGAATGTGCTAGTCGATAATACTCAATCAAAATCAGAATTTACCGACACTCTTGAAGAGTGGGTCGCAGTTTTCGATACCAACCTCGAAGTGGATCACACCGAGGATGCTTTCAATGCAAAAAGCGGTGGAAAATCTATGACGTACCGCTGGAAGCAAGATTCCTACTATGTCTACCTTACTGGCACAGCCAAAGGGGGAACATATAATGTTTCTCTTGAGTATAGACCAAAGGTTGTCACTGATGCTCCTGCAGCAGTGCTCGCGGAGAAAGATCGTTTCGACGGTATCTATGAGCGCAAATTTCACACTCCAGATTATTCAAAATCCTTCAAAGGACGCATCGTTGGATTTGATCAAGGAAAAGAGACGATTTCAGTGCAGACAAAAAAATCAACACTGACAGTTCCTCTCGATAAACTCAGCGAGCGTGATGTCGCGTACTATGAGGAGATTAAAGATCTTGTGCTGGCCTCCAAAAGCCTGAGCATTTCTGTAAAGGAGACTAAAGCGAAAGCTTCACGTAATGGTAGAGCTATCACTGTGGATACAAACTTTGGTATCAATTTAGCCAATCGATCAGCTCAATCAATCAAAGATATAGAGGTTAAATATGTGACGTACTACAAACTAGATACCCTCGATGGGCCTCCAGTGCTCACCTCGAAAAGAGGTAGTGTCGATGTAGCTTCGCTCTACGGGAATCACCGTGAAACTGTCTTTACCTACCCCGTGGGGATTGTTCGAAATTCGAAACCCGGTGTCAGCGGTGGATGATGTGGTACTGGAGCACCTGCCGGTCGGCGGGTAGATAGTATGGTAGGCCTTGTTGCACAGGTTTACGTCAAAGGAGCGCTGGTGCTTGAAAAGTACAGCCGTAATGGTCTCGATAAAGACATCCAAAAACTCAGAAAATAATTCTAAAGGAAAATACCCGAATGGCTAAATCGCTGTTCGGGTATTTTTTTGTCTAAATCGAGGCGTTGGAGTCTAGCGTATTTTGCGCCACAGACGGGTGGAGAGTAGGATAGATGCTATTGCTAGGCCAAGCGCTAGCCCCCACCACATGCCTTTTGCTTGGAGGCCCGCAAAGTGGGCCAAGCAATAGCCCGCTGGAATACCAATCGCCCAATACGATAAGATTGCCATTTTTGCGGGTATTTGGGTGTCGTGAAGTCCGCGTAGGAGTCCAGTGGATGCCACTTGTAGGCCATCCACAATTTGGAAAATACCAGAGACAACCAACAGTGATGCGGCGAGAGTGATAATCTCAGGGATGTCGATGAACAGAGATGCCACAAGCTTGCCCGCGAAAATGAAGATAGCAGCAGTTGTGCAGGAGCACAAGATGGTGAGAAACCAACCAGTTTTGACGATGCTTCTTTGGCGCTTGTGGTCGCCGTGAACCTCGCCAATGCGAACCGTTAGAGCCATAGAGATGCCAAGAGGAAGCATAAACGCCATGCCTGAAGACTGCAGTGCAATTTGGTGGGAGGCTAGTGCTTCAGCTCCGAAGGCACCAATGATCAAGCCGGCGGCAGCAAACGTGCTGACCTCAGCGAGGGTCTGTAGCCCAGCCGGTAACCCGAGTTTATTGAGAGATCGGATTTCGCTCCAGTCCGGTTTTTTTAGCCAATGTGTGGGAGTCCATGGGTGGAGAGATCGGTCGAAACGAAACCAGAGCATCATAGCAACCACGATGACCCATCGAGCTACAAGGGTGGCGATGGCGGCTCCTTCAAGTCCCATTTGAGGAAATCCCCATTGTCCAAAAATGAGAGCGGCATTGAGCAGGATATTGAGTGCCACCCCTCCCATGAAAATCCAAAATGCAGGCCATGGCCGGTCGAGAGCATCGGCGTGGTTTTTCAGTAGGAGTGACATCGCACATGGAATGAGTGACGCCATGACGATGAGATAATAACCTTCAGACCTCGTTGCAACGTCATCGGGTTGGCCCATCGAATGGAGAAACGGGAAGGCTGCGAGAGCGACTAAGAAAAATACAGTTCCTATGATAGTGGAGAGATAAAATCCATTTCGACAAACACTTCGCGCTTCGCCTTGGTTCTTCTGGCCACGGGCTGTGGATGTTCGGATAGAAATACAAGTGAGAATCCCTATCGCAAAGACGAAAGGCACAATGAATAAGCTGTTAGCAAAAGAAAGGGCGGCCAAGTCGAGGACTCCCACTTTCCCCACCATGATGGTGTCAAATACTCCCAGTAGCATCTGCCCTAGCTGGCCGATGACTAGGGGAATGGCTAAGGCTATGATGCTTTTTATTTCACGGACGGTCATAGGAGATTGGCGCAGCATAGCACCTATCTTCAGATAGCAAACTAATAGCCGAGAGAATTTCCTAACAACTCAAGAAAGCTTCCGTGATCACGGAGGTGTGAAGAATAGATTTCACTGCCGTCTTGCGGTCGGGTCGTTTCAGGTGATGGCGAGCAAAAGGACTCGACGAGTTCGCCATAGTTAGCGCCTTCAGAAAGAGCTGCTAGAATGGCTGATCCAAGTCCGACGGAGCTGGAGACTTCGAGTCGTTTGACAGGAGCTTGAAAAATGTCAGCAATTGTTTGGGCAATAGCTTCGTTCTTAGAAGCACCGCCAGTGAGCAATACATCAGTGATCTCGAGCTGCATCCATTCTGACTGCAACTTCATGTTACTGAACTGACCTTCGAGCAGGGCTCTGAGAGTCGTTGCTACGGGTTCATTCTGTGGATCCCATTGGTTTGTCTGGAATCCAGCTTCTTGAAGCCGCGGTGTGACCTCTGGAGTGAATAAGGCAGCTGCAAGCTTACCTTGGTTTCCTAGTGGGGAACTAGCGAGAGCGTCTTGTTCAAATTGCTCCCAGCTTAGATTGTGTTGTTCTTTGATCGTTTCTCTAGCGAGCGAGCCGTTAGCAAAACAGATCAAGCTCATGTAGCCGGTGATAGGGTTGCCGAATACATGACCGAATCCATTCGGATCGGTCTTAGATTCTGGCATTGCGGCAAAGAGAGTGTCACTAGTGCCTAGACTGATGACCACTTTTCCAGCTGATGCCGCGCCCATACCTACGAGGCTAGCGGGGTTGTCACCAGTCCAGCTCAGAGCTTTGCTGTCGGAGTTGAAGCCATATTTCTTTACGAAGTAGCTAGAAATATTAGCAACATAAGTGCCGGCGTTTTTGAGATCTGGAAGTTTGTTAGATAGTTCCGGAGCGGTGGCTTGCAGCATTTCGCTGTTCCACTCATTGCTACTAATATCCATCAAGTTCATGCCTGCTCCGTCACCAAAATCTATTGGGGCGTTAGCTCCTGCTAGAACAGAAGCTAGGAAAGAACTGTTGAGGTGGATCTTGCTTGTTTGCGAGTAGGCTTCGGCGGATTCTTGGTAGAATTTGCGGATCTGAGGTCCAGTGAAGCGCTGAGTCGCGACGGAGCCAGTAAGCTCACTGACTTTTTGGCTAGATCCAATGGAGTCGGATATTTGCTGGCATTGCTCGCTTGTTGAGCTGTCCATCCAAATGGGGGACTGTGCGCGTGAAAGTGTGGAAGCGAGTTGTTCGCTCAATGAGCGTGTGGCATCGAGCTGTCCGAGTGCACCTTCAAAGCTGGAGTTGAGGTAGACGCTAGCGTGTTGTTGTCCTGCACCGCAAACGGCACGAACTTTAGCGAGGTCTATACCTTTGTCACAGAGTCGTTTTAAAACTAGGTCTAGGGCATCTAGCCACATCAAGGGGGAAGCTGTGACAACTCCCTCTCCTGAACTAATGAAGCCATTGGGTGAATCATATTCTGGAAACTCAGCGCCAAAATTGACACTGTCCTCCGCTATAATTTCACCTTGAGCTGTGTCTATCAGTATAGCTGAGAGACTCTGAGTAGATGCGTCTAGACCTAGGTACATAATGTTATTTAAACGATGTAGTCGTTAAGAAGGTTCTCAAGCATCTCCTGGCGGCCGCTAGCGACAACTGGGGCTTGAATGCTATGCGCGAAAGCGTCGAGGCTATCGAGAGTTGTCTTTCCTGCTTCCACATCAGCACCGATTCCGTTGTCGAATGAAGAATAGCGCTGCCCTACGAGCTCGTCAAAGCGACCATCGGCAACGATTTTAGAAGCAATCTTAAGTCCGCGAGCAAAGGTGTCCATTCCGCCAACATGTGCGTGGAATAGGTCTTCTAGTTCGTGAGACTCACGGCGGCGTTTCGCATCGAAGTTGAGTCCACCTGTAGTGAATCCACCCATCTTCAAGATACGAACCATGACGTGAGTAGCCATATAAATGTCTGTTGGGAACTGGTCAGTGTCCCAACCAATGAGTTCATCACCTTGGTTAGCATCGATGGATCCTAGAGCATTGGCACCGAGAGCAACATCCATTTCGTGCTGCATAGTGTGACCCGCGAGTGTGGCGTGGTTAGTCTCAAGGTTCAGTTTGAAGTGATCGAGGAGATTGTACTCGCGGAGGAAGTTGAGGCAAGCTGCTGAGTCTGAATCGTACTGGTGAGTGGACGGCTCCATCGGCTTTGGCTCGATGTAGAACTGACCTTTGTAGCCAATCTTTTTAGCGTGGTCGACAGCCATGTGGAAGAAGGCGGCAAGGTGATCGAGCTCGCGCTTCATGTCGGTGTTGAGAAGAGTGGCGTAACCTTCGCGACCTCCCCAGAATGTGTAGCCTTCGCCACCGAGTCTGTGTGTTTGCTCAAGAGCGTGCTTCACATTGGATGCAGCATAAGCGTAGACATTTGCATCTGGGCTTGTTGCTGCGCCTTGAGAATAACGTGGGTGGCTGAAGAGGCAGGATGTTCCCCATAGGAGCTTCTTACCGTGGGCTTTCTGCTCAGATTCAAGAGCGTCACAAACAGCTGCTAGATTGGCGTGTGTCTCAGCTAGAGTTTTTCCTTCAGGTGAGATGTCACGGTCGTGCCAGCAATAGTAATCGATATCGATTTTATTAAGAAACTCAAAAAAGACTGGGACTCGCTTCAAGGCGTTGTCTAAGCTATCTGATCCATCATCCCAAGGCATAAGCGCGGTGCCAGCACCGAATGGGTCGGAGAGGTCGTTACGCATCACATGCCAGTATGGAGCTCCAAAACGGAGGTGCTCACGCATGGTTTTTCCCATGATGACTTCATCTGGATTGTAGTGGCGAAATGCGAAAGGATTGGTTGTACCTGTACCTTCGAACTGGATTTTTGGAATGTGGCTGAAATAGTCTGACATGATGTAATTATTTGTTGCTCGGTTTTTATACAATATGTCACTACATCTGTCTTCTTTATTTGCGTAGGGTTTCGGACGATATGCGTAATTGTCTTTTCTAGAACGAGGAAATTGCTTAAACCTCAGATGTGAAAGATCTCTACCGTATCGGCCTACTGATGGAAAAAAGTATGGGCTACAATCGCAATGTGATTGAAGGTATTTATGCGCATAGCCAGCGCAGGAAGAACTGGGTGTTCTATGATGCAGCACCCTCACTGGAGGGAATCGATGCTCTAGCCCAGTGGCAGGTAGATGGGGTGATCGGCCATTTCTTTGATGAAGAATTGTTAGGGCGAGTCCTGGAATTAGACATCCCGCTGGTGAATACAACGGACTCCCTGTTAGGGTTGAATGGAGCGCTTTCAGATGTGAACCACCAAGCTGTGGGTCGAATGGCTGGGGAGTATTTTTTAGGTTTAGGGTTTAAGAATTTTGGCTACGTTGGAAATGGAATACTGCAGTATTCAAAACAGCGCCTGAGCGGCTACAAAGAAGCTCTAGGTAGTGGAAATGTAGTGGACACTTGCTTCGTTGCTTACCTTCCACAGATTGCCAGTGCTTCAGACTCGCATCAGGTTCGTGAGAAAATGAAGCAATGGGTGAGTGGCCTGAAGAAGCCTGCCGCAGTGTTTTGTTCCAATGATATTCCAGCGAGAGATTTAGCGGATGTTTGCCTAGAACTAGATGTCAGTGTCCCGAATGAGATCGCCATTCTTGGCGTTGATAATGACTTTGTGGAGTGTCGTCTGTCGCGGCCACCTCTCTCAAGTATCGAGATTCCTGCTGCAAAAGTGGGGTATGCTGCCGCTGAAATGTTGGCTGACATGCTAAATAAACGAGAGCTTCGGCACGACGGGCATTTTTCTCCAGACCCAATTCGCGTGGTCGAGCGAGGTTCGACCTCGATGAATGCGGTGATGGATCCACATGTACGCACTGTGTTAGAGTATGCTGATGCTCATTTGTCGACTGTGAGGGATGTGACTGAGCTTGTGGATCAGGTACCTCTGGGTAGGCGCAACTTGGAACTGCGAGTCCAATCGAGCATTGGAATGAGTCTTTGGAGTATGATGCTCTCGAAGCGGGTTGGTTACGCTAGAGTATTACTAGTTGAAAAAGATACCTCAGTGGGAGAGGTCGCCGAGCGCTGTGGCTTCGCTAGTGTGAGACGTTTCTCTGAAGTGTTTAAAAAATCGACAGGCTTCAGTCCAAGAGATTTTAAAAAGCATTCGAGTCGAGTTCTCTGACCGGAGGGGGGAGAAGCTGCACTACGTGTGTGGCACTTCCTCAATGATGCGGACTGGTGAGCCTTGGGATGCGTAAGCTAACTTTGAAGTAGCTAACAGAGCATTATCGAGCCCTTCAGTGTCGGTGAAAACTTTATCGATTGTAGACCAAACAATGTTGATCGTTTGGCGATGGATCGTGTTGTCCTTGATCAAAATGATTTCATCTTTGCCATAGATGGCTGTGCGGGGGATGGCTACGACATTATTGAGAGTGTTTGCCTGGATCGTAGCGGTGACAGGTTGGTTCATCCGCAATGGATGGCCGGGTGTTTTGCTCTTGCGACCAAAAGGGTCTTCAACACGAGCAACGACGAAGAGCTCGCGAGAATTTGGATCGAGTTCACCTTCAATACGGACGATCTTAGCCGGCCACTTGCGGTCGTCATACGCGTGTAGGGCATCCTCTAGCACCACTGGGATGTGCTCAAATTCAATTTCATCGATGTGAATTTTACCAAGTTGGCGGGTCGAAAGTGGAAGCCTGACCTCTGCGTATGCTGTTGCATAAAGTTCTCCAAGCTTTGTGCTTGATCCTACTGACTGGCCTAGGCCGATGTTTCTTGAGCGGATGCGTCCATCGTACGGGGCTCGAATTTTTGTGCGCGCTAGGTTTCGTTGGGCTCGTTCTAGGGAAGCTTGCTGGGCTGCGACGTTTGCTTCGGCCTCTTTGAGTTGAGGTTTTCTTAGCACGAGAGCATTGGGCTCTTCATCGAAGCCGATATCTCGCCAATTTCTGAGAGCTTGGGCAGCACGGGCATTTTCTTGGGCGAGCGATGCTTCGGCTCGGGCAAGGGCAGCGGAGGCCGATGAAATCTGTGATTGGAAGTCACTTTGGTCTAGTTCAACCAAGATTTCACCTCTTTCAACGAAGGAGCCATTTTCAAAATTGGGCGCAATTTTAGCAACGATTCCGTTGACTTGCGGGTTGAGGGTGGTGATCGCGGGTGGCTTAACTATTCCGTGGGACGTGAGCTCGACTAGAAAATTCTCGGACGTGAGCTCGATGACGTGTGTTTGCTGAGCATTTGCCAGAGCTCGCGCTGTGCGCTCGGTTTTACTGAGTTTTGCTGGCTTCTCTTTCTTACTGTCGTCCTCTGCAGTAGAAAAGTGTTTCCAGCCCCAGACTCCGATAGCGAGAATGAGGATAGCTGGAATTATGCGAAGGATACTTTTCATTTTGGTCATTACAGTAGACTTGTTTTACGAGTACGAAAGTGCATATTTTTCATCGAATGATAAAGAATTTTCAAGCACCTACTTGAGTGGTGAGAGTGAAGCAAGGGTAGTTATTCCACAAATGCGATAAATTATGTCAGTTTATTGATCCATTTTGATGCTTTTAGCATTGCGGGTATGTTGGACTTCGGATTAGTTCTCTAGTGAGCGATTCGACCGCTAGTATTTCTATGACGACATCTGATATCCAATTTCCAGAGGCTAACGAACTGACAAAGCACCTGTTTTCCACTCTAAAGAGGCACCCAAAGCGGATCGTCTTTACCGAAGGTCAAGATGAGCGTGTGATACGTGCCGCTGCTCAGTTAGTGAAAATGGAGATCATAGCACCCATTTTGTTAGGTGATAAGAATAGGATTCGCGCTATGGCTGTCAGATTGGGGGTTTCTCTGAAATGGATCAATGTGATGGAGCCAGCGCGTTCGAGCGACCTAGACCTATTCTGTAGACGTCTCGAAAAAGTAGAGCGGTACCGTGGTCGAGAAGTAACGGATGCTCGCGAAATGATGGCTAGGCCTCATAATTTTGCTGCGATGATGGTACAATACGGTCATGCGGATGGCATGGTGTCTGGAAATCAGGCAGACCCCGCGTCGATTTACCGTTCCTTAATGCACTTCATAAAAAAAGATCCCAAAGCGCCAAAGCTTTTTAGCGTGGTGGCAATGGTGGCTCCTCACCTCAAACATTTTGGCAGTGAAGGCATGCTCTTTCTCACCGACTGTGGGGTGAACCCTGAACCAACGGTGGAAGATCTTGCTGGATTTGCAGTAGAGACTGGCAAGCTTGCCAAACATTTTATGGGCCATCCTCCAAGGGTGGCTATGTTGAGCCATTCTACGCATGGATCGATGCCAAGTAATTCATCGAAACGCGTAGTCGCTGCCGCTGCTCTTGCGCGCCAAAAAGCGCGTGAACAGAGACTTGATATTAGCATTGATGGTGAAGTTCAGGCTGATGTAGCTCTTGATCTAGCAGCTGCTGAGGTCAAACTGAAAGACAAATGCGCCGAGAAGAGCGCCGATGTTTTGGTGTTTCCAAATCTGGATTCAGCTCACATATCCTTCAAATTGCTAGAGCACGTTGCAGGAGCGCAGGTATACGGTCACTTACTTTGCGGTCTTACCAGACCCGCTGCTCAAGTTCCGAAGACTGTGAGTGTAGAAAGCCTCATTGGAACAGCCGCTCTGGTCGGCGTGGAAGCAATAAAATTCCGTGAAATCTACCCAGACGGCGAGATTGTTTAAAGATGATTGTTCGCATTCTACGCGTGCTGTTGGCATTGGTTTTCCTCATTTTTGGGGGAATGAAAATGTTCGATGCCCACGCATTTGTAGAGAATGTGGCAAATTTTCAGATCTCACCATTTGATTCAGCCCCCTATGATATGTGGCTGGCCTACTTTCTGCCGCCGTTAGAGGTGTTGGTTGGAGTCTGTCTACTCACCAAATTTTGGCTCCGTGGTGCCTTAGTTCTTAGCTTAGGCATGGTACTAGCATTTTTGGTCGGTATAGGCTCAGTCTGGTCTAGAGGTCTCAATATCGACTGCGGTTGTAGTGGGGGTAATGTATCTCTTGGAGGTTACCAAACACATATGACGGTCTTGGCTGTGATGTTAGGTGTTGCTGTTTACCTTACAATCGACACATTATTTCCTACTAAAGAAGTTGAGGACTGACTCTGAGGGACCGAGTTTCTGAAATTTCCATGCAATACTCTTGATCGTTGGCGTTGAGAAACTAGGGTGCTGCCACTACACCTAGAGTGAATATGGAGATTGAAATTTGGAAGGCGATTGTTGTCGGAATAGTGCAAGGTTTGGCAGAATTTTTGCCAGTCTCATCGAGTGGGCACATTGTGTTGACTCAGTATTTGTTAGGGATTCGTGTGGAGGGTGCTTTGCATCAGCCAGATCTTTCCTTTGAGATTATTCTCCATCTTGGAACCCTAGTGAGTGTTTTGCTGTTCTTTAGAAAGAGTTTGTGGATGCTGGTGCAGTCGCTCTACACCAAGGATATGATGGAGGAGCGGATGAAGATTGTGTATCTTGGGCTGGCGACAGTTCCCGCTGTGATCGCAGCTCTTCTTTTCAAAGACCTTTTTGATGCAGCACCAGGTAACCCAGTGTTGGTGTCTGGATTGTTGGTCGTCACTGGCTTGGTGTTATTTGTGCCACGACTCGTTAAAGGTGGTCAGGGAGCAGTCGGTCTCAAAGGTGCTTTGATGATGGGTATTGGCCAAGCCTTTGCTATTTTACCTGGAATATCACGCTCAGGCTCAACCATCGCCGCTGGTCTAGTGAGCGGAGTGAAAGCCGAAAAAGCGGCGGAATTTTCATTTTTGATGTCGATTCCAGCAATCGCTGGAGGATTTGTTCTGACAATGAAAGATAAAATGGAAGAGACTGGCTCATTGTCCTCCGCATTCGAAGCCTGTTTCAATACCCCGTATATAGCAGGAGCCATAGCTGCAGGTGTGGTGGGGTTATTAGCCATTTACTTGGTGATGGGTGCGGTCAAGAGAGGGAAGTTGGAGTACTTTTCCTATTATTGCTTTGCTGCAGGTATTAGTGGTATGCTGTATTTTTCACTTACTTAGATTATGCTAGCCCGCTACTCAGTAACTATTTGCGCCGTGATATGCATGATGAGTTCAGCTCTCATGGCTGGTGTGACTGTCGAGCTAGCTGACGGCTTTGATTTCCCAGTCGGTAAACCAAATGCGTCTGGATACTACAAAGCACGTGGCTTGCGCTTGCGGAGTCCCACTCATTTTGGTGAAGACTGGAATGGAAAAGGCGGAGGCGACTCAGACCTGCATGACCCGATCTATGCCTGTGCCAATGGCGTTGTAACTTTTGCATACGACATACGTTCTGGTTGGGGGCGTGTGATTATCATCAGGCATGCTTACCGTGACCCGAAGTCAGGTCAAATTAAGTTCGTGGATTCTCTCTACGGACATAACCGTAAAATGCTCGTCAAGGTGGGAGACAAAGTGAAGCGCGGCCAACAGATCTCCACCATGGGAAATAACCGTGGGATGTACATGGCCCATCTGCATTTTGAAATCCGCCATAACCTCAAAATTGGTATGATGCGATCCAGTGTGAAGAGTAGCTTGACCAACTGGGCTGACCCAACAGCATTTATTAAAAAGTATAGAAAGCTGCCGGTTGAATCCAAAAAGCACGCAGTGCCGACGAAAACCTACCCAGTGTATAAGGGGATTAAAGGGCTCTAAAAGTATGGCTAAAAAAGGGACGTCTAAGAGTTGGTTATGGGTCGCCTTACTCATAACTGTATCATCGTGGTTATATCAAAGAGATAGTGGGATCAATGAGGGCTTAGTTGGACAGGGACTGAATGATGTCTCCGAACTTAAAGTTAAGGGTAATTATGAAGTGTTAGATGACTGCTCGCTGATTAAGAATAGGCGCAACGATGCTGATAGCTTTTTTGTGAAGCATCCAGAAGGTGAAACTGAATTTCGTCTCTACTACGTTGATGCTCCCGAGAGTAGGTACAGGGAGTACGCTAATGGCGATACCAATGGGAAGAGGATTCATGCTCAGGGAACCTACTTCGATGGGCTTGATCGCGAGAGGACTACTGATCTAGGAGCGAAAGGAAAACGTTTTGTTGCCGACTTGCTCGGCAGCAGGCCGTTTAGAGTGATCACCCGTTGGGAAAATGTGTTTAGCCCAGAGCGTCGCTACGCCTTTGTGATCGTAGAGCACCATGGGAAGCAGGTATTTCTGCACGAACTCTTGATTGAAATGGGTTACGCGAGGATTCACACCAAACCTGCCACTATGCCGGATGGGGGGAATATCAAACTTCAGCTTAAAAAACTGAGGCTGCTGGAGAAGTCGGCTAAAAACGCGAAGCTAGGTGGCTGGCAATAAGGATATCGGATTGACCTCGGCGCAAATGCAGCGTTAGTTCACCGCATGCTCGCTAAGCGGATTATACCTTGTTTGGATGTGACCAATGGTCGCGTGGTAAAAGGAACCAATTTTGTCGACCTTCGCGACGCTGGAGATCCAGTGGAGTGTGCGATCGCTTACAACGAACAAGAAGCGGACGAACTTGTTTTCCTCGATATAACAGCATCAGTTGATGGCCGTGATACGATGGTCGATGTGGTTCGTCGCACCGCTAAGCATTGTTTTATTCCGCTGACAGTAGGTGGCGGTATCCGCAAAGTGGAAGACATGCGTGAGATGCTTTTAGCTGGTGCCGACAAGGTGGGTATCAACACCGCAGCTATTATCAATCCGGGTTTGATCGATGAAGGGGCTACAGCTTTTGGCAGCCAGTGTATTGTCTGTGCTATCGACGCCAAAAAAGAAGGCCCAGGAAAATGGGGGATCTACACTCACGGTGGTCGAAAGCCAATGGGCATTGACGCTGTGGAGTGGGCTAAAGAAGTTTATAACCGTGGAGCTGGAGAGATTCTCCTTACTAGCATGGATGCCGATGGCACAAAAGATGGCTACGATATCGAACTCACCGCAGCAGTGAGCGAGGCCGTCGGAATCCCGGTCATCGCCAGTGGCGGTGCAGGAAATCTGCAGCACATGGTAGACGTGTTAGAGCAGGGGAAAGCCGATGCAGTTCTCGCGGCGAGCATTTTCCACTTCGGCCAACACACCGTTGGCGAAGCGAAAGATTACTTTGCCGAGCGCAATATCCCAGTGCGGCCTACTTGTAAGTAGTTTAGGAGATCCCGAATTATTTTTCGTGTTAAGTGAATATGTTGTTACATCTACTACAGATGGCATAGAAACTACCGAGTTGCACCCCCAATATTTCAGTTAGATAGTGACTATCGATCTCACCACACAGCACATCCTGATCATCTGACTTCGGATGGTCGGTAGCCAGTGTGTTGTTTGAAAGCATTGGAGAAGGCAAACGAGTCATAGTAGCCTACAGCGTTAGCGATGGTTTCAATTTTTAGTTGGGTTGCACCGAGGAGTATCGAGGCTTTTCTGATACGGAGGAATGCCAGTTGCTGCTTTGGGCTACGGTTGAACTGTCTCTTACATAGTCGTCTCAGATGCTCTGTACTCATGGATGAGATGGCGGCCATTTCTGAGACTTTCCACGGCTTTTGAAGATTTTTTTCAATCTCTGACCATAGTCTCCACAGGCGTGGGTCTTCTACTTTTGGTTTGGCGAAGTCGCGCACGTATTTGTGGATGAGTTCGATCCATAACCCTGAGACAGCAGAGGAGTTCGCTGATTCAAGCTCTTTATAGAAACCTAGAATGGCATGAAGAAATGGTTCAGTTTCAAATGTACCCATGATGGGAGAAAGTGCGGTGGCAATAGGTTGAGATTCCTCGCTTTCGAGATATTTTACCCACGTGAAACTCCAGCTTTTTCCTTCCACTGCTTTAATCGAGTTAAAAGAAAATGGTGGTAGCAATGTGGCGGTTCCCGGTGGT
>CAXMPP010000040.1:0-14576 GCA_964195395.1 uncultured Thermodesulfobacteriota bacterium
CTAACAGCGTACTCCCATACTCCCATACTCCCATACTCCCATCCTCCCATACTCCCATACTCCATGCTCCATGCTCCATCTCTCTGAAAACGATGTTATAGACATCGTACGCTTACTCGGTGACACCGCATCTATCAGCGGCGGCCATGCTGAGAAAAAACGTTTCCTTATGGATGGCCTCTGCCAGTTAATAAACGTCGACGCTTGGGTCTGGACTCTCGGCTGTAAAGTAAAACCAGATGAACAACAAGTTTATGTAGGTTTCATGCATGGAGGGTTTACCGAGGAAAGGTTTTCTCACCTGCTCGAAGCCCTAGAGCACAAAGATATGGCTCATGTCGCCTCGAGTTTCGCCACAGCTCTACAGGTCAATAAGGGTTTAACAACTATGTGTCGCGAAGAAATTGACCCGGGTGATTTAGCCCATCTAGGTGAAGCTGGAGCATTATGGGACAAAGCTAACATAGGCTCCCTGATTCTCAGTGGTTACCCTTTAGACGATACTTCTGTTAGCTGTATTGGACTCTATCGACAACTTCAGGATTCTCTATTAGGCGAACGAGAAAAACAAATTGCTCATCTTATCCTAGGGGAAGTGGAATGGCTCCACCTCTCAGGATGGCCCGAAGACAGAGGAGCCGAAATTCCCAAACTATTCCCTCGACAGCGTATAGTCCTCAACCTTCTGCTAGACGGGCTAGGCCGCAAAGAAATCTCCCAACGCATGGAGATCACAGAGAACACTGTAGCCGGCTACATCAAAGGAATCTACAAACACTTCCGAGTCAGTTCACAGGCTCAACTGTTGAGTAAATTCATCCAAGCCACCCCTCAAGAATAGAGTTTCTCACCTCCTATTCACTCCAGTGAACAGCTCACCATATTCACCTCAACTCGTTCAAAATTAAGCTCTAGAACAATTGCGCCTAGTTTAACTCTCCGCTCAGCACCGAAAGCATCAACAGTGGCGACAGCGAAGACATTCTTTAAATTTAGCCAAACAGATGCAACTGTAATCATAAGGCACTCGACGCGTATAAAAGAAGGTTTAGGTAGTTTAACATTATTTGAGGTTAAGACAGTTCACCGTTCTGACAAAAACTAACTAATCAAAAATAAAAAACGCCCTCACAAAAGTGAGAGCGTTTTGAAATTTCATGAGTAACAGTTTCATCTATCCAGTCTGAAAACTGAACTCTGAAAACTGCCAACTCAGCCGAAGGCTACTACTTAAGCATATCGACGAGCGTGCGGCCCATCTCAGAAGGAGTCTCGGAGACTGCGATTCCGCACTCAGCAAGGATCCGCTTCTTAGCTTCAGCAGTGTCGTCTTCACCACCGACGATAGCGCCAGCGTGGCCCATGCGGCGTCCCGGAGGCGCTGTAGCACCTGCGATGAAACCAGCGATTGGCTTCTTGCAGTTTTCAGCAGCCCAACGAGCAGCTTCAGCTTCTGCGTTACCACCGATCTCACCGATCATGATGATAGCTTCTGTCTCGTCGTCGTCGTTGAACATCTTGAGAACGTCGAGGTGGGAAGTGCCGTTGATTGGGTCACCACCGATACCTACACATGTGGACTGGCCGTAACCAAGCTGAGTGAGCTGGTAAACTGCCTCGTATGTGAGTGTACCAGAACGGGACACAACACCTACGTTACCACGCTTGTGGATGTAACCAGGAGCGATTCCGATACGGCAACCGCCGTGGGAATCTTTACCAGTTCCAGGAGTAACAACACCTGGACAGTTAGGCCCGATGAGACGCGTCTTCTTGCCAGCCATTGCTGCTTTCACACGCATCATGTCAGCCACTGGGATTCCCTCAGTGATACAGATAACGAGGTCGAGGTCTGCGTCAACAGCTTCGAGGATAGCATCAGCCGCGAATGGTGGTGGAACGAAGATTGCGGAAACAGTAGCGCCGGACTGCTTGGCAGCGTCGGAAACTGAGTCGTAAATCGGAGTAGCCGCGCCGAATGTCTGACCGCCCTTACCAGGGGTCACACCAGCAACGATCTGAGTGCCGTAGTCGAGGGAAAGCTGTGCGTGCTTACCGCCGAACCCACCAGTGATACCCTGAATGAGTACCTTGGTGTTTTCATCTACTAAAATAGCCATAGTATTATTAAGTTTGAAGTTATCAGTTCCCAGTTGCCAGTTTAGGATTTTTCAACATCGAGAGAGTTGATGAGTCCTTGGAGCATTCTAGAAATCTGTTTTGATTCGTTTATTAGTTCGTTTGATTTTTCTGTGCTAATGAGTTCCAGCTTTGTAGCAAGATAGATTTGCGTTCTGAGTTCCCCGTTAGATCCCTTTGCTATTCTTAAAAACCGTCGAAAATCCAGAACGCTATCACGCTCTTGACCTTCTGCTATGTTCGAAGGGACTGAAACAGCCGCCCTCTCCATTTGATTCTTCAGTGAATAGTCTTTGGTCTCTTTTAAAGTTTCATAAACATCTAAAGCTTGCCGGCATGCTCGTTTCCAAACTTCCAAATCTTCAAACGACTTACTCATTTAGAAAACTGGTAACTGGTAACTAGCAACTGGAAACTCAAAGGAATTAGCCTTTAACTGCTGCAACGATTTTCTTCGCTGCGTCGTTAAGGTTGTCTGCGCCGATAACAGCGAGGTCGGATTCAGCGATGAGCTTCTTACCAAGCGCTACGTTAGTGCCTTCGAGGCGAACAACGAGTGGGATGTTAAGTTCAAGCTCAGCTGCTGCTGCGAGGATGCCTTCTGCAATGATGTCACACTGCATGATGCCACCAAAGATGTTCACTAGGATTCCTTCGACCTTAGGGTCAGAAAGGATGATCTTGAATGCTGCAGAAACCTGCTCTTTAGTTGCCCCGCCTCCTACGTCGAGGAAGTTTGCTGGGTCACCACCGAAGTGCTTGATGATGTCCATTGTGGCCATTGCAAGACCTGCTCCATTCACGAGACAAGCGATGTTGCCGTCGAGTCCGATGTAGTTGAGGTCAAATGTAGAAGCTTCCACTTCACGTGGGTCTTCTTCAGATGTATCACGCATTGCAACGATCTCTGGGTGACGGTAAAGCGCGTTGTCGTCGAAGCCGAACTTGGCATCGAGAGCGAGCACGTCACCAGTAGGTGTTACGACTAGTGGGTTGATCTCAACCATGTCGCAATCACAATCGATGAAGAGCTTGTAGAGATTTTTGATAAGTTTAGAAAATTGCTTAGCTTGGTCACCGGAGAGTTCGAGAGCACCTGCGAGTTTACGCACTTCGTATGGCTGTAGGCCTGCGAGTGGGTGAACGAACTGGCGAACCAATTTCTCAGGAGTGTTTTCTGCCACTTCCTCAATGTCCATGCCGCCTTCTGTAGATGCGACGATCACTGGCTGTGATGTTTCGCGGTCTAGAAGGATAGCGAGGTAGAGTTCGCGGGAGATGTCAGCAGCTTCAGCGATCATCACCTTGGAAACAAGACGTCCAGCTTCACCAGTCTGGTGAGTGACCAGTGTCTGTCCGAGCATCTTGCTCGCAAGATCACCTGCTTCAGCTGCATCCTTAGGGAAGTGTACACCACCCTTGAAACCGTTTTTGAAAGTGCCTTTACCGCGGCCACCTGCGTGGACCTGCGCCTTTATAACAAGGTCGTTGCCGCCAATTGCATTGGCTGCAGCTACCGCTTCTTCCGCTGTGCTTGCTACCATCCCGTTAGGACTTGGCACACCGAACTTCTCGAACAGCTCTTTGGCTTGATACTCGTGAATATTCATGGATATGAACGCCTTCATGGCGTAACGTGCGGCTTCTAGTGGTATGACACAGAACGGTCAAGGTGAATCCGTACAACCATTGGAAAAGTCCGTCTATTTCTTGATACTACTAATCATCACTAGCATGAATCTTGTTAATGCTTCGAAACCATCTTGTTATAATTAGCAAGCTAGCAATAGTGTTGCCATTTGATAGATTTCATTAGACTCTATTAATCAGCCGTTATGGAACTTGACCTTATTGATGCACAAATTGACCTCAGCTCCTTTTCTCCAAGAGAAATTGAGGAAACTCTCGAAGACCCGTTTGCGGTTCGCTTCTTACCTGATCACGACCGGCTGGATGGCGAGTCACGCTATTACATGCTAGGTCGCACAGTGGCTGACAGGTTCTTATTCCTAGCCTTCTCTACCGATGGTAAAAAGGCACGCATCTACGCTGTTCGCGAAATGACCGATGCCGAGAATCGCTTTTACGACCGTAAATACGCTCAATACAAATAGAATAGCACGATGAATACGATTTATAAGTGGTCCGAAATACCAGAATTTCAAAATACGTTGGAAGAATCCGCCTTCTGGCAAACCCACGAGTTGGATGCAAAACTGATGGTGGGTTCGGTCCACGAGCGAGACTCCAAAGAGTCGACAACCATCACGCTGCGCTTTGACCCACGTATGCTCTCACGCATCAAGCGTATGGCTCGCTCACGCTACCTTAACTACCAATCGATGATGAAGCAATGGCTCTCTGAGCGACTTGAGGAAGAAGCCCGGCGCTCCGGTCAATCAGACTGAAACCGTTCGTTAGAATGTTAAGACGCTTTACCAGCTTTGGTCAAAAACGACCACAAGTATGGATCTCTGCATGGTCTGTATGGTTCGTCACCCTCTGCTTTCTCTCCTCGGGCACACCCGCTCCGGAGAACACTCCTGATATCCCCCACCTCGACAAAATTGCCCACTTTGGGTTTTTCTTTGGCGGCGGCGGCTTGTTCTGCGGCTGGCTCAGACACCAATTTAAAAAACTCAATGCCCTCCAGTGCATTGGCATCACTACTCTAGTCGGTTCTCTAGTTGGCGTGATCGATGAATACCACCAAACCTTCACACCTGGACGCTCAGGTAATGACATTGGTGATTGGACTGCAGACACCCTTGGTAGCCTCACTGGAGCCATCGTCATGATTCTCGTCCTAAAATACACGACTACTTGCAACAAGAGAGAGAGTAAAGCTCTCAATCATTCGGAATAATTTCAACGAATCCGAATATTTCTCACTCACATGCTTGACAGATGCTGGAATCCTTTTTAGGTTCCGCGCCCGACCTGAAATTAACAAAAATTTTCATATATATACCATGCGTGGAGTAACAATCAACAAAGGCGAGCCAGTAGATCGCGCCCTAAAGCGTCTCAAATCACTTCTCGACAACGAGGGCATCCTCGAAGAAATGCGCCGTCGTCGTGCATTCGAAACACCAGTACTTCGCGCTAAGCGCAAGTGCCGTACAGCTTCTAAGCGTAACCGTCAGCGTTTCCGCTACACAAGCCCAACACAAGACGCAGCTGCAGCTGCAGCAAAAGCAGCTCGTATCGCAGCTGAAGCTTAAGCAAACCTGATTTCAGGTCTCTTTCACGGGCATCCTTTTTACAAGGATGCCCTTTTTTGTCTTCTAGCTACGAATTCTCCTAACTTGATGCTTGGAAAAGGAGCGCTTAGGCTCTACCACTCTGCCCAATAGCTGTACATTATGCGCACTCTATACATTCTTTATAAAAAAGAGCTTAAACACTTTCTGACCACTCCGTTTGGCTGGGTAGTTCTGGCCTTCATCATGCTATTGCAGGGTTTCTCCCTTACATCAGTGCTAGAACAATACGAGAAGGCTCCAGTTCAGGTAAACATGCTGTACTCCTGTCTATCTACGCCGATCTTCTGGTTCTACTTCATTTTCATTTTTCCATTGATCACGATGAAGCAATTTGCCGAAGAAGAACGCAGCGGCACTCTGGAAAGTCTGATGACTGCCCCAGTGACTACTTGGCAGGTCGTCTTCTCTAAATACCTTTCCTCATACACCTTTTACGCGATTCTCTGGATTCCGGTTCTGCTACACATCAAGGTGTTCACCTGGGTAACTGGCTCACCAGCCCCAGTCACGACGCCTGAGATGCTAGGGTCATTCGGCATCCTTTTACTTATCGGTTCATTCTTTATTGCCGTGGGCATATTTGCATCGGCGCTCACATCGAGCCAAATCATCGCAGCTATCATCACGTTTGGACTCTTGGTCTTCCTGATCTTTATGGGCCTCATCCCAAGTATTGCTGGCGACTCTTTCCAAGGCGCCCCACTCTTCCACTACATCTCAGTGCACGAGCACCTTTCTTACTTTTCCAGAGGTTTAGTAGATCTGCGGCCAATTGCATTCTACCTCTCCATGAGCGTGCTCACCCTTCTTTTCACCCACCACCTCGTCGACTACCGACGCTGGAAACACTGATACTTTAGCATGTCAGAAACATCTTCTAAAAATGAGGCAGAACTCGACGAGTCTAACGACTCTCCTACTTCTGACCCTGTCAAAAAAATCAACCGATTCGGCCTAGGCTCGCTCGCGATCTTCCAGCTTATCCTCGCTGTGATCTGCGTCATCTTGCTCAATTTCCTTTCGTGCACGAACCACAAACGCTTTGACCTAACACGCCACGCTGACTTCACTCTCGCTAAGACAACGACTCAGTACCTAGCCAGCCCAGAAGTCCGCCAACGCCAGCTACCTATCAAAATGGTGGCTATTCTAAAACAGAAGTCGCCCTACTACCTCCGACTACGAGGACAGCTAGAGAACTTCCAACGCTTTTCAGATAACAACATTGAACTCGAATTCATAGACCCGACACTTGACCGAGATCGTCTCCAAGATTTCGTCACCACCTACCAGCGCGACATCACTGAGGAAACCATTCTAATCGACGCTAGGAACACCATCGCAGATGCGAAACTCTCTCCAGAAGAAGAGAAAATCGATCTTGTGAAGCACATTCGCACAATCCCTGTAAAATCCTTGTTCATTGAAGAATTTGATAGATTCAATAAAAAGTTCATCTCGACATGGAACGATGAAAACTACATCAGAACCTACCTCACAAGTGCGGTAGAAGGTTCACCCCGTCGCTTCTACTTTATTGTCGATAAAGCGCGAATAGACGAAGCTAACAAAGGAACTCCTGCGTGGAAAAACTTCCAAGCATTGCTTCTCGCTCAGAACATCCAGCTCTCACCCCTTCAAATTTCCTCCACACAGAAAATCCCTGAAGACGCAGAAGGCATCGCAATTATCGGGCCATCCTTCGATTTTGATGAACGTGAGATCGCCACACTCACCGAGTACTGGGACCGCCCATCTGCTAGTCTTTTCATCACTCTCGACCCAAGCGCCAAGCTCAAGTACTTCAACCGATTCTTACGTGAGTACGGAATTTCCCCGCAGGACAACCGCGTGATGAGCGTGAGTAAGTCAGGTCAGTCACTGACGTCTGCACGAGCCTTCTTCACCCAGGGTCCGGTAGTCAACAAAGGTCTAGCCCACCAAGCCACGCAGCTAGACGGCCCCAGCTCTGGCCTCGAAGTCATGAGTTCCAATGACCGACTCGCCATCCGCAACATCACCCCCTTCTCCTTGCTCCAAGCTGCAGACGGCTGGTGGGGGGAAACTAAATACTCTGAGCTCAATCCATCCTTTGACCCACGAGAAGACCAAGGAATCATCGAAGGCGCTGCCAATCCAACTCCCGTGAACCTTGCTGCTGCAGTTGTGAGAGGCCGCCAGAATAGTGACATCACTAACCCTCTCACCTCTCGCATGGTCGTCATCGCCAATACTGACTTTTTACGCCCAGAGAACGCTCGCGAGGAGATGTCCTACTTCATCAACTCCACTATCAACTGGCTCGTCGGACGCGAAAGCCTCATCGGTATTGGCCCAAAACCCGTATTCCGAAAGAAGATCACGGTCCAATCAGCCCATAAGTCGTTCATCGATCAAATCATCTTGATCTATATGCCATTAGCCACCCTACTCATTGGCTTGGTACTCTGGAATAGCCGCCGATCCTAACCTCTCTAGTCAGATATTGTGAAGATCTTCGTCTCCATCATCCTCATCTTTTGTACTGCTGGCTTAGCGATCCTAAGCCTGCAACAACTTGGGCGCGTAGATTTCCTCGATAGCCTCTCCACTGAGGCAGCCAAAGAAGATTTCGCCCCACTCTTCGATCAAAATCTGATGGCCACCTCCAGAGTCGTCATCGAAACTGCCGGCCAATCCAAGATGAAATTCTCATTCGATCCTAACAATGGATTATGGTTTGGCACCGAACCGTGGCAGGACAGAGCTGATGGACCTAAAGCCATCGAGTCTCTTATCCTCTTTGCTCACAATGCTGAAATTCAAGATCACATCGATATAAACGATGAGACCCTCAAAAAGCTCGGGTTTGATAAAAATGCCGTCCATGCCCGTTTCACTAACAGCCTAGGCAACACCATCGCCGACTTCAGCATTGGCAAGTCATCAGCCTGGAAAAAGAAAATCGAAGGAGAAAAGGAAATCCTCATCCCCACCGTCTACCTCCGCCTAAAGGGCCCAGATGCAGACGATCACATCTACCTTTGCACAGACAGCTCTGGCGACGTCCACTCCCTTTTCGAAGATAAATTCCGAACCTTCCGCGACCATCGCCCCTTCGCACTCAATATATCCACACTCCAGCAAGTTCGACTACTACGTGGCAAGACCGAGATAGTCCTGAGCCACCCGCAACCTACTGCTCCTTGGGTGCTAACCAAACCACTGGAGCTGGCCACCGACCGCAATGCGGTCATGAAGTTTCTGGCAAACATTTCGAAGCTCGAGGCCATTGCCCTCCACCCTACCAGCTCTATCACCCTTCCCGACTCCCCAGAGGACATGCTCGAAGTCGCGGTCACTAGCTTTGGCGCAGATGAGGAAATCACTCTCAAAGTTTACCCCCCTTCTGAAGGGGCTGGCTCGTGCTACGCCACCATTAGTAACCGAGACGTCGTATTTGAACTCCCGCTGATAGCTACTCAGAAGACATCAAACTACATCACTCAACTCCCTAATTCTGTGAACGAACTGCGCTCCCGACAGATGATGCAATGGACCAAACACGCTCGCTCCGACCTGCGTTCCATCATTGTCCGCAGCCCTCAGGTTCCAGCGGAGCCCGTCATCGTCGCGCGTATTCCAGGATCGCCCTACAAACTCATCACTCCTAGCAATAAGAAAGAAGTCATCGACGAAAGCGTGTTTGCCGAGTTGATGCAAAAAATTGCTAGCACTCCGATCAAAGATTTTGCCAGCGATGCAGCTGTAGACCTGTCCCCCTTCGGTCTGGATAAACCATCAATCATCGTTGATTTCGTTTTCTTCGAATCCCAGCCCATGCAATTACTTTTCGGAAAAGTCACACGTAAAGCCGAGGATGGAACTGCCAACGAAAGCTATTACGCCAGCCTCCGTGGCACGCAAATCGTCTGGGAAGTAACATCTGAGCTAGTCTCCAGCATTCCTACCCGCTATTGGAGTTGGCTACCCAAAGGCATTTGGAGCCTTCCAGTCATCGATATCGTCCAATTCACAGCCCAACAAACTGGTAAAGAAAAACTCACCGTCGACTACAATTACCTAGAAGACAGCTTCGTTGCAAAACTCGGCGACAAAGACATGAGCGCCCGACTGCTCCCACAGCGCGCCAAATTCTTCCTCAACGAGAACCATCTTCTCATCGCACAAAAACGCCTCAGCCCGAACAATGCAGCTGCGATAGAATCCCTAAAGAAGCCAGCATTCACTGCTTCGATTAGCGTTCAAGAATTTGACAACGAGGGACTCCCTTCACAACTATCCACTCACACTCTCACGCTCGGAAAATCCTCAAAATCTGGCAGCAGCGCATTTTACTACGCCAAAGCAAGCAACATTGACGGCTACTTCATCCTTAGCCTCGACGCTGTTCGTAAGCTTGCCGCCCTCGACTTTTTCGACAAAGAGTAGCCTATGGCAGTCATTGGACACTAGTCATGAGTCATTGGGCCTCCAAGTTGAAACCAAATGAAGGCACCTCTTGTACAAACCTTAAATTTCCAATCTTAAATTCTCTATGAACTCAGACATCCGCGCACAATTCCCGATTCTCCACCAAGAGATCAATGGCAGACCTCTCGTCTACCTAGACAATGCTGCCACAGTTCAAAAACCGCAGTGCGTGCTGGATGTCTCTCAGCGTTACTACTCTGAGGTCAATGCTAACATCCACCGCGGCGTTCACTACCTCTCGCGTAAAGCGACCGATGCCCACGAAGCTGCGCGCACCAGCATAGCAAAATACCTCAACGCCCCACACGAGCACGAAGTCATTTTCACCTCCGGCACCACCGATGGCATCAACCTCGTCGCTGACACACTCAGCCTTTCAGGCAAAATAACCACCGGTGACCGCATCCTCATCTCGGGGCTCGAACATCATTCTAACATCGTCCCTTGGCAAATGCTTTGCCAACGCACTGGAGCCACACTAGATGTCATCCCCGTCACCGATTCTGGCGAATGGGACCTCAGCGACATCGACACACTCCTCACTGAGAAGACAAAACTCGTCGCCGTCAACCAAGTCTCCAACGCCCTCGGCACCATCAACCCTATCGACATTCTCATCGCCAAAGCGAAGAAGGTCGGAGCCTGGACTCTGATCGACGGTGCCCAGTCAGCCCCACACATGGCGGTCGACGTGCAAGCTATTGGCTGCGACTTCTTCGTATTCTCCGGCCACAAAACCTACGCACCTACTGGCATTGGCATCCTATGGGGACGCACAGAACTTCTTGAGATGCTGCCACCATGGCGTGGTGGTGGCGAAATGATCAAACTAGTCACCTTCGAGAAAACCACGTACAACGAACTCCCTTTCAAGTACGAAGCGGGCACACCTAACATCGAAGGAGGCATCGCTCTAGCTGCCGCTCTCGACTGGATGCAAGACATAGGGCTCGACACCATAGCCGCGCACGAGGACAAGCTCCTCAAGTTCGCAACTGAGGCCATCTCAGAAATTGATGGCATCAAGATCTACGGCACAGCCCCGAACAAGGCATCGGTCCTCTCCTTCGGAATCGAAGGCATCCACCACTTTGACCTCGGCACGCTGATGGATCAAATGGGTGTGGGCGTCCGCACCGGCCACCATTGTTGCCAACCGCTGATGCAGCGCTTCGGCATCACCGGCACCACCCGCGCCTCCTTCGCCATCTACAACACCGAGCAAGAAGTAGAAGCCCTCATCACCTCCGTCAATAAAGCATCCATGATGTTGCGTTAGCAGCGGAGCTGCTGTCATTGGTCATTAGGCCCACTAGTTGAAACCTATAGAGTGACTCACCGCCCTTGAACTGCTACAGCTAATAGAATCCATTTTTCCCTATCTTAGATTTTTTTTACTTTCTCCTTTCACCTTTCTCCTACTAACTAAAGCCCATGATCCACCCGACAGCTGTCATCTCAGATTCTGCCACCATTGGTAACGACGTTACCATTGGCCCCTTTTGCGTGATTGGCGACAATGTCACCATCGGTGATCGGTGCGAACTGAAATCACACGTCGTGATCGACGGCACCACAGTCATTGGTGAAGAAAACATTTTTCATCCGTTCTCCGCCATAGGCCAACGCACGCAGGATCTTAAATACATCGGCGAGCCCACCCACCTTAAAATAGGTAACCGCAACACCTTCCGCGAGAACACCACGATCCATCGCTCCACTATTGAAGAAACGCCCACCACCATCGGCGATGACAACAACTTCCTCGCCTACTCACACGTCGCCCACGACTGCATCATCGGCAACCATTGTATCTTTTCAAACAACGCCACTATCGGCGGCCACGTCGAAGTCGAAGACTACGTCATCATTTCAGGCCTCTCTGGGGTCCACCAGTTCTGCCGACTCGGAGCGCACTCGCTCATCGGTGGCTGCACCAAGGTCGTCCAAGACGTCCCACCATTCACCATCGTCGATGGCGCACCCGCAGCTGTGCGCTCGATCAACCAAATCGGACTCCTACGTCGAGGTTTCACCGACCAAGACATTGCCTACCTGCGCCGTGCGTATAAAAGAATCTTCCTCAAGAAGAACACCAACCTCGCCGTATCACTCGCAGAACTAAAAATCGCCGACAGCGCCACCAACAAGCACGTCCAACACCTCATCAAGTTCCTCGACACCGCAGAACGCGGTGTAATTAGGTAGTGCTTAGTCGAAAACTCAAGCATACTCTAAATCCATGCTTAAGAGTCTGTCGGACTTACCTCCCCCTCAATCTTAAAATCTGCTAGAGTTCGCGCATGGCTGAGATATTCGTAATGGTAGACCGTGACACCCCGATGCTACTCCCTCCTGATTTACGGGACTGGGTAGCTGATGACGACCTTGTTCACTTCATTATTGAAGCGGTTGAGCGCCTACCTCTCTAGCTTCAAAACAAACACACGCGGCTGTGGCAATGCTCAAATGCCACCTCACATGATGCTCGCGTTACTTGTCTATTGCTACAACAACGGCATTTTCAGCTCTCGAAAAATCGAACGCGCCACCTACCGCGATGTTGCTGTGCGCTTTCTAACAGCGGACACCCATCCCGATCACGATACGATCTGCATCTTTTGTCGAAAGAATCTGCCAGCCATCTCCAAGGTATTCGTTGAGATCCTTCAACTAGCCCGTGAGATGGGATTACTCAAAGTCGGAAAAGTAAGCTCAGACGGAACACACATCAAAGGCAGTGCCTCAATCAATCAAAACGTCAGCAACAAGCGAGCCCGCGAGATTCGGCAATCCCTGTAGACAGATATAGCCGAGCTCCTCAGCAAAGCTGAAAATGCGGACAACAATGAAATAGATGATCAGAAACTCCCTGACGAAATAACCCGTAGAGAAAGGCTAGCCATGGTCAGAAACTATCATCGGCATAGACCGGCAACTGACGTGACCTAAAAATCACCCGCGTCCTGAAAATTCCTAAATCCAAGAAATCCGAGCTGGGAAGGTAGCGACGTGCCTGAGAATCCCCAAAATACCGACGAACATCTGAAAATGTGGTAACAAGAAAAAGAGAGATCTAAAGAAACGAACCAAGGGTGGGAATCTCATTCTACGTCTCCAAACCCAGAAAAAAGGTTACACCGAATTTCTGAGTGATTCATTGGTTCCATTTACAAACAATGATGCCGAGCGTTCCGATACGGATGATTAAAGTGCAGCAAAAGGTGAGCGGTTGTTTCCGGGGATTTACATCGAGTAAGGAATTTTTACTGATGCGTGGATATGTTGAAACTCCCAGGAAAAATGAGAAAGGCGTCTTTGACGGCCTTATCGCATCTATCATTGGCCACGTCCCTACTCTGGCTCTGATTACAGAGCCAGAGTAGAGACGAATAGTCGTAGTATTTTTGATGAGAAATTTGGCCGCATGAAGGTTTTATAGATAGTGTACTTTTCGGTGAATCAGAGGTTATCGCAGCTGGGTCGTCAACCAAGCCGGACATTTAGGAGAAACGTTCCTGCCGATTGATTCGTGAAGCTTAGTGTAATTCCTGGTTGAGATGTTTTATCGTTCTGGCTCTTTCGAAATTCTCGCATTTTTAGCTGTAGAAATCCTTTCATAGGCTGATCCATAGCGGTCGACACTCATCGGGTTTCCCAATCGGGTTCGATGTCGGCTTCATAGCACTGCATCACAGAGCTGATCATCGCCCGGCCACTTTGCTCTTCATCATGTAGTACGAAATGGACACCCGCCTTTTTCAAGCGCTCTGCTTGGGCTGTGAATTTGGCTCGCGCATAAATACGGATTTCGGGATTTATCGCTTTAGCACTATGCATGGCCTTCAACACTGCGGGCTCATCAGGAAAGGTAAAAGCAATACTTCTGGCGTGCTCCGTGCGGGCGAGCTGAAGCGACTCGGAGTCACTCGCATCGGCAAAAAGGCAAATCACTCCCTCACCATGCAGACGTTTCACAGTTTCAGGATTTGTCTCTAGCACGATAACGCCCACATTCGCACGAGTGAGGTTCCTATGAAGGTTTTCCCCCACTGGGCCATAGCCACAAATGATTACGTGATCGTTGAGTTCATTGACCTGCCCTCCAATTCCTAAAGTCTCATGCTCTGAGCCACAAAATTGCTTACTGGAACGCCTAAGTTTATCAGCAACAACTAGGCTCTTCTTCATCAAGGTCGGTACTAGTCCCATTGAAAATGCCGTGCTCGCCAAGAGAATCTGCTCAAGCTGTGCTGATAGAGCGTTGAACTCGCTGGCTCGATTCAGCAACACAATGGAAAACTCACCGGTGCTACAGAGTGCCGCAGAGGTGACCAGCCAACTTCCTTTTCTTAGCCCAGACCAATACGCAGCCAGCGACACGATTACACCTTTGACGACTAAAATTGACACTGTCGCCAATAATATTGTTGGCCAATGGGCTACGATTACAGCCCCATCCACCAACAAACCCACAGAAACAAAGAACACGGTAAGAAAGAGATCTTTAAATGGAAGTATGTCTGAAAGTACGCGGTGAGAATAGATCGATTCACTCACAACAACTCCAGCGGCAAACGCCCCTAATGCGGGACTTAAACCCATCAAACCACTCACCAACGCCACTCCTGCACAAAGACCAATCACCGTGATTGTAAATAGCTCACGGCTTCGAGTTCTCGCCACAGCATCAAGCAT
>CAXMPP010000041.1:0-14556 GCA_964195395.1 uncultured Thermodesulfobacteriota bacterium
AGAAGGGACAGATCATTGAAAGCATCAATGGCCAAACACTCAAGGACATCGATCCGCGTGTACTCCTCGGCAACATGATCACCGAGGCCGAGGCCAAGGACGGCATTCTTAAAATGAAGGTCCAGGACGATCCGAAGGGCGCTGCCCGCGAAGTCATCGTCAAGATTCCAGTTCTAGGAAGTTACAGCAATACGTGGCCAGTGGACTGTGCTAAGTCCGACAAAATCATCCGCAACTTCGCCGACTTCCTAGCGAAGATCGATAAGCCAAACCATGGCGCGGCACTTTTCCTACTCTCTACTGGAGAACAGAAGGACCTCGATGTTGTCACCCGCTGGTTCAAAGGTAAACTCTCTGCCGATCGCAAGGGAATCCCTTGGGACATCGGCTACGCAGGGCTCGCAATTTGCGAATACTACCTCCGCACGGGCGACAAAAGCGTTCTACCCGCCATCGAGAGCATGGCCGGTGAACTCACTCGGACAATCTACAATGGCGCATGGGCAGGACGTGGTGGTGCCCCCTACATCTACATGGCTGGCGGCCACCTCAACGGAGCCGGTGTGCATTGCGTTACCTACCTGATGCTAGCCAAAGAATGTGGGGTAAAGGTGGACCAACACACATTCGACACAGCACTCAAGCATTTCTACCGTTTCGCAGGCCACGGCAATGTCGCCTATGGTGATGGCTTACCCGAGGGCGGCTTCGTCGACAACGGCAAAACCGGAGGCCTGGCTTTCGCTATGGCAGCAGCAGCGGCACTCACTCCCGAGGGTGAGGATTCGGTCTACGCCAAGGCCCGTGACATCAGCGCAACCAAGAGCTTTTACTCCACTTCCTGGCTATTCCACGGCCATACAGGCGGCGGGATCGGCGAGCTCTGGCGCGGTCCAGCAATGGGCTTGGTCAAGGACCAACGACCTGACCAATACCGCAGCTTCATGGAAGGACGCCGCTGGATGTATGAGCTTGCACGGACTCACGATGGAGCATTCGGATGGCCCAGTGGCTGGAACGTCAACTATGGTGAAACCGGCCACAAGGCGGGTAGGGCATGGGGAAATTACATCCCGTTGGTCTACACTCTACCCCTCAAGAAGCTGCGCATCTACGGAGCACCGAAAACCAAATTTTCCAACCTCTATCAGTTACCCAAGCGTCCTTGGGGAACCGAGGCCGACGAGGTCTTTTTGTCTCTGAAACCCGGTGAATACGCCCCTGGGAAAGCGCTGGACATCTCCAAGGAACAACTCCAAACCCACGCATCCATGCCACTAATGGCAGTCATCACCGATGCCAAAATTTCTGATGAAAAGCTCCTCGGCTACGCCCATCACATTGATCAGGGTATCCGTGCAGCGACGGCCCGAACCATCAACAATCAGCAACGGTTCCATCTAATAGTTCCGCTCCTCAAATCCAGTGACCCACGTGGACGCCAGGCCGGAGTCTCCTGCATTACCGGCATGTTCAAAGGCAAAGGTATACCGACCGATAAGATCACCGACGAGATGTTCGAACTCACTGCGGCCATGATCAATGACCCAGAGGAAGCTTGGTGGGTCGTCGAAGGCGCCCTCAATGCCATCGGACGGGCCAAACCTTCCTTCATCGAAAAACATCTCGATGTTTTAGGTAAATGGCTTCAACACGATGACTGGTGGCTACGGAGAGGCGCGATGATTGCTCTCACACCAATTGCCACCGACAAGAAACACTACAAAAAAATCCTTCCCGTGATTGGAAAGATGATCTCTAGCAATGAACGTGCGGTTGCTTTGCAGCCCATTAGCAAAATCGTCGAGAAACTTAAGTCAGCAGATCCTGAGGTCCGAAAGTTCGCGCTTGCTGTTATGGGTGAGGCCTACGTGAATTTCCCAAAGAAACTAGAAGCGCCAGGTGGGCAAGATCTAACCACCGGGGTCACTTATCTTCTGGACGAAATTGCTGCCAGTATTGCCCATACTCCGGGCGGCTATGACGTCCTCTACAAGGTTTCAAAGAAGCGCTCTCCAGATGAGGCTCTGCCGCACGAGCACATCTATATCGAGGCAAACTCCAATGATTTCGGGCCGATC
The DNA here is from genome assembly GCA_964195395.1 of uncultured Thermodesulfobacteriota bacterium. GTDB lineage: Bacteria > Verrucomicrobiota > Verrucomicrobiia > Verrucomicrobiales > Akkermansiaceae > Rubritalea. Next base: position 2,082 of record CAXMPP010000041.1, read on the forward strand.
GTGAAAAAGGCGTTTCTGCCAGTTCTAAAAAGCTCAGTGATCCCGGCCTACATCGAGAAAGAGAAGGCCTACATCAAGGTCCAGAGACAGGCGGAGGTTCCCGGATGGGCGACTGAAGAGTTGGTGGGACTTTACCAGCGGGCGGGTGTCCATGACTACGACTGGAAACCGTTCGGTCCTGACCGCTACGAGATCAAGTGGCACTACCACAGCTTTGACACTACCGACGGCAAAATCTGGGAGGACGGTACGCGCCACCGCAAAATCGACTGGCCGAAGGGTCTAGAAAATTGGTACAAACCAGATTTCAATGTTGCCTCGAAGGGCTGGAAGTTAGGTCACGCTCCCTTTGGTAGCACCGCGGGCAAGCTTGAGTTCAGCGGAAGATGCATGAGCGAGTTTTGCAAATGTTCCTCACCATTGAAAACCCTTTGGGAAAAAGAAGTCCTGCTGATGCGGACGGAGATTGAACTCCCCCCTTTCAAGGACGGTTACGCGTACCGTTTACTGATAGGCGGCCGTAGCCATGGCAATGCTGGAGACGGCACGGATGTCTGGATCAACGGTAAGCCGATTTCTAGTCGCGCTGGCTACCGGGACATCAAAGCAATGTCTACCGCCAAATTCGGTGAGCCGAAAAAGCCAGCGATTCCTAGAGTAGGAAGGCGCGACGGATCAAGACCCACCGGCCTTCTATTCACCAGAGAAGTCCGAGAGGAAATGAAGGACGGCAAGTTCGTACTCGCCGTGACCGGCTTCCTCAACCACGCGGGAGGTAAGAAAGCGAACCGCCAAAGCTTTTGGTTTGAGGAGATGAAACTGCCTGAAGCTGTAAAATAATTCATTTTATCTTCACCACTTTAACACATGGATAATCAGTTAGAAAAAACTAACAACGGAACCAAACTCGCTCTGGCTCTCGTTTTTCTCTCCGGATTCGCCGCCCTGATCTATCAGGTGCTGTGGATGAAACAACTCGGTCTGTTGTTCGGCAATACGTCCCACGCCGCAAGCGCCACCCTAGCCTCATTTTTTGCCGGACTGGCTGCAGGTAGCTGGTATCTCGGTCGGCGTGTCTCCACCAGCAAGAACCCAATGCGGACTTACGCGTGGCTGGAATGCGGCATCGCTGTCACCGCCCTGCTTTACTTTGCTATTCTGGGTGTCTACCAAATGGTGTATCCAGCCATCTTCCAGAGTGTCGGATCCAACGGATGGCTATTGCTCATCAAGTTCGCTCTCTCGCTACTACTCGTTTTCCCGCCCGCCTTTTGCATGGGTGGCACCATCCCGGTGATGGGACAGTTCATGATTCGGGACCGGGAAGCATTCGGCAGAATCTCCGCCATGATGTACGGCATCAACACCCTTGGAGCCGCCCTCGGTGCCGCCCTCGCCGGATTCTATTTGCCCCCCTGGCTCGGATTCAACGCCACCTGCGTGCTGGCAATTGTGCTATCACTTGCAGTCGCCCTCGCCGCCTTCAAGTTGTCGCTCCGCCCTCTCCCAAAAACCATTCAATCCAACGCCTCACCCGAACCCATAACTGAGATCGCCGAGGCTCCCCCTCTACCGACGACCCGTCAGGAACGACGGGCGCAGGAAAGGCTAGAAAGTCGCCAAGAAAAACGCCCACAGAACGAGCCATCCCCTATCACCTCCGATTCACCACCGACCGCCGGACGCAAAGCTATTATGGCCCTGTGCTTCCTTTCTGGATTCGGCGTGCTCGCGCTCGAGGTGTTGTGGACCCGAATGTTCTCTCAGGTGTTAGAAAACTCAGTCTACACCTTCGCAACCATTCTCGTGATAGTGCTGGTCTGCCTCGCGCTGGGCGCACTGGTCAGCTCTGGCCTCGCCCGTTTGAAGGCACCACCGCTGGTTGTTCTCACGTTGTTAGTTCTGGCTGGAGCAGGAGCACTCATTGCCACACCTCATGTCTTCATGTATCTCACCGACGAGATGCAAATCGTCACCTCCACTGGGAGTTGGTCGAGCTATATCCTGCTCATTTTCCGAACGGCGGCACTGACCATCGCTCCCTCGGCGCTCATTCTTGGCACAATCTTCCCTTACTTGATGAAGACCGAGGAAGCTCACATGAAATCACCAGGCCAGTCGCTTGGACGCCTCGCCACGATCAATACCATCGGTGCCATCCTGGGAGCTCTACTTTGCGGCTTCCTGCTGCTCGACGGGCTAGGCATTTGGCGTAGCATGCAGATAATCACCCTACTTTACCTCGTGGCCGCACTTTGCCTGCCGCTCGGCTGGAACCTCCGCAGCTTGGTTACCAAGGCTGTCTGCCTTGTCGTCCTGTTAGTAAATATGTTCGCGCTAGACCCAGCGAGCCTTCCCATTATTAGCACCGACCCCTTAGCACGTGACGAAAAAGTAATCGAAATCTGGGAAGCCAGCGACTGCACAGTGGCTGTCACCGAGAGCCAAGTCGGCACCTCCATCAAGATTAACTCGCACTACAGCCTCGGCTCCACCGGCGCCTACATGCAGGAAAAGCTCCAGGCCGACCTCCCGCTGATGATTTACCCAGAGACCGAGAGCCTGTTCTTTCTCGGCGTCGGCACTGGAATCTCCGCTGGAGGCGCCCTCGACCCGAGCCACAAAAACGTCAAAAAAGTCGTCGCCTGCGAGCTCGTGCCGGAGGTGATCACCGCCTCGAAAAAATACATGACCGACTTCCGCGGCTTCGACTGCACTGGCGGACTCTTCAATGACCCACGGGCCACCGTATTGGTCGAGGACGGCCGTCACTACCTGATGGCCACTAACGAAAAATTCGACATCGTCAATGCCGACCTCTTCGTCCCCTTCCGCTCCGGCGCAGGCAGCCTCTATACTAAGGAACACTTCGAGAGCTCGAAAAAACGACTCACCCCAGACGGCGTCTTCGTCCAGTGGTTGCCGCTCTATCAACTTACTGAAAACGAGTTCTCCATCATCGCCCGCACCATGATCGAGGTCTTCGATCAGGTGTCGATGTGGCGCCACAACTTCCAACCGGGCGATGAGATCGTCGCACTCATTGGTCACCAAAAAGGACAAACCCTGCCCGCCAGTGACATCGACAGCCGGGCCGACAAACTCTACGCTATATCTGGCAAAGACCCGAGCGACCTGATGCGTTTGAACCTCCCACTCGACCCACAGACCATCCTCTTTTTCTACGGTGGAAACCTCACCGCAGCTCGGGAACTCTTCGAGGACTACCCGCTAAACACCGATGACCGACCCGTGATCGAGTACCAGGCCCCACGATCTTACCGTAAAGGCTCATCTGATCAACCACCATGGCTAGTAGGCGCTCCCTTCGCTAACCTCGTGGACAAAATTCAAACTATTTGCCCGCCATCTGACGACCCCTTACTAGTAAACCGCAGCACAGACAATCGCCGCATGCCACTAGCTGGTAGCGCCTTCCACCGTGCCCGTATAGAATCTCTAAGAAAAAACACCGAGGCCACCCAAAAGGCATGGACCGAGTTCGTCAGAGAATGGACCGCCAGTGACTGATACGACTCATAAGCTATTAATGAGGCAACGTTTTAGGCCGCATATTTAATGCTGGATCCGTGGAAGTATTTTCTAACTCTCGCTGGTGATTAAATACTCTCATCTATCGACATTAACTAACAGTTAACTAAATCTGGAAGTCGCTGGTGCCGTTGTCTGTGTGGAGTCCACACTCGTACTTTTGGCCGCCGTAACGGGTGTCTTCAGCAGTCATTCCTTCAGTCGCTGGAACGGTGGAATGGTGGTCACCCATCGTGATGTAGCCTTCAGCTTCGAGCGGGTGACGTGGGAGGTCGTGCATGTGGTAATACACATTCACCTGCGCATCTGCCCAATCGAGGATCGGGTACGCTTTGATCGTCTCGCTTTGTTGCTCCGCAAATGCCCGGTCTTTACGTGTGCTGGATTGAGCTCGGCGGAGACCACTGATCCAGATATCTGCACCGATCTCTTTGATCGCACGATCAAGTGGTTCAACCTTATTAATAAGACCATACTTGGTATTCCCCTCTTCTCCTTGCTCCCAGAGTTTGCCGTGGAGAGCCTCTTGGCGCGCTGCTGTTAGCTTCGGATTGTAGATACGTAGATCCACATCAAAGCGCTGTTGTAGCGTTTCGATGTACTTGTAGGTTTCAGGGAAAAGATAGCCGGTATCGACAAAAGCGATCGGCATCTTCGGTGCATTTTCACTGATCAGATGAAGTATCACAGCCGCTTGCAAACCAAAGCTGGTGCTCGCCATCACGCGGTCCCCATAGGTTTCATAAAGCCACTTGATGCGCTCGCCCGCTTTTTTAGCGACAAGCTCAGTAGCAATAATTTCTGCATCTGTTAATTTCTGTTCTGCTGCACTCATAATAGTGATGTCTTTTTCCGGATAATCTCCCATCCAGATCTTTTTTTGACAGAATTTACAAAATTAAAGGAATTTACGAAGAGGCTTCGGGCAAAGCCTCTCCTAATAAAATCTGTTTAATCTGTGAAATCTGCGCTTAAAAACTCCTTAAGAAGGAATTGCTTCCGACTTAATGTTCTTGTGGAAATCCAAGCCATTGACTGTCGCTTCGACGTAGCCGGCACGGATGACGAAGTCACCAAAGCGCTCGCCGTCTTGGCGGTTCTTCGCGTAATCTTCGATGAGTGGTTTGAGGATCTCTTTAGCGTCCACACCGAGGATGTCTTGGCGGTAGAGCTTGTTGAGGCGCTGACCAGCATGACCACCACCGAGGTAGAGGTTGTAACGGCCAGGGCCGCGACCTACGAAAGCGATTTCTGAGAGGAATGGACGACCACAACCGTTCGGGCAACCAGTCATACGAATGGTGATTGCATCGTGGCGGAGTCCACATTCTTCGACCACTTCCTCGAGCTCGGTAACGAGTACTGGGAGGTAACGCTCAGCTTCTGCTAGTGCGAGACCACATGTAGGGAGTGACACACAAGCGATCGAGTAGAGACGAAGCGCTGAACGCTCGTGGCTCTTAAGGATGTTGTACTTCTCGAGAATCACTTCGATCTCAGCCTTCTGATCATTCGGGATATTAGAAATTGCTAGGTTCTGGTTCGCTGTGAGGCGAAATTCACCTTTGAGCACTTTCGCAATTTCACGAAGGCCGGTCTTCACTGGGAATGCTGGGGAATCGACCACGCGACCACCTTCGATGAAGAGGTTGAGGTGCCAGTTACCAGTCTCGTCTTGATGCCAACCGAAGTTGTCACCATTGGTTGTGAATTCGTATGGACGCACTGGAGCGATCTCGTAGCCTAGGTACTCGTTGAGAGTTTCAATGAACCACTCAGTGCTACGGCTATCGATGGTGTACTTGAGACGTGATTGCTTACGGTCACAACGGTTACCGTTGTCACGCTGCACAAGAATTACTTTTTCAGCCACATCTACAACTTGCTCTGGAGTACAGAAACCGATGATGTCAGCAAGGCGCGGGTAGGTATTCTCAACACCGTGAGTCATGCCCATGCCACCACCAACAGCGATGTTGTAACCAACGATCTTCTCGTCTTCTACAATAGCGATGAATGAGAGGTCGTTTGCGTGGATGTCACAGTCGTTAGACGGTGGGATCACGATAGCGATTTTGAACTTACGTGGGAGGTATGTCTTACCGTAGATTGGCTCGACTACCTCTTCAGATGAAATGACTTTTTCCTGATCGAGGAAGATCTCGTGGTACGCTCCACCTTGTGGAAGGAGGTGCTCAGAGATCTCTGTAGCGAGCTTTATTGTGTCAGCGTGCTGTGCGCTTAGGTGAGGATTTGGGTTCACCATCACGTTGCGGTTCACGTCACCACATGCTGCGATACAGTCGAGCGCCACTTTGTCCATTTCCTGAACAGTGCGCTTGAGCTGGGACTTGATCACACCGTGCAGCTGGAATGCCTGACGGGTGGTAAGTTTTAGAGTGTTGTTGGCAAAGTTCTCAGAGATCCAGTCCATGTGGAGCCACTGCTTAGGAGAAACCACACCACCTGGAAGGCGGACACGCATGAGGAAGCTGTATGCTTTCTCTAGCTTGTGCTTGCGGCGGTTGGCGCGGAGGTCGCGGTCGTCTTGAACGTAGCAACCGTGGAACTTAACCATCTGCCCGGAGCCTTCAGTGATGCCACCAGTGGATGTGTCAGCGAGTTCCTCAGCTAGCGTTCCACGAAGATAGTTAGATTCTATCTTGAGGTACTCGTTTGCTGATAATTTCTTTTCTTCACTCATGAGTGTAAATTTGTAATTTGATATTTGTAATTTGAGATTGCTCTCAACTGGCTCACTAGAGCCGCAATATTTAGATAACAATTAACGACTAATAGACGTCACGCTGGTAGCGCTTGTCTTTTTTAAGTGCGTCAATGTATGCCGCTGCATCATCTGCTGACTTGCCACCGTGCTTAGCAACGATGTCGACAAGGGCTGTGTTCACGTCCTTGGCCATGCGCTCGGCATCACCACAGACGTAGAAGTAAGCACCCGCTTCGAGCCACTTGTAAATTTCTTCACCTTGTTCGTGCATCTTGTTCTGCACGTAGACCTTCTCTGGCTGGTCGCGAGAGAACGCAACATCGAGCTTTGTCAGAGCACCGGACTTAAGGTGGTCCTGAAGTTCGAGCTGGTAAAGGAAGGCGTAGGTGTAGCGCTGGTCTCCGAAGAACAACCAAGTTTCACCTTTAGCTGCTGTTTCGTCGCGCTCTTCGATGAAGGCACGGAATGGAGCGATTCCAGTTCCAGGTCCAACCATGATCACTGGTTTGTCGGTGTCTACTGGTAGGCGGAAGTTCTTGTTCTTGTGAACGTAGACCTGAACCTTCTCTCCAGACTTCGCTTCGTCCGCGATGTAGCAGGAAGCAACTCCCTTGCGAGCTTTACCGTGGCCTTCGTAACGCACTGCAGCAACAGTAAGGTGCACTTCACCTGGGTGCGCTTTAGGGCTAGATGCTATGGAGTAAAGACGAGGAGGAAGCTTGCGAAGAACGCTGACCAATGCCTGAGCACCGAGCTTCTGCACTGGAAATAGCTCGAGAAGATCTACAACCTCTCGGCCCCATGACCAGTTCTTGAATTCTGATTTATTTTCATCGCTGACGATTTCGCCAAGTTCATCGCTCTTGGATAGAGCAAAATATTTCTTAGCCACTGCTCGGGAAAGCCCAGTGATATCGAGCTTGTAAGTGAGCGCCTCTTTAAGGTCGCACTTGTCTTCGCCTTTTACTTCTACTTGCTCAGTACCACTGAGGCCAGATGCTGCGAGGAATGCAGTAACTACGTCGTCGGAGTTTACAGGAACCACTGCGAGTGCATCACCAGCCTCGTAATCGAGGCCTGAGCCTTCGAGATCGAGCTCTAGGTGAATGGTCTCTTTAGCTGAGCCTTCGCCGTTGATGAGTTGGTTATCGAGAACTTCCGCTGGGAATGGATTCTTGCGACCGTACTCTACTGTTGGAGCGAAACCTTCAAGGTCGATTGCTGGTGCAGCTGCTGAAGCGGTTGTTCCGAGTGCCGCAAAAAGTGATTCTTTCCAAGAGCTGTAGCCTTCATCGAAGTCGATGTCACAGTCAACACGCTCAGCCACACGCTCAGCACCGAGTGCGGCGAGGCGTGTGTCAAAGTCTTTACCGGTCTGGCAGAATTTATCATAGGAAGTGTCACCTAGGGCGAGAACAGAGAACTTGAGCCCCTTAAGATCGAGATCTGCAGTCATGAATTCTGTGTGGAAAGCCACTGCTCCTTCTGGTGGTTCACCATCGCCCCAAGTGGAAACGATGAGAGCCACATGCTCAAACTTCAAAATGTCCTTCACTGATATGTCAGCGAGGTTTTTCATGGCAACTTTGAAGCCTTTTTTCTTCGCCTCTTTAGCGACTTTATCCGCTAAAGATTCGCAGTTACCAGACTCTGTACCGTAAAGCACAGTCAATGGTTTAGAAGCTGCAGCGGGTGCTGCAACTGCGCCACCCTGCGAAGCAGCTAAGAAGCCACTGAGCCAAGCTTTTTGCTCGGGTGTCAAAGTAGAAATTAACGCACTAATTATAGTGCGCTGATTCGGGTCAAAAGGAGCGTGTGATGGGATCATAATTCTTACGAAATTTCCAATACATTACAAAGTTGCTAAGTATTGTTATGTTTACCGGTGCGAGAGTAAACACTCGGAAATCTGAACGCGCAAGCTCTTTTCGAAGAAAGATTTCCCTAAATAAAATGAAGTAAATTCTAGCTGTACGCGCCGTTATGACTACCTGTGCTCAGAGGGTCTACAGCCAACCCACTTAGCAAAGACATTAGAAAAATGGAAAGCAGAGGCATAGCCAACAGCCTTAGCGACAACTTCGATCTTATCACTACCACTAGAAAGCAAATGACTGGCTCTCTGCATCCGTAAAAACGTGAGGTGCTGCATTGGGCTCCGCCCCAGTTGCTTCTTACAAAGCCGCCTCAGGTGTTCCTCGCTGAGCTTGGCATCGTGCGCCAAGCCGTGGAGCGACCAATCATCCCCAAGGTGCTTCTCCACTTTATGCCATAACTTCCACAGCCGATCATCCTTCTGGTGTGGCTGCGCGAAACTCAACACGTAGTGCTGAATCAACTCAACCCACAAATGCGTGGCCGCCGGCGAGAGCTCCGCCTGACACTCTGCTATCAACCCCAGAATAGAAGAAGCTAGCGGCTCACCGTTGAAGTCACCACTCACCGGGGAAACCTCCGAGACGATCGGCTTGCATGCTTTTGATTCTATATAACGCACCCAGCAAAACTTCCAATCTTGTCCATCGACCACTTTAAGGGAATTGGCGACAAAGGGCGGCAGCAAACACGCTTGGCCAGCCTTCACCTTTTTCCACCTACCATCAGCTAGCACCATACCTTCCCCCTCAAGGCTGGCCAACATGAACGTCCCCGACTGATGCGCTCGTGACACGGAAAAGCCCTCTTTCGCATGCATCACCGCCGCGTGTAAAATGTTGTGTTTTGCCAAGGCCGCACAGACAGGAGCATCACCCAACCACTCACGGTCGTCGATCTCAGTAGATCGCACAACTTTAAGCTTAGATTCGTTGCCGAATATTCTAGAATTTTCGGTAATATTTTTAAGTGATTTCATAGTCTGTAACTCTTAAAATAAAGCCATCCCCTCAACGTGATGCGACATAAGTTCAAGCTAACGTCCCTCAACAAACGACGCTATAGAAAAATGAAACCGCAGCGCCATGTTAGGATAATCCTTACTACATAACACCCTCTCTTCATACTGAAACACCTACAAACAATGTGGATTTCACGTATGTCATTGTGGATAACTTTTTCTTTCCCTCAGTTGATACTCCTTTAGTCTAGCCACTCACCAACAAACTAAATTTCATGCCAAATCCATACACGGGGATCGGAAACCCATACACTCGCACAGAAATCCTCGAACGACTTAACAACACACTTTCTAGAGGAGAATCTATTATCGTCGCTGGCGCAGGCTGCGGAATCTCTGCCAAATTCATCGAAAAAGGTGGAGCCGACATGATCATCATCTACGCCTCTGGCCGCTTCCGCATGGCAGGTGCTGGCTCGATCGCCGGCATGATGGCCTATGGTGATGCCAACGCGATTGCGATGGACATCGGCGAATACGAAGTCCTGCCAGTAGTGAACGAAATCCCAGTAATTTGCGGCGTCCACGCCTCCGACCCACGCCGCCGCATGTGGCACTGGCTCGAGCAAGTCAAAGCCATGGGGTTCTCAGGCATCAATAACTTTCCAACCCACACCATCATCGACGGTCAATTCGGCCAGTCGCTGGAGGAAACTAACATGGGAGTTCAGAAAGAAATCGATACTGTAGCTCTTGCCCGTAAAATGGATATTTTCACGATCACCTACGTGGCAACTCCTGAAGAAGCACAAAAAATGGCCGCAGCAGGAGCTGACGCTGTCATTGCCCATGTTGGCTGCACTGTTGGTGGATCTATTGGAGTGAGCGATGCTTCTATCGGACTCGACCAAGCAGCTGAAGCCACGCAAGCCATTTGCGAAGCGGCGCATTCTGTACGCAAGGACGTCATGGTGCTCTCCCACGGCGGCCCCATTCTGACCCCATCTGACGCAGCTTATATCAACGAACGCACTGACACGGTAGGCTTTGTTGGAGCCTCCAGCATCGAACGGATGGCGGTGGAACAATCTATCACTGACCTCACTCGTGAGTTCAAAGCTATTCCCGTCAAGCGCATCAAATAAAAACCCTCGTAGAAGAGTGCTTCCAGCCTCTTTTCACCATCCATCACCAAATCTATGATAAGACATTTAGGAGGATTCAAATTTAAGGATGAAACCACACCAGAGCAGATCCGGCATTGTTTCTCAGAGCTCAGAGCCATGGTCGGCCAGCTGCCCGGACTTCTCAAAATCGAACATGGCCCACACAAATCAGACGAAGGTCTCGATGAAGGTCTCGAACACGTTTTCTGCATGACATTCGACTCGTTTGAATCTCGCGACGCCTACCTTCCTCACCCGATCCACATGGAACGCGTCGAGCTCTTTGGACTCTACCTCGAGCGTGCTGTCGTTTTAGACTTTGAACCAACAGCTGAGTGTACAGCTGCGCTCTAAAAATAATTTTCATTTGCTGATACTTTACTAAATCCCATGAACATCGCCGTAGTAGGAACTCTCGATTCCAAAGGTCACGAACACGCTTTCGTCGCAGCACAAATCAAAGCCAATGGTCACACACCCATTCTCATCGATTTGGGCACTGGCGCTGAGCCTCAAGTCACTCCTGATTTCTCTCGCTTTGAGGTTGCTGCTGCAAACAACACTGACCTCCAAGCTCTGATTGATCGTCAAGACCGTGGCGAGTGCGTCGTGGCTATGTCAAAGGCCGCCCCACTCTTCGTTTCCAAACTGGCCGGAGAAGGGGAAATCGACGGCATTATTTCACTCGGCGGTGGCGGCGGAACAGCACTAGGAACCGCAGCTATGCGCGCCCTACCAATTGGTTTTCCTAAGGTGATGGTCTCCACTCTCGCCAGTGGCAACACCGCGCACTATGTCGGCACCAAGGACATTGTGATGATCCCATCTATCGTCGATGTCGCCGGACTCAATCGCATTTCTAAAACTATCTTCAGCCAGGCTGCGGGTGCCATCTGTGGCATGGTCGAAGCCAAGGTCGACAGCTCTGGCTCCAAGCCACTCATCGTCGCGAGCATGTTCGGCAACACCACGGAATGCATCAATCATGCGAGTAAAATTCTCGAAGACGCGGGCTACGAGGTCCTCATCTTCCACGCCACAGGCATGGGCGGTAAATCGATGGAGAGTCTCATTGAAAGTGGCATGGTTGCTGGGGTATTAGATATCACCACCACCGAATGGGCTGACGAGTTGTTAGGAGCCACTCTGACCGCAGGCCCCACACGGATGGACGCTATGACTAAAGCGCGAGTTCCCGCAGTCGTCGCCCCTGGTTGCCTCGACATGGCAAATTATGGTGAATTAGATACTCTGCCTGAAAAATTCAAGAACCGCACAATCTACGTCCACAACCCACAGGTCACGCTGCTTCGCACTAACGCAGAAGAATGTGCGCAACTTGGCAAGATAATCGCTGAGAAAGCCAATGCAAACTCAGCGCCGACAGCCATCCTCAACCCGCTCAAAACCGTCAGTGTCATTTCAGCGAAAGGTCAACCGTTCTACGATGCTGAGGCCGACAAAGCACTGTTCGATGCCATTCACGCCACTGCTCAGGTGGAAGTCATTGACTACGATGAAGAAATCAACAGCCCGATCTTCGCCGAGGCTGCTGCCCGCAAATTACTAGAACTCATAGAACAGGCCTAATCACTCCCTCATTCCAATCAGCAACATGTGGATAACACATATTCGAATGTTGATAAACACACCACCACCAATCGGTACACTCTACTATCAGATGAACAAACTACTTCTCACACTCGCTCTCGCAGCGACCACACTTGTCAGCTCCGCCGCACCATCCAGCGTCAAAGCCACTTCTCTCTTCGACGGCAAAACTCTCACTGGTTGGAAAGCGGTCAACCCTGCCAACGCCCACTACTGGTCGGTTGTCGACGGCGTCATCACTTGCTCCAGCGGTGATAAAAAAGATCCCCGCCAACACCTACCTCGCCACCACCAAGGAATATGGCGACTTCGAATTCCGCTGCCTGTTCCGCATCTCCGGCGACCACAAAACCGGACTGATCAACTCCGGCATCCAATACCGGTCCATCATCAAAGGCAAAAAAATCATCGGCTACCAGGCCGACATCGGCCGCGGCTACTGGGGTGACATCTACGACGAGCACCGCCGCGGCAAACTTGCCCAAGGCGACCTCAGCACCCTCAAACACATCCTCAAGGAAGACGGCTGGAACTCCTACATCATCCGTTGCCAAGGCAACCACCACGAACTCTACATCAACG
>CAXMPP010000042.1:0-14348 GCA_964195395.1 uncultured Thermodesulfobacteriota bacterium
TTGGCGGCTGTCTTCAGGCCCAATGGTAAGAAGCGTCGAATCTGCAAATTTCTCGGTTGGGTCAATTGCTGAAAGCGCGGATGCTTTGACGCCTTTTGGTGCAGGCTTCTTTAATCTACCGTCGAGTGTGGGTGATGAGAACTCCAACGCGGACAGGACGTATGATGATGGCTACGTGAATCGTGATTTAGTCTCACCTAACGATCCCAATACTCCTTTTTGGGGGTATTCAAATGATTCACAGTACAGTGGTGGATTTGGTGGAACGATGACAATGAATGTGGACGCTTCTAGTACTTTAGCTGGCTCATCGCACTACGTGAGTGGCAGTTCTCAAGGCGCAAAAGTCAACGGGTCAGGTCGCGATGAAAGTCAATTTGGATTTCGAGTGGAGCTGGACCGTATGGTTCAGCGACAGGATGGATGGTCCAGTGGCCCAGTGTTAGGCCTTTCGCTCTTCAGTGGAGGCAGTAGTGTGAGTGGAGTTTCAGCCTTCAGTAGTGCGGTTCACGCTGACAACTATAGTGTGGGAGTATCGGATGTTTATCAGCTCGGAGCTGGAGTAATGCCTCCATCAGCCCCGTACAGTCATAATGGTGCTGGTCCTGGAGCATTGATACCTAATCAACCCGATTCACGCTCAACATCAGAGGTGTTAGACTCTACGAGTGAGGCTGCTTTCTATAACCCAACGGATTTAGATTTAGATTTTTTTGTGGTCAGCTTAGACCTTGGTTACCGGGTGGAGCGCAAATGGAAGAGGTTCTCAGTCAACGGTGCTGTTGGCGCATCACTCAATATTGTACCGTGGGATGCGGAGCATAGTGAACAAGGTTTCGTAAGCATTGATGGTGGTCCAATGACCAGATATGAATCTGAAAAGATCACCAACAGTGGAACTGACTTCCTCTTGGGTACATATCTTCAAGGGGGAATTGCATACGATCTAACCGATACTCTTTCGCTTGGTGGATTTGGGCGCTATGACTTTACCCAAAGTTTTGACGATTCAGTAGGGCCGAGCTCATTTGATCAAGATCTCTCAGGGTGGACAGCAGGCATTGTATTGACCAAGAAATTCTAGGATTTAGCTTTATAGGGCTAGCTCAACGAGCTGACTCTAGCTTTGTGTGAGAGTGTTCTCTTGAGCGATGCTCAGCGGAATCATGATGTTGGAGTCGAGATCGACGGATATATCGTGACTCCCAAGGATCCATTTGAGCATATAGGGGGATTTGTCGAGTTTTCTATAATCAAGTTGTTCGAAGTGAAACTCCAGTTTTTTGATTGAGAGTTGCTGGTTGTCAGAAAGCCGAGCCAGTTCATATTCAGGGGGACATTCTTCAGAGGCACGTGAACAGGACTGCATAGGGTATGGCTGCAAGACCATGAATTCACATCCGCTGCTCCAAGTTCTTTCAACGCATTGAAGTACGCTAAGACCTAGATTTTGACCGCGCGCCCAAGGTTTGAGGAGGATGTCATCGATATAGATGATATCGTTCCAATTATTTAAAGCGTATGGGAATCGTTTGCGGAGGGTTTCCTCGTACTCATCAGCTTCGAAGTTGTAGAGAGCGCAAGAGAGATTGTGCAATGTTTGTGTGTGGTCGAAAAACTCGAAAAGGTTACAGTCTTCATTTCGTGCAGCTCCTACTCGGATGACTTGAAGATTGATTTCCCCAACATGACATTCGTGACTTTCCAGTGCACTCGTCTCAGGATCTATGAGAGAATACTCACCGATGATATCGTAGTGAAGATCGATGATGTGATCGGCAGCGTCATCACGTAAGCTTACGTCGTGAGTTAATTTCGTTTTGAGTTGGATATGAAGCTCAACTTCTTGGGGTGGAGTAGTCATGGGATTAGGCTGTAAATGGGGTAGGTAGTGTTTGTCTGGAAAATTAATCACTTCTTCGAACCCATTGTGTCGCCCATGCGGGCGTAGAGTTCTTGGCAGTTGGCGCTGTGTTCTAGTAGGTCGCTGGAGAGTTGGACTTTGCTGGATTGGAAGATGGTGATGGTGGAGGAACCACCGAAGGCGAAGTAGCCTTTCTCGTCGCCTTTCGCGATTGCTTGATTGGCTTGGTAGGTCTGGAGGATGGAACCCACGCAGGTGGCTCCAATTTCTAAAATGAGGACTTTGCCGAGGTCTGGGGTGTCGAGGACGGTGCAAGTGCGCTTGTTTTGCCACATGTAGCCAAGATTTTGCCGTAGGGCGATGGGGGAGACTGAAAAGAGTGGGCCATTGATCATGCGGGTTTCTCCAGGAGTGCCTGCGCAGGGGAAATGGACACGGTGATAGTCGACCGGGCAGAGGCGTGAGAGCACGAGGCTGCCTCCCTTGAATTGTTGGTAAAGTGTGTCGTCTCCGATCAGCGCGCGGAGGTCCCATTTCTGACCTTTGATGAAGGCCCCGGCGATGTCTTCGGCATTTTCGAATCCTAGGTGGCGGCCATCGGCTGGGAAGACGAGATCGGTTTCGGCGATCGGGCGGGCGCTGGGCTTGAGCTTGCGGTAGAAAAATGCGTTGAAGTGGCCATAGCTCTCTGGAGTGTCGAGAAAATCGTCCACATCCATTTGGTAGTCATCGATGAATGGAGCTACTTTTTGCTGAGTTTTAGCTTGGTCCATCCGTCGGCCATACCAGGCTGAGAAGAAGGGGCGCTTGACGAAAGCGTGTAGGGCAATTTTTCCGAGCGGGTTGCCGTAGGCCCATTTAAGGAAGGATTCTCCGTAGACTTGTTCGGTTTCGATGCTATCGGTATAGCGATTATAGAAAGTAATTGGTTCCACGTCGCGTAGTGTGGTGGGGAGTGGAGGAAAAGCAATCCACGAATGCCAAGAATCGATGTCTGGCATAGCATCGATTACCCTTGCATCTTCAATCACACAACGTTATCGCCACAACAGTCATGACCTTACGCAAGTTAGCCCTGGGGCTCGTCCCAATGATCGCTCTCACCAGCTGTGATGAGAGTAATAAACCTGTCGAGGTCACTGAGACCCGCAAACTCACTAGTTACGATGATGATAGTAATCTCGCGGTGGCTATGCCGAAAGATTGGCGCCGAGTGCCAAGCACTAGGTTTCGTGACTACAATTGCAAATTTAACGAAAACGGCGAGGTCTACATTTCGATCGGATCAGGCGACATCAAGAGTAATGCCGAACGCTGGCTTAAACAGTTTGGTGACACGCGGGCTCTGGTTGTTTCTGAGCTAGAACAGCTCGATGTGATGGGGTCAAAAGCGGTTATTTTAGAAGCGGAAGGAACTTTCGCTGGTATGCGTGGCAGCAATATAGAAGGCGCGGCCTTGCTCGGATTACTAGTCGAGACCCGTGGCAATTTGATCACCGTGAAGATGGTAGGTAAAAAGGATGAAGTCGAAGCCCAACGCGAGAACTTCACAGCATTTTGTAAAAGCATTCAATGGAAGTAAGTGATGAGTAAGAAACCAACCAATCCCATCGCCAAAGCCTTCGGCTACATCGGCGGATTTCAAGTCGCCATCGTCTGCATGGTTTTATTGTTGATCCTGACATGGCTCTCTACTCTAGAACAGACTGGCCCAGGGGGGCTCTACTGGACATTAGAAAAGTACTTTAGCTTTGGTGCCTACTATGTGCGCCCGACACTTTACGGGAATGATCTACCTATCATCCTCCCCGGTGGTTACTGGGTTTGTGCGGTCTTTACGCTGAACCTCTTAGTTGGTGGCGTGATTCGCATTCGCAAGGGCTGGAAGCATGCACCTCTCCTCGTTTCACATTTCAGTATGCTGATGTTGATGATTGGCGGAGCAGTGACTTACCATCAGTCACGAGAAGCATACATGTTGTTAGAGGTTGGTGATACGGGTGACTCAGCATTCAGCTTGACCGAACTATCGATCGAGATTGCAGAGATCAATGAAGGGCAAAAGCAAGAACCGCTGGTGATTGGCTCGGAATTGTTATCTGGAGTGAGAGGGAAACCTTCGCGCGAACGAGAATTTCTACTTCCCGCCTTTCCATTCGACGCGACGGTGAGCGAGTACCATATCCACACAAAGCTCTTTCCCGTGCAGGGAAGTGTGCCTGAGGACGTGCATGTGGTGGATGGATATTATGCACTGCCGACTGAGTCTACGGGAGCTGAGGAAACTAACCTTTCAGCCTGTATAATCACACTAAAAGAGCGCTCTTCAGGTAAGCTGCATGAGTTGCTCTTATTCGAGGGAGTCACCCATGATGTGACAGTGACGATTGAAGATAAGATCTACGGCCTCAGCCTCCATGGCGAGATCTGGAATACCCCATTCCGTGTACGCCTAGACGACTCACGTGGCGAAAAGCATCCCGGCACTGGGATGGCTATGATTTACGAAAGTGATGTCACGGTTCTTGATGAAAATGGCAATGATGAGATGAAGCGAAAAATCGAAATGAATCAGCCATTGCGTTACAAAGATCTCACATTTTATCAAACGAGCTGGAACGACGCGGGCCCCAAAGTGGAGTCCGGTTTTACAGTGAAAACAAATCCATCAGACCAATGGCCAAAGTACGCCATTTACACCTGTGGAGTTGCACTCTTCGTGCATTTTATAGTCAAACTTTTCGGATTCGTATCCACTAGCATAGCAAGGAGCAAAAATGAGCAGTAGTAAATTAGGTCGTTGGATAGGGTTTGTCTTTGCCCTCGTAGTTGTCGCATCTTTATTGCTCTACACCGCTAAGGATTCCATAATCAGTGGGCCGCCAAATGTGGTGGATGGCTATGAAAAATGGGACCCAGAGCTTGTCAAAGAATTCGGTTCTATGGCGATCCAAGCCGATGGCCGAGTCAAGCCAGTGTCTACCTGGGCGGGGTTCGAGCTTTTGGCTATCAATGGCAAGCGCAAGGTGCGCTTTGTGAGTGATGGCGAGAAGGTTACAATCAAGCCTACCGAGTGGGTGTTAGATCTTATGTTCCGCGATGAACTAGCGGAGAAAATGAATGTCTTCCAAGTAGAAGATGATGGCGTGCTCGACATGATCGGAATGTCTCATGATAAGAAGAAGCGACGAGATCGATACAGCATGGGGCAGCTCAAGAATCATTTGCAGCAAGTCGATAAGCTTCGCTCTGAGATTGCTACAAAGTCGAAGGATGAGCGGGACCCGATTGAAGATCAATTTCTAGGATTGCTCAGTAACATCCGGAGTTATGTAGCGATTAGCTCGCATTTTTCACCTGTGAAAGAACCGATGGCAGAAAAGGATAGTTCACTCAGTAATGAGCTAAGACTTTTTTCAGCATGGGTCGAAAGGTGGCCGCAACTTAGTAGATTCCTCGCTGCCGCAGCTCAGAAAGAGGGGGGGGAAGTCGACGGACTTCGCAAGGTTGCTAACATGATTTCCATGCGCGTAGCGGACTCGGTGTATTCCGATCTAGCTCTCTACCCAGCGAGCGACCCAAAGGAGGCTACTTGGCCTAAGCGTGAAGGATGGCTTTCTGGGTATATGCAGAACAAGCTTCCTGCGGATAAAGACCAAATCGATTACCTGCGCGAGATGGAAACTCTGGCACTAGCCTACCGCGATGGTGATCAAAAGGGATTACTAAAGGCTCTGAAACTCTACAAATCTAAGGTGGCGATTAAGATGGAGGAGCGAGGTGAGGGTTCTAGCTTGAAAAGCGAGATTAGCTACTATCGTATGGATTACTTCTACTATTCGCTGACTCCTTTCATCTTAGGATTTATCATCGTTGCTTGTGGATGGATTTCACCCGCTACTCGATGGGGTCGTGGTTGTAACCGCATTGCATGGGGCTTATTAATCATTGGTGGTGTGTTGCTGATCGCTGGTATTACGCACCGGAGTATCCTGATGAATCGCCCTCCAGTAGGGAATCTCTACGATACCATTCCCTTTATCACTGCGATAGTTATCTTGGTGTTAGGCTTTATCGAGTACGTCACCAAGCGTGGTGTCTGTTTAGGTCTAGCGTTTTTCCTAGCTTCGATTGGGATGTTTCTAGCAATGTGGTATGAGCAATCCAAGGGCGTCGATCCGATGAACCCTTTGATAGCAGTCTTACGCTCTAACTTTTGGCTGGCGACACACGTGATCACGATCACGATAGGTTATGCTGGTGGGCTACTCACCGCAGGATTGGCACATGTCTACATTTTTGCGCGCGTCTTCAATATTGATGAGGGTGATAAATCCTTCCGTCGCTTCATGACCCGCATCGTCTACGGTGGAGTTTGTTTCACACTTTTCTTTAGTTTGGTCGGAACCATCCTTGGTGGCGTCTGGGCTAACGATTCCTGGGGCCGATTCTGGGGCTGGGACCCGAAGGAAAATGGAGCGCTCATCATTGTACTCTGGACCTTGATCATTCTCCATGCCCGCATGGCTGGCTACCTGCGTGAATGGGGAGTTCATATCTGTGCAGTTGTTGGATCTATTCTGGTGACATTCTCATGGTGGCACGTGAACTTCCTCAGCATTGGCCTCCACAACTACGGCTTCACTGCTGGTGATGGACTCAAAGCGATCTGGGCGTTCTACAGCCTCGAGGCTGTAATCATTTTCATAGCTCTTGGCTATGCCATCAACGAAAACGTATTGAAGAAGCGTAAGAAACTAGCTGCTAAGGCAGAGAGTGAGTAACTGAATGTCCCGTGCCTTTTAAGAGTTTGCTAGAGCGAGAGTTGTTCTAGTTGCTCAGGGAACGGGCATGTGTCGCAGTCGCTGGTATCTTCAAGACAAAAATCTCTATAGATCTGGAGCAGGGCTTGGTGTTGCCAAGCCTTTTTGAGGAATTCTTTTTTATCGTGCCGTTGTCCGAAGAGGCGAGTGCTGACGCGGTTGATCGACTCGCTGACGGCGGGAGCTGGGAGCTGGAGGTAGTGGTTCCAAGCTGTCGCGTCATTTTGAATAATGCGTAGCGGCAGCAGGTGGTTGATTAGTAAATCACGGATCCTGTCCTTACCTATTAGAGCAAGTTGCTTGTCACTGCGTTTTGAGGTGAGCGTGTAGTGGTGGCTCCAGAATGGGTCGTCGAGCTTTTCTAACCAGTTGATGAGACTATCCGTTTGGCTAGAAAGTTTACGGAAGCTTGGCCAGTGTTGGGCGATGTATCCTAGTGCGGCGAGCCGTCGCTGGGGGTGATTGATCGGACGGATGCCCGTGCGCGTCCATTGGATAGATCTCTCTTCGCTGAGTTCGTGTTCGCCACGGTGTTTCCACCAGGTTTTCCAGAGGCCCTCTAGCCATTGCTGTGAATCGAGTGGTGCTTGCTCATGGATGTCTGGATGGAGAAATCCGGCAATGCCAAAAAGTAGTGGGTAGGCGAGCTCCGCGTGCTGACGCAGGTAGTGGATAGGCATGCGTTGCGCGAGCTGGCTCATCGCTTGCTTGTTTGGTCGGTAGCCTAGAGTCTCGGCGAGGGCTATCCAGAGTGCTTGATCCTTACCGTGGGCATCGTGCACCAACTGGTGGCGTTTCGCCTTGAGTGCGCAACGATGCTTTGCAGCGGCGAGCATGACCTGCTCGATAGCGCCAGCAGACATGTGCTCTAAGGGTTTATAGCATCTGCCAATGCTGGCGGTGGCAGTGGTGTGTCTAGCTTGTTGCAGAGCTTCCTTTACCAGTGAGTCGGGGATGACAACTTTAGGGATGTCTGTGTGGTTTTCAGATCGGGTAAAGTGTCGCGCGTCGGTGTCGCGGAAAATGACATGCAGAATGACGTCATTGAATGCGGGATTTACATCGTGTCCGTGAGTTTCCCAGTCGCTGGCATTGGTGTCTAGCTCAAGCGGGCCGGAGTGGGTTTCACCATCGATCTCGACAGCGGTGTGAAGAAAGTCTGGGCCGGCGGTGCGATTCCAAAACCCAAATTGCCGGACTACAACAGACCTGCCGTCGGTGGTGGTGAATGTGCGGCCAAAGAGCCCATTGAACCAGATCGCCTGCAGAGTCATTTCGTCAGGGAGGTCGAGCGGTGGGTCTTCGGCTAGGCGGTTTCCGTAGACGTCTAACAATAGTTGGGAGTAACTTTGCATGTGTGGCTTACTTCTTAGATGTTTGCTTTTTTCTGGGCTCTGCTGCTGGTGGTGGCGGGGGATTGAGGATGTTCAGCATTGCTTTAAGCGGCTTGCCAGATGGATGCTTTTCCCGACCTATGAGAGCATCCTGGAGAGTACCTATCGCCAGGTTTTTATTCTTTTGCGCTACATATAAATTTGCGAGGTGAAGGGCGATACGCACTTTATCGCTACTTGTCTGGTACTTATTCTTCGCCGAGTAGAATTGGCCAACAGCCTGTTTGCTATCACCGCGATGGAGTTGCCAGAGGCCGAGGATTTCATAATAGCGTGCATCATTTTTCTGGATGGCAGCTGTTGTGAGTTTCTCAATGATGCGACCTGAATCGAACTTCCATGCTCTAAAGGCGAGGTTGACCGAGCGATAGAGCTTGTCTTGATCTTCTATCACGCCTGAGCCATCGAGTCGTTTGAATGGTTGATAAAGCGGATCGCCAATCGCCAAGTTTTGCCAAGAAAGCACTGGGATAGACATGGTGGCAGCTTCGATGAAAGTGAACCCTTCGAGCAATCGATCGTGAAGAATATCGAAGTGATGGGTCATCTGTAGGTAGGGCTCGTAGACATTTCCTACAGTGGCAGCAGCGCCTTTGCTGAGAATGGGGCCTACCCATTTTGCTTTTTTATTACGCAGATCACTCGCGCTAAATGAATGTAGGTGAATGGCTACGGCGCCGCGTTTGAATTTGAAATCAGGATTGAGGAACGGTCCATTGACTGCACCAGTGTACCAACCGTAATAAAGGCTGACATCCCGCATTGGGTAATTGGTGAGGTAAGTTTGTTTATTCTTGTCGATGGTCGTGGGGATGCCTTTTTGCCAGTTAAGTTCGTCGATCTTTTTGATCCAGTCGTCACCGATCTTGTAGGATCCACCCTTCAAGGCTAGATCGAGATAACTCATTCCCCAAAGCCCTTGTTTTTCAGTGGCGATGGCATCATCGATCAAGCGCTTGGATGTCGCGAAGCTCGGACCATCGATACGGCCAACCATGAAGTAAGGTGTGAGCTCTCTGAGTGTGCTAAACTCAGAATTTCTCTTGAAGTACTTGTTAGGAATAGGCCCCTGAATAGGGATGTCTTGGATGCCAAAAACCGCAAGTTCGGAGTCGACAGCTGCGGAGTTTGCGCGCTGAGTGATGTGCATTTTTTTCGACTGCTCCTTTGGAATTGCTTGGTTGCGAATACCATAAGGCATGCCGTACATGCAGACGAGTAGGCGTTTCTTGTTTTCTACTGGAAGGGTGAATCCGTCTTGGGTTTTGCCTAACTTCCACCATCTGTTTGTCTCAAAGTGTCTGCGCAGAGGATCTTGAATTGTAGAGATGTACTCAGCGCGTGAAATGTGCCCCTTGTTTGGCGTGTTTAATCCAACGATGTTTTCATCCGGTATAGAGCGCTGTTTTGCGTAGTACAATGCCAACTTTGACGATTCAGGATTGTTGGTGTTATAGAGGATTACGACGGAAGTCGGATCGATGCTGGGCTTTGCCTGTAGTATTGAACTAAAGGCAACGAGCAATAGGAATATTCGCGATAGCATAATGGGTGTAAAGACTTAGGAAAGGATCAGAGTGTCGTGAGCAAATTTTATATTAGTAGGTAATTTTGATTCTTCTAACAAATAATCAGTTTCGTGTGAAATATGTGTGAGCCAGGTTTGTTTCGCTCCGACCACCTGAGCGATCTCAATCGCTTCTGGGAGTGAAAGGTGAGTGGGGTGTTGGCTTGGTCGGAGGGCGTCAATGATGAAGTGGTCGAGCCCACCGAGCAGATCTAGAGTGGTCTCAGGGATCGATTTAGCATCAGGAATGTAGGCGATGCAGGGCTGTCCAGCTTGATCGAAACGAAAGCCGATGGTTTCGACCGAGCCGTGTTGGACGGGTAGGGGCGTAACCTTCGTTTCTCCTAGCATGAATGGCGCAGCTACTGGATGGGCTGCAGGTTTGATGTAACCTTTGTAGATGTTTTCAGAAGAAAAGGCCCATGCGTAGACTCTGGAAAGTTCGTCTAGACAGCTTCGGCTAGAATACAATGGCAGCGGCAAGTCGCGTCTCCAGCAAAAGGCGCGAAGTTCATCAAACCCTGCGGTGTGATCGAGGTGGCAATGGGTGTAGAGCACTGCATCCACTTTGCGTAAGTTGTGACGAAGTGCTTGCTGGCGGAGGTCTGGCCCTGAGTCTACGAGGATAGAATGCGTGGCTGTCTGAATATGCACCGACGAGCGCATGCGATCGTTTTTTGGATCGTCTGAGCTGCAGCTGGGGCAATCACAGCCGATGACGGGAATGCCGACCGAGGTAGATGTGCCGAGGAAAGTGAGAGTCGTTTTCAATGTGCTCTGAGCATAGAGGTGAGTAGTGCCGATTGAAAAGAGTGATTTCTCAGAGATGTGCAGTTGCTATGTTGTGTGGGGCTTGCATACTCACGCAGATTTCAAACAGAACGCATGCTTACTCATATTTCCATCAAGAATTTGGCTTTGGTTGATCAGCTCACTTGGCAGCTCGGTAAAGGACTCATCGGCGTGACTGGTGAGACTGGGGCTGGTAAGTCGGTGATAGTGGGTGCTTTGAAATTGGTTTTAGGCGAGCGCGCTGTGAAAGGCATGATTCGTACGGGCGAATCCTCATGCACTGTGGAAGCTGTGTTCGAGCTAGATAAACTAGAGGAGGTAAATAGGCTACTAGAAGATGCCGGCGTGGAACCCTGCGATGGCGAGCAATTGCTCATCCGAAGAGTTATAGGGCAAAGCTCTAATAAGCAATTCGTCAATAATTCACCCGCAACATTGTCGGTCCTTAAAAATTTGGGTGATCATTTAGTCGATCTTCACGGGCCACATGATCACCAATCACTACTTTCAGTAGAGCGTCAACTTTCTATGCTCGATGCCTACGCTGTCGCTCAAAAGGAGCGTGAGGCTTACCGTTCGATCTATTCTGAATGGAGAAACAAGCTTACCGAATTAGAGAGCTTGCAAAAGAGCGAGCAGGCAAACGAGCAAGAGATAGACCTTCTAAGATTTCAGGTAGAAGAAATCGATGTAGCTGACATTCGTCCTGATGAAGAATCTGAGATCGAAGATCGCTATAAGCGAGCGTCGAATAGCTCCAAACTAGTCGAGGGAAGTGGACAAATTGCTGGCATTTTGGGCCGCGAAGTCAATGAGCGCCTCTGCGAGGTTCAGCGGCTTGCGCGCGAGTTAGAACGCCTAGACCCTGCAACTGTAGAGTTGTTGGGTGGGCTAGATTCAGCCTTGGTAGAGCTCCAAGAACTAGAGCGAAGCATGGCGGACTATACTGAAAGCCTAGAGATAGATCCAGCCGAGGCATCGGCCTTGGAGGGACGAATCAACACTTTTGAGACTCTCAAGCGAAAGTATGGACCAAGCCTAGAGGATGTTTGCTCTCACCATACACGAGCGAGCGAACGTCTCAGTGCCATTGAAAACCGTGGGGGATTGATCGAGCAACTCCGAGCCGAGGCCGAGCAGCTCAAAGCGAAGTTAGAATCCGTTGGACTTAAACTCAGTACGAAGCGCAAAAAGTCAGCACCACGCTTGGCGAAAGAAATTTCTAAACACATCAAAGAGTTGGGATTCAAGCAGGCATCATTCGAAGTCTCTGTGCTACAAAATGAAACCCCAAGCACGAGTGGACTAGAGTCGGTTGATTTTCAGTTTGGTCCTAACCCTGGTGAACCTCTCAAGCCACTGCGCCAAGTCGCGTCAAGTGGTGAGATTTCACGCGTGATGTTAGCCGTGAAGAGCGCGCTAGCAGACCAAGACGCCACACCGCTTATGGTATTCGATGAGATCGATGCCAATGTTGGCGGTGAGATTGCCCGCGCAGTGGGTGAGAAAATGGCAGTGTTAGGCGAGAAGCATCAAGTGATTTCCATCACCCACTTCCCACAAGTCGCTGCCGTCGCTGCGGAGCATTTTGTGGTCGATAAATTAGTCGAAGACGGGAGAACCCGCTCCACACTGCGTCAAGTTGAAGGTGAGCAACGCATCGATGAATTGGTGCGGATGCTCGGTGGTGGTGAAGGTGAGCAAGCAAGAGCAATGGCTCTTAGCCTGCTGCCAACTGACGCGAGCTTTGCTTAAAATCCTTTCCAATTTCAGCAAAGCTCGTTACGAGAGGAGCGTTTTTCCTCTATTAGATTAAATCGAGTGCGGGACGTAATACAATTTTGACTAAGCGACAATGACTGAGTTTTGAGATATTTGGCATTATTAAGAATGGTTTGATCACCACCTGCTCTATACGCAAAAAAACTGACACCGGTGAGCGAGCAGGATTTTTTTTAATGTGTTAACTGAAAGTTTAGAGAACTTTTGCTGCGTCTAATCTTGGGTGGCCATTTTTGAGGTCATCACGGGTGATGCCTTTACCACTATTCATTTTGTCCATCGCGCGGAAGGTAGCTATCATTCCATGAATGGCGGCTAGCACGTCGGCGGTGTGGCCAGTCTCGGAGATCGTGTGCATGTTGCGGATTGGGAAGCCGATAGAAGTGGCTGCGGCGTCGAATCCAGCGAGGGCTGCGGCCATCGCGTCTGTGCCTGTGTCGCGACCAGAGAAGTCCATTTGGTAGGGGACGCCCTCGGCCATGCATGCTTCTTCGATGATGGAGTTGAGATGCTCGCTGGTGATGGAGCCTTTGGTGATGGAGAAGCCTTTACCCATTGTGAGTGGATTCATGCGCTTGGCGCTCATTCCTGGTGCGGCATCATAGTCGTGGTTGACGTCTGAGCCGATGAGGATGTCCGGCTTGAGCTCACCTGCGATAGCTGTGGCACCAAAGCGCCCGATTTCTTCGTGGGTGGCAATGGTGTAGAGGACGCGGATGTTTTTGAGTGGTGACTTAGCGAGTAGCTTAGCGATTTCGGCAACCACGAAACAACCTAGACCGTTGTCGAGGTAGGCTCCGTAGAAGGAATCTTCGGAGAAGCCGCGCTTGATTGGGCGGTTGAGGATGATCGGGTCGCCTGCGCGAATACCGAGGTCTTCGATGCGTTTCTTGCAGTCTTCTCCGTGCATTTGGAGTTCGAGATACATCATTTCAGGCTTCAGGCCTTTGGCACCTGTGCGCTGAGCTGGCTCAGAAAAGTGGATGGCTCCGAGTGCCTCGATAGTGCCGCCGTCGATACTGCGGTAGTTACCTGGATTTTTAGGGTCCTGGCAGAAAAGGGTGACTTCGTAGCCAACGAGGGTGCAGGGGAGGAATGAATCGGTGTTGATCCAGATCTTGCCGTCGGTATCGATTTTGCGTACCTGAAGTCGGATCTTGTCGGCGTGACCGATGATCATCACGGAGGTCATATCGTCACGGCCAGGATGGGTGTCGACTACGATGCCTGCATTGCCTTTGAATTGGTGGATTGCCCATGATTTAGGCATAAATTTTTCAAATGCGGGCTTGAGCACTCCATAGGACATGGCTGCTTCGAGGCCGATTGGGCTGGGGGCGGCGAGCACTTCACGCATGAAGTCGAACTGAGATTTTGGCATGGATTTCTCCCATGCTCCTTTGATTTTTGCAGACATTTTGTTGAAAATTAAGAATTAAGAAGACGAAAGAAAGGTCAAGTTTGCAGCTACTAGCCACTCGCTACTGAATACTTGCTACTACTTAAACTAGAGCAGGTGGTCCATGCGGTCTTTTTTAGTCTGAAGGTACTTTTCGTTATGCTCGTTAGAGGTCTGGCGAATCGGAAGTTGTTCTACGATATCGAGACCGTAGCCTTGAAGACCCACCATCTTTTTTGGGTTATTAGTGAGCAGTCGAATGTGGCGTACTCCAAGGTCGTGGAGGATTTGGGCACCCATGCCGTAGTCACGAAGGTCGGCACCGTAGCCGAGCTTTTCGTTTGCTTCGACGGTGTCATAGCCTTGCTCTTGGAGCTTGTAGGCGTGGATTTTGGCAGGGAGTCCAATGCCGCGGCCTTCTTGACGCAGGTAGAGTAAAACGCCACCATCTTTGGCGATGTGCTCAAGTGCTTGGTGGAGCTGGCCACCACAATCACAACGACGGGACATGAAAACGTCACCAGTGAGGCATTCTGAATGCACCCGTACGATCACTGGTTTTGTCGGGTCAATTTCACCGCGGACGAGGGCGAGGTGGTGAGAGTCATCGGTATCTATCTCGTAGAGGTGACAATCGAACTCACCAAAATCTGTAGGAAGTTTTATAATTTCTGTACAATTGACAAGCTTTTCAGCTTTACGTCTGTGTTGTACAAGTTGCGCAATG
>CAXMPP010000043.1:0-14157 GCA_964195395.1 uncultured Thermodesulfobacteriota bacterium
TACTAACCCTATGCCAATCAAGGCCGCAGCAGCTCTAATGGGCTATTGTTCTGATGAAGTTCGTTTGCCGATGCTTCCGCTCGGTGGAGAAAAGCTCGAACAAGTACGGACACTTCTGAATAAGTATTCCCTCATTTAGTCTCACCTGACGACGACCTACACATTATGACAAACCTTCTAATTCTTGGCCGATCAGGCCGCATGGGGCAGGCTCTCGTAGAGGCTGCTGAAGCTGACTCTCACGCAGCAGTAGGAAAAACCCACGACCACGGTGAGAACCTGCTCACAGCGTTTGAGGGTGTGAATGCTGCGATCGATTTCACCGTGCATAATTTCACTGAAAGTGTGCTCAATGCTGCGCTTGAAAATAAGGTGCCACTCGTGATTGGTACAACTGGTCACAGTGATGAAGAGAAAGCGCGTATCGTTGAGGCGTCCAAAACTTTGCCTATCGTGTTTGCTGCTAACTATTCAGTCGGTGTGAATACTCTCTTTTTTCTCACTCAGAAGGCGGCTCAGATATTGGGCAATGATAGCTTTGATATCGAGGTGACCGAAATGCATCATAAGCATAAAATTGATTCACCTTCTGGTACTGCCCGTCGGTTGTTAGAAATTCTCAATGAAGAAACTGACACCAGCTATAAAGAAGATGTGACTCATGGCCGTGAGGGGAATATTGGTCCTCGTCCGGCGAAGGAAATTGGCATGCACACGCTTCGCGGCGGAGATGTAGTCGGTGGCCACACCGTGAGGTTTGCTGCTGAGGGGGAGCGTTTGGAGCTTACTCACAAGGCTTCGAGCCGGATGACATTTTCTAGCGGTGCTGTACGTGCTGCGATCTGGCTCCAAGGCCGTGCACCTGGTCTCTACGATATGCAGGATGTACTAGGCTTGAAGTAAGTGTCAAATTAGAGCGGACGAATGGCTACGCGCGTAGGAATAGCATTGGGGGCAAACCTCGGTCAGCGTCTCACGAATATCCGTGTGGCGCGCGACATGCTGCGCGGGTTGGTAGATCCTGAGTCACTCTATCTGCAGGCCCCGATCTATCAAAGTCAACCAGTTGATTGCGCTAGCAGTGCGCCTGATTTTTTTAACACAGTCATCGAGATCGACTATATTGGTGAGCCTTATGATTTGCTGCGTATGACCCAAGGCGTGGAGTTTCGTCTCGGCCGTGACGCGGTGTATGCGCAAAATTCTCCGAGGGTGATCGATGTCGATATTCTCTACTTTGGAAGTGGCGTGATAGGGGAGGAGATACTGACCATCCCACACCCTAGAATATTAGAAAGGCGCTTTGTTTTGCAGCCGCTCAATGACATTCGTCCCAATCTAATTTTACCTGGAGACACCGCAACGATCTCTGAACATCATCACTACCTAGATTCAGATGAACCGCCACTTACTTTGGTGCAATCGGTCTGGTAGGAACCACTTTAAAGATGAATAATAGCCAAATCAAAGCAGCAGTCATACAGGCGCGTAAAGGTGGACAGCGAATTGCTTGCCTTACCGCTTACGACTATCCTACTGCTAGGCTTCTCGATGAAGCTGGAGTTGATTTGTTGCTTGTTGGAGATTCCTTGGGGATGGTGGTGCTGGGGTATCCTGATACTACGCATGTCACGATGGAGCATATGTTGCACCATGTGGCTGCGGTGGCGAGAGGGAGTCAGAAGTCTTTGATCGTTGGCGATCTCCCGATTCGTTCCTACGACACTCCTGCGCAGGCTCTTGAGAATGCTCAGAAGTTAGTCGATGCTGGAGCTGATGCAGTGAAGCTTGAAGGCGGAGTCCGGCAGGCTGATAAAGTGAAGACCATCGTCGATGCGGGTATTCCAGTTTTTGGCCACATGGGGATGTTACCCCAACGCGTTCTGGAAGAAGGAGGCTACAAGAAAAAAGGTAAATCCGAAGAGGAGTTCGAAGCTATTCTCGATGGCTGCCGAGCTCTCGAAAAGGCGGGAGTCTTTGCTATCGTTTTAGAAAGTGTCGTTGCTGATACAGCTCGGCGACTGACTGATGCTCTCACCGTGCCAACCATCGGGATCGGCTGCGGTGAAAAAACGTGTGACGGAGAAGTGGCAGTGATCACTGATCTCGTCGGGGCGTATCCATGGTTCGTCCCCCCATTCGCTAAACCTCAGGCAAATATCTCTGAGAATGTAAGTGCGGCTGTACGCTGGTACATCCAGCAGGCGTAATTGATCGGTTTATTCGATCTGGTACGCTTTGAGGCGGTTTCTCCAGTACACTTCGGTTGATATTTGGCTCAAATCCCTAGAATATGGCGGATTTCAGGATCTTTTCGTTCTCGTTTCCAGGGAGTGGCGTTAGAAATAATTTCACTGTTAGTTTTGTTTTCTAACTATCGAAACTTCAATGGTTCTAGTGGTTTTTCATGTAAATCATTCACTCTGCTAGGGTTCCTAACGTTTTGACGTTTGACATTGAAGTGTACCAAAGTGTATAAGAGTGCGCTCACATGTATTAGATACTTTTATGACGACGTATGAACATACCCTAGAAGGGGTGTACGAACACAAAATGGACCCCAAGTGCAGGGTGTCCGTTCCGTCGGATTGGCGTGTGACTGCTGGGAGTGGGACGCTTCGATTGATGCGCTCCAACGCCTACAAATTACCAACTTTACGAGTTCTAACTGAGCAGGAGTTTGCGACGATTTTAGAAGAGATTCAAAATCGAAGCGACTGGACTCCAGCCCAGCGGCGCATGATGAGCGGTAAGTTGTATTCCGATTGTCAGAAAACAAAGCTGAACCCACAGGGGAAGTTGCTAGTGCCGAAGGCGCTCTGCAGCCACCCAGATGTCGAGCCGGAAGGTCAAGTCACTCTCGTCGGGAGAGGGGCATATTTCGAAATTATAAGTCCCGGAAACTATGAAGAAATGCGTATTCGCGAGGAAGCTGAGATTGCTGAGCTCAACGCTGAAATGGATATCTTCTGATCTTTACCATTCTCCAAAACCAAGTAAGCAATGAAGCTTTCCTACCATGCAGCCGAGGCCAACGCCAAAGCAGGAAATCGCATGATTTCCTGTTCTCAGGATACTTGTCTCTACTCCAAGGAGCCCGCACTCGGTGGTGGAGGTTCTGAGGATGAGGAACTTCCTCATTACCATGAGACTGTGCTGCTAGAAGAATGTGTCCAAGCTATGCAAGCAGGTCCTGGCAAGGTGCTTGTCGACGGAACTCTAGGTGGCGGTGGTCATACAGGCAGAATGTTAGAATGCGGAGCCGATGTCTACGGTATCGACCGAGACCCTCAAGCTCACGAGTATGCTGCTAAGCGTTTGAAGAAATTTGGAGATAAGTTCCACCCTGTGGTCGGAAACTTTGCCGATGCGCTCGAGCTAATGCGAGAACGCGGAGTCGAGAAGGTAGATGGCTGGCTAGTCGATCTAGGTGTATCATCGTGGCAATTCGACTGTGACGAGCGGGGGTTTTCATTTCAGCGGGAAGGGCCTCTAGATATGCGCATGGGACCTAGCTCACCACTAACTGCTGCAGACATTGTGAATCAATGGAGCGAGCAGGAGATTGCGAGAGTCATTTGGGAATACGGTGAAGAGCGTGCATCCCGCAAGATAGCTAAATATATCTGCGAACAGCGCCAGCAAACACCCTACGTAACCACAACTCAGCTTGCTGCGAGTATCGAGAAATTGATCCCGCGCTATGGTAAGAAAATTCATCCAGCTACCAAGGTTTTTCAAGCACTTCGTATCGAGGTGAATGATGAACTCGGTGCTCTCAAAAAATTACTGGAAACTGCCGGTGACCTGCTGACTCCGGGTGGACGTCTCTGTGTCATCAGCTTTCACAGCCTCGAAGACCGCATGGTCAAACGCTTCCTCAAGCATGCGTCGATGAAAGAAGTCGACCGCCCCGAGTGGCCTGAGCCACGGCCAAACCCTGATTACTCATTTAACGCCATCACACGCAAGCCGATCAAAGCAACGGCTGAAGAGGTGAAGCGCAACCCTCGCTCGCGTAGCGCCGTGCTACGTGTGGGTGAAAAACTCTAATTATATCTATTGTCATGAATAAAAGACGTTCACAAACAAACCATTTCGGATCACTTCACATAGTGATGATTCTTATTATCACCGCGCTGCTAGGTACTGGCGGTGTGCTACATGCTGTCATGAAGAACCGCCAGGTTGTGGTGGCGCGTGAGATCGATGACGCCCAGAACCGTATCGAAGAAGCCGAAGAGACCATGAAAATGGTTCAGGTGAAAATCGACCGTAAACTGAATCGTCACATGATCCGTGCCGAGCTCGCTGACCGTGGTTCCGAGCTTCAACAAATCCCGTCATCCGCCGTCGAGGTGGTGACATCAGCATCCACAGCTATCGCCCAGACTACCCCCTAAGAATGGATAAATCCGCCCAGCGTATCATCCTTTGCCTTTTGCTCATTTCGGGCCTGAGCGCATTGTCTGGGCGTTTGGTTTACCTGCAGGTTTTCGATAGAGCCCGCTACGCGGAAACTGCTGGAAATTCCTATCGGCGAAAGGAGGTCATCCAAGCCAACCGCGGAGTATTGCTCGACCGCAACGAAGAGATCATCGCAAGTACGGTGATCTCTAAATCTGTCGTGGTGGATGTGCAGCATCTCAAGGAGGCGTCACACGTCGCTAAGGGGGTTGCTTGCTCACAGCTCCGTAAAGAGCCAGAGTGGAAAACCTGGACGGCTAAGCAGAAGAACTCAAAAATAAATAAGCGTGTGCGCAAGTTGCTCGATGAGTACAGCGATAATCCTGCGACATTGGTCGACATGCACTTTGACTACGCGATAGCCCAGCTAGCACGCCCTCTAGGTTTGAGCCAAGAGGAGCTAAAGAGCAAAATTCCAATGAGTAAACGGGGTGGCGAGCGGGTGGTATACCAAGGTCTGCCTTCAGAACTGGCTATTCGCTTAGAGCGTTTGATTAAAGATCGCCGTATCAAAGGGTTCTTTTTTCGTGAGGAAAAACGTCGTTGGTACCCAGCTCCAGAGTTGGCCTCGCACTTGATTGGCTACGTCAGTCGGAGCGGTAAAGGAATGGCTGGAGTGGAGTCCTCGATGAATAAGTGGATGGAAGGCACCAATGGATACGAGGTAGAAATGCGCGACATCCGTGGCAATGTGATGCCTGCGCATAAAGGAAGTTTTCGTCCACCTAACAACGGACTCAATGTCCAGTTGACTCTAGACATGGGAATCCAGGCAATCTGCGAAGAAGAGCTTGATCGCGGTATGGCTGAATTTGAAGGAGTGAAGGGCTGCGTGGTTATGATGAATCCCCACACGGGTGAGATTTTAGGAATGGCGAGCCGTCCGCATTACAACCTCAACTTGCGCCAAAAGGTAGTCATTAATGGGTTCAATTTTGCGCTCCAGGCTATTTACGAGCCTGGCTCGACTTTCAAGGTGATAGCAGCAGCAGCAGCCATGAATGAAGGTCTAGTGAACATTGATACGCTAATTGATTGCCACAACGGCTACTACAAGGACGGGAGAGCGATGGCAGTAAGGGATTCTTACCCTAAAGGGATTATCCCTGTGTGGAAGGTGCTCCAGAAATCTAATAACATCGGATCCTACATGATGGCGAAAATGGTTGGAGCGGACAGGTATTACAAGTACGCTGCCGATTTTGGTTTCGGATCAAAAACGAATATTCAGCTTGCTGGTGAAAGTAAGGGCGTGTTGAAAAACACCCAGAATGCAACGGACTTCTCGCGGGTGGCCTATGGTTACGGAGTCAGTGTGACACCACTACAGATTGCAAATACTTATTGCGTGATCGCAAATGGTGGAAAGCTGATGCAGCCACGCATCGTTAAAAAAATCGATACTAACTCAGGCTTACTTATCGAAGAATATCAGCCAGAAATAATTCGCAGAGTGTTGTCTGAGGACACATCCCGACAAATGCGTGAAGCTCTGAAAACGGTGACTCGGAAAGACGGTACAGCATGGCGCTCAAAGGTAGAAGGTTTCACAAATGGTGGGAAGACCGGGACTGCGTGGAAGTGGAACGTAAAAACTAAGATGTATGACAAAGATCGCTCGACAGTTTCCTTCGCTGGGATGCTGCCAGCGGAAAATCCTGCATTTGTTTGTGTGGTTGTTGTTGACGATCCACAGACAACCAAAGTAAAGCACGGGGGCGGCTCCATAGCTGCACCGATTTGGAAGCGGATTGCTGAGCGCACTGCAGCGCACATGCACCTGACTCCTACGGAAGAAATCTCTGAACAACTTACCAAAAACAAATGATTTTACGTGAATTACTTTCCCATCTTCCGAAGGCAGTGGCCTCTGGGAACCTCGATCATGTCGCCAATGGCGTGACAGCTGATAGCCGCAAGGTAAAACCTGGCATGGTGTTTGTCGCCATCCGCGGTGAAGACTCCGATGGCCATAAATTTATAGGATCAGCCATCAAAAAAGGCGCCGTCGCTATTGTTGCAGAGACTGCACCAGATGCAGACGCTGACGAAAAAATCGTTTGGATCCATTGCAACGACACACGTTTAGCGCTCGGAACTATTGCTAGCGCTCTTGCGGATAACCCATCTGCAAAGCTCAGAACTGTCGGTGTTACTGGTACCAATGGTAAGACGACAACGACTTTCTTGCTTCAGCACATTATGAAGCAGTCTTGGACCCGTGCAGGTTTGCTGGGGACAATCACTGTGGACGACGGAGTTGAGCGTTCAGAGGCTACACACACCACACCATCAGCAGAAATTCTTCAGGGGCAACTCGGAGCAATGGTTGCCAACGGTTGTCGCGGAGTCGCGATGGAAGTGAGTTCGCACGGTATCGAGCAAAAGCGCACCGCTGCTGTGCAGTTTGATGCAGCAATCTTTACTAATTTTTCACAAGACCACCTCGACTACCATGGTTCCATGGCTGCTTACTTTGAGGTAAAAAAAGCATTATTCGAAGGACTCGCACAGCAAGATGGCAAAAAGAAGCCAGTTGCCGTGATCAATAGCGATGACCTCTATGGTGAAAAACTCGTCAAAGAACTCGGTGATCACGTCAAGGTCATCACTTACGGAATGGGTGCACATTGTGATTTTAAAGTCACAAAAATTAAGCAGCAAGTCCGTGGTACAGAATTTCAGTTAGATAACCGTGGGAAATCCTATCTTGTCCGCACACCATTCATTGGTCGTTTCAATGTATACAATACTTTAGCTGCCATCGCTGGTGCTGCTGCTGCTGGGATCAAACCGCGTGATGCGGTCAAAGCTCTCGCCGAGGCTCCACAGGTGCCAGGTCGTATGGAATTGGTCGGCACTCGTGACGGTGTCACTTTATTCGTTGATTATGCACACACTCCAGACGCTTTGGAGAATGTTTGTAAAACTCTCAAAGACTTGGGGCCGAACAAGCTCATCACAGTATTTGGTTGTGGTGGTGATAGAGATCAAATCAAGCGTCCATTGATGGGCGAGGTGGCAAGCAAGCTGAGTGATCTCTGCCTCATTACTTCAGATAATCCACGCTCCGAAGATCCAGACGCGATCATTAAAGAGATCGAAGCTGGAATGAAGACTAAAGCGTACCGTCCCGTGCCTGACCGTGAGGAGGCTATTCGCACCGCAGTCAACGTAGCAGCAACTGGCGACATTGTTCTCATCGCTGGCAAAGGACATGAAAGATATCAAGAAGTGGCCGGCGAGAAGATTCTCTTTGACGATCGCAAAGTTTCTAGTTGGGCACTCAAGGATAAGATTGTTGAGATGGAAGAGGAAAAGCCTGAGCGCGAGCGCAGCTACGACAATTTCGACCGTAAAGATAAAGGCGACTTCAAGCGCGATAAGTTCTCAGACGAGAATCGCGATCGGAATGAGGGAGAAAGACCTGAATACCAACGCCCAGCTAAATACGGCGAGCGCCGCGTAGGTGAGCAAGCTGATAGACGTGGTGGAGGTCGTGGCGGAGAACGTCGTGATGACCGTGGCGGTGATAGACGAGATTCCCGTGGTGGTGATCGCCGTGACGACCGACGAGATTCAAGAGGTGGAGATCGGCGCGATGACCGTGGTGGAGATCGCGGAGAGAGACGGAGCTTTGATGACAAAAGAAACGATTCAAACAACGACAAGAGATAAGCAATGAAAACGACCCCGATCCAAAAACTCGTAAATTCTGTGCACGGTAGACTCCATTCAGGAGAGTCTGCTGGTGTCGTGACCTCAGTGTCCACAGATACACGAACGATAGGGGTCGGAGCTGCGTTTTTTGCTCTTAGCGGAGAGAACTTTGACGCACACAACTTTTTAGAAAAGGCTGTTGCTGCTGGAGCCTCCGCCATTGTCGTCGAGCGTGTTCCAGCAGGTGTTCGCTTTGGAGACACTGCAGTTATCGTGGTGAAGGACACGCTGAACGCTCTTCAAGCATTTGCCGCGTGGTATATCCGCGAGCTCGATATCGAAGTCATAGCGATCACTGGATCTAACGGCAAGACATCGACTAAGGATTTCACAAAGGCAGTGCTAGGTGAGCGCTTCAAAGTGCACGCAACGCTAGGAAATTTCAATAATCACATTGGCTTGCCCCTCACGGTGCTTTCTACGGAGGAGGACGATGAGGTATGTGTGCTAGAGATGGGGATGAACCATTCTGGGGAGATCGCACCACTCTGTCAGATTGCAAAACCACGGATAGGCATTATCACCAATGTGGGCACTGCTCACATAGAGTTTTTAGGTAGTAGGCAGGCGATCGCAGATGAAAAAGGAGCATTGGCTCGCGCTCTACCAGTTGATGGTGTGCTCATTGTTTCCGCAGCATGTGACTATGCCGATTACTTCCAGGATCATACCAGAGCCCGCAGAATAATTGTGGGAAATGGTAGAGGAGCTGTTCGCGCAGAAGAATTGCGAATGGATAAGAATGGCTCTGAGTTTCTTCTCGTGATTGATGGTCAAGAGTCCGAGAAAGTGCACCTACAAGTGGTAGGGCGTCACATGATTGCCAATGCCTTGTTAGCTGCAGGCGCAGGACATACTTTGGGGATGACGGTTTCTGAAATTGCAGCAGGACTGAATAGAGCGATTCTTACCAGCGGTCGTTTACGTGCTTTTCAGTGCGCAGGAGTGACAGTCTTTGATGACACATATAATGCTAACCCAGAATCCATGATGGCTGCGATCGAGACGCTCGCAGAAATAAAAGTGGATGCTGCAGCCCAACGCTACATTGTGTTAGGGAGAATGGCTGAGCTGGGAAAACACGCAGATCAGGCGAGCCGTGAGATTGGCTCACTCGCTGCCGAGCGTGGTTTAGGGGTAATGACCCTCGGCGATGAAGCCAAAGCCATCTCAGTGGCTGCTACCCAATCTGGCG
Organism: uncultured Thermodesulfobacteriota bacterium; assembly: GCA_964195395.1. Taxonomy (GTDB): domain Bacteria; phylum Verrucomicrobiota; class Verrucomicrobiia; order Verrucomicrobiales; family Akkermansiaceae; genus Rubritalea. The sequence goes on from CAXMPP010000043.1 coordinate 9,383, forward strand.
CATCCGCTGTTCATTTTGAAACTGTAGAAGCTGCAGCCGAATGGTTGCAGTCGACCTGTGTCACCGGCGATGCGGTCTTATTCAAAGGTAGCCGCGCAGCCGCTATGGAGCGGGTTATGCATAAAGCTTTTCCGACGGACTAATCATGTTATACGCAATTTACGAATGGTGGTATGCAGCACTCCAAGATGGTGCTGAGTGGGCAGAGAGATTCAGTTTTTTGAATCTTCTGAAATATCTAACGGTACGTGCAGCATTAGCCTGCATGCTGACTTTTAGTATCTCGTTAGTCTTTGGACCAAAGGTGATTCGAAAACTTATTTCTCTTAAAGTAGGCCAGCCCATCCGCTCGGCGGCAGAGGTACACAAGCTACACGAACTTCACGGAGCGAAGGCCGGGACGCCGACAATGGGTGGCGTGATGATTTTAGGCTCGGTGTTAGTCGCTGTATTGCTTTGCGGCAGGGCTCTGAATCCTTTTGTTGCGGTTACCATGTTCGTAATGTTAGGTCTCGGACTACTTGGATTTATCGACGATTACACCAAGGTTAAATTGAAAAACTCTGACGGAGTGAGCGCCCGGACTAAGCTGGGATGGCAATTCGGAATCGCATTGGTTGCTGGTTGCTTCCTGTTTTTTAAGCCAGAGGTGGCTGGGACGATCGCAGCAAAGGAGCCCAAGCGTGCTACTATTGAGAATGTTGAAAATCAAGGTGTTGCTACAACCAAGGCCAATGAAGACCGCTTCCCTCCGAAAGATGCTACTGGATATTGGGTTCAAGTGGACGGTAAGGCTCAAGCTATGCGCTCAAGTGAGCTAACAGTACCCTTAGCTAAAGCTCCGCTGTTTGACCTTTGGTATCTCGCTATTCCCTTCTTCGCAATCATCATCATTGGAGCCTCAAATGCCGTGAATCTCACTGATGGGCTCGATGGCCTAGCTGCCGGTTGCACGATCACTACAGGTCTAGCCTACGCTGTGGTGGCTTATCTAGGTGGACATATGGTACTAGGTTTCGACTACCTGCACATGGCGTACAACCCGATGTTAGGTGAACTAGCTGTGGTTATGATGGCTCTAGTGGGAGCGTCGTTCGGTTTCCTTTGGTTCAATTGTCATCCTGCAAAAGTTTTCATGGGAGATACGGGTTCGCTTGCTATTGGTGGCGCAATTGGGACCGCGGCTATTTGTACCAAGCAGGAACTCTTGTTAGTAATTATCGGATGGGTTTTCGTAATGGAGGCTCTCTCCGTGATTATTCAGGTCGGAAGCTTCAAAATGCGTAAAAAGCGCGTTTTCGCGATGGCTCCTATCCACCACCACTTCGAGCTTCGTGGCTGGCATGAAAGCCAAGTCATTATCCGCTTTTGGATTATCTCCATTCTCTGCGCCATGGTCGGCCTAGCCACTCTCAAAATCATATGATCCTTACAGGCAAAAAAGTTGTTGTTCTTGGAGCTGGCCGTAGTGGCCGAGCTGCGGCGACGCTTGCTTTGGCGAAGGGTGCTGAGGTTTGCGTATTTGACTCGAACCCGAATGCACATTTTGATGGCTGGCCTGAGTTCGCTATTGGAGTAGCAGGTGCTACCGATGCTCAAGGGCTAGAAACTAGCTGTGATTTGTTAGTTATTTCACCGGGGATCGAAACTTTAGGGTCGTTTGTGAAATCCTTTGCCAAAAATGCTGGTGAGCTGATTGGGGAGACTGAGTTAGCCGCACGATTTTATGAAGGTAAAGTGGTAGGGATCACTGGAACGAATGGTAAAACGACGACTACTGAGTTGGTGCAACGCATACTGGAACACAGCGGACTGAGCTGTGTGGCGTGTGGTAATTATGGAGTGCCATTCTCTGAAGTTTTGATGATGGACTCGGTTCCAGACTCTGTCGCTCTAGAACTTAGTTCCTTTCAGTTAGAGACCGTGAAGGATTTCCATGCTGATGTGGCAATTTGGCTGAATTTCTCAGCTGACCATATGGATCGCTACATAGCCCTCGAAGATTACTTTAAAGCAAAGAAGAATATCTTTATCAACCAAGATTCTAGGGACACAGTTGTCGTTAGGTTAGGTGAGGACCTTGGTGAGCTTTCTGCTGCTAGTTTTACCTTCACCACTGAAGCTCAGAGTTCTGATTACTATCTTGTAGAGAATCAGATCTATTTCTCTGGTCAGCCGGTGTTAGACCTTTCCGTGACACACATGCGTGGTCTACATAATGCTGAAAATGTGATGAGTGCTGTGGCGGCTTGTCATGCCCTAGGAGTGTCTTACGAAATCGCAGCGGAGGCTCTCCGAGGCTTTGCGCCACCGATGCATCGCTGCGAACTTATCCGCACCTTAGATGGAGTGGAATACCTCAACGATTCTAAAGCGACAAACCTCCACGCGCTCGACAGTGCATTGCGCTCGCAGTCTCGACCGGTTGTTTTGCTGGCAGGAGGAAAAGAAAAAGGCCTTGAATACAATGAGCTGTTAGCACGTCTAGAAGAGAAAGTGCATTCAGCAATCGTGTTCGGTGAGATTGCTCAATCGCTGGCATCCGTTTTTTCAAAGGTAGTACCTACAGAGATAGTTTCCAGCTTGGACGAAGCTGTGGCTCTAGCTCAGAAACACGCGCATCTAGGAGATGCTGTGTTGCTCTCGCCAGGAACATCATCCTTCGATCAATTCGCAGGATACGAAGCGCGCGGGGATCATTTCCGCATGCTCGTCAATAATCTCAAATGATTTTCATCCCAACCACTCCCAACCCCAAAAAAAAGACCATGAAAGACAAAAAACTCCAGACCAAGCGGCAAACCAAAACTGGTTTCCGTAAACTCCACGCTAAAGTGACTGCTAGTTCTCGTAGAAAACAACGAGTCAGTGCTTCAGCTAACCCTAACATGCTCGATTCCGATGTGCCGAATGCGAGCATCGGCCGTGCACTCACAATCATTCTAGTGCTTCACCTCGTAGCAATTGGAGTGATTTATATTGGTATCAAGTGGAATAAGGGACAATTTGATGATATTATACCAGCTTCAGCTAGTACGCAGGCGGCTGCGACAAATGTCGACCTCAGTAACGTCAATGCCGGCCTCAGGACTGAGTTTATGCTGGCAGGAGATACTTACGAAGCCTTTGCCGCACGCCACCAAGTGGATGTAAAGGAGCTTCGGAAGGTGAATAATAATACGATTCCTCTCGCAGGAAAACCATTGAGCCTACCTGCGGAGACTATCAAGGTGACATCGCCAGCAGTGGTAGCGGCGCTTCCTGTTTCAGATCGACCACCACTTCCAGCCACTAACACTGTGGTCAAGGTGTCGCCATCGACAGCAGAGCGAAAAGCTCCGAAAGCGGTGATAGTCTCTGACGTGCCAATGGCTCAGCCAGTGGCAGGATCTCAGACATACAAAGTGCAACCAGGCGATTCGGTCTGGCGAATTTCTAATAAGTTTAAAGTGAGCCAAGACGCTCTGATGCAGCTCAATGGGATGAGTGACGCGCGTCAGTTGCGCTCTGGTGTGACACTGAAAATCCCAGCTCAATAATCCAATGATCACAGCCCTCGAACGATCTGTAGATAGTCGCAATGCCATCATGGTATGCGTCGCCACTTGCCTACTCATGGTGTTAGGTCTGGTGATGCTGGCATCGACGAGTGTCTGGATCGCAGAGGGAAAGGAATATTCCTTGTTGATCAAGCAAGCTAGCTTTCTAGGCATAGGTCTTATTGCCTCAGGAGTGTTAGCTTACACTGATTATAAGAAATTACGAAAGTGGGCGTGGCCAATTTATGGCTTCGCTCTATTTTTGTTAGTGCTTTGTTATATTCCAGGAATTGGGAAAGAGGTCAATGGTGAGACCCGCTGGATTCAGCTCGCAGGGATTACTTTTCAGCCTTCGGAGCCAGCAAAGATTGCCCTCATGTTAGGGCTCGCCGCGTGGTTTGCCCACCATCAGGCTGAGGTGAAGACCTTTCGCAAGGGCTTCTGCTACCCTATGGCAATTCTTGGGGCTCTGATCGGCTTGATCTTCTTTGAGAAAGACATGGGAACGTCAGCTGGACTCGCTACAGCGGGGATAGCCTTGATGTATATTGCGGGCACCCGCGGGTGGTTACTGATGAGCTCTTGCCTTGCAGGCTTAGGGGCTTTGTCTACCTTTGTGTATTTTAACCCGAACAGGATGAGTCGTATCACGGCATTCATGAATCTGGATGACCCCTACCATCAAGCCAATGCGGGTTTCCAACAATGGCGAGGCTTGTTAGCTTTCGGTAATGGTGGTGTCGATGGGCTCGGCTTAGGGAATGGTGCTGAGAAACATGGCTATTTACCCTTCGCTCATACAGATTTTATTTTCCCGATGGTGGGAGAGGAACTCGGCTTGTGGTTTGCCCTAGGCACGGTCTTTTGCTTCGCCCTGATCGCAGCTTATGGCATTGCGATTGCGGCACGCTGTACAGATCTCTTTGGCCGCCTGCTCGCCGCAGGTCTGACATGCTCTATCGTAGTTCCTGCGATGATGAATATAGGAGTGACAACAGCCGTACTCCCTAACACTGGACTGCCTCTCCCGTTTGTGAGTTACGGAGGTACGAACCTTGTGTTTACAATGGTGACTATTGGTCTCCTCATAAGCATCCACCGCTCCACTATAACCCTCACACCACGCGGTGAAAGAGTGTTGTTAGCCAAGAAAAAGAGTGTGAAACTCTAGAGGTTTTGGGAGCCGGATGAGGTCTTCAAATGGAGACAATGATGAATACAAAAAAATCCACCTAT
>CAXMPP010000044.1:0-13711 GCA_964195395.1 uncultured Thermodesulfobacteriota bacterium
TAGCTGGACTCAAACACCCTAACATCGTCTCTATATATGATGTTATCGAGACTGAAACTGGGGGCGACATCATCATGGAACTTATCGAGGGAGATACTCTAGATGTCGTTGTCAAAAAAGCACCTCTCAATCTGCAACAATTTCTTTTTGTCGCAAGTCAACTACTTAGTGCAATAGCAACAGCGCACGAACATAGCATTTTACACTGCGATCTAAAGCCGAGTAATATCATGCTCACTGAGTTGGATCACTCAAACTACCAGACCACTGTGCTAGACTTTGGCATGTCGCCTTCACAGGATGAGTCTTCGAGCAGTAAGAGTGGAACTCAGCGTATCGTCGGCTCCATTCACTTCATGGCTCCAGAAGTCATCGAATCTAATATCAACACTGAGGCCTCAGACATTTACTCACTTGGCTGCCTTTTTTACTACGCCCTTACTGGACAGTACCCCTTCACTGGCGAATCCCCCGTAGTCATTATGGCGTCGCACATGCGCAATGACTTCATCCCCATTAGGCAGCTTTTACCCGATCTTCCAGCTTCCTTTTGCCAATGGCTGGAATCACACATTCAGTATAAGCAAGACGCTCGTACTCAAAGTTGTAGAGAATCGCTCGATGCTATGATGCAACTCGAAGGTGTAGAAGTTCTGGAAACTCTTTCTGAAATTACCCATGACAGCAATTTAAATGATAGCATGCAGCATTCGCTTTCGTCCCTCACGAAATCTAATGTAAAACTCTCAGCGAAACAGCAAGAAGAGTTTGATCGGAGCAAAAAAACGACGTCTTTTACTCCACCAAAGGACATGGTTCCTATGTCCCAACGCGTCAATCAAGCTCGTCCACAAGACATGTGGTACTTTTCGATAAATGACGTGCGTAAAGGCCCAGTTCCGTTCGCAAAGATTTGCGAACTCATTGCTGAAGGATTTATTCGTTCAAACGATCCAATCTACCAACATCGGATTGGAGAATGGACTCCAGCAATCCAAATTCCTGAGTTCCAAGAAGAATTTCAAGTGGCTGAATCCATGCCTCCCAGACCCAAGAGAAAAAAGAAAATCAGCCTTCGTAATTCTCAACGCATACGAGCACAACGCGCTGCGGCTAGAGCTGCAAAAATTCGTGTGACTCAAGATGAGCCCCTCCCTTTTCCAACCGAAATAACTTCATTGGTCGTTCTCAGCTGTCTAGCCGCGTGCTTTATCCTGTTTCAGCCTATGCTATGGCAAGAATGCCTACTAATCACTTCGCTCCTCTTCATTTTGAGTTCACTCATACTGACTAGGGTCCGGATGAATCAATATGACTCTCGCTGGATGATCCCAGCTGTATTTTTGCCGGTACTCAGTGATCTAGCCTTTGCATGTATAAAGCCTAAACATGGGGCTCAGAGTTTTCTGCTCCTCGTACTAGGGGCTCTCCTCTTCCTCTACACTTCAAGCCACAGGTACTCCAATGACCTTTTGAGTGAACTCAATTTAGAATGGGTCAGTAACCTACTTAATCAATAGGGCGCTATGCTAAATCAGGTTTTACGTATTACCAGTCAGCATTATGACCACGAGTGTCAACGTGCGTAAAGCTGCTATAGCGTCCTACGCCACCAGCAAATTTACCCCGTGATCGAATGCTTCGTGCTACCTTCGAGACCGTGTAAGCCCAAACCCCTTTGAATCGAACATCAACAGCTCGGTTCTCCAGATGTTGTGAACGGCTACGTCCACGAACAGCGCGGTTATAGCTTGGGCTACGGTAAATAGAAAGAAGTTCAGATACGGGAGATCTCATGCTTGAAGCCATTGAGTCAATTACTCTCAAAGTTGGAGCTATTCGGCTCCACATATAACGAGGCGGCAGACTATTCCTTGTTCGACCTCGGGTTTTAAAATGCGGATGCAGCACCATATAAGGTGTCACATTCTTCAAACGTAAGCCTTTGATGTAATTGGCATAGCGGAGTACATCTTTTCCCTTTTGATCAACCCAAGATTGAGGAATGCCCGCAACAGGCTTTGTGCTGTAGAAAAAGGCGGCCTTTGCGCTTTGTAGCGACATTACACAAGTACCAGTGAAGGCACCTAACACACCGAGGAAACGACGACGACCAGTCAAAGCGAGTGGTTCATCTCTGTCGGTTACATCTTGCATCAGTGCATTTGTGCACGTTCAGCTACTGAATGACCAGCGAAAAATTTATAATTTACTCTATCTTTTACTATTACGTAATATTATCAGTTTTATTTCAAAAATATGAAATTCTATGACGCTATGAACTTATTCAGGGTCTTTTCCCCTCTTATCGCTCCTGCATAACCTTCAATATATCATAGATACAAAAGAGGATTAGAAAGAGTGCACCTAGAGATATAGCTCCCCAATAGGTACAAAATAACCATACGCTGTTTGCTAGGAAGCCATCTATAAGCCAAGTACCCAATGCCACCATTCCCACGAGGAATAGTAGTATCCTCATCATCATTTTACGCCGGGCTTGTCGGTCGTGTAAAATGGCACGAGCGACTTGAGCACTCTCTTTGCTGCTATTTTTGATACTTCTCATTTTTAGAAGGTCAATTTAGCGTAGGCATCCCAGAATGCCTCAGTTTGCTTGGCACAAGGAACTAATTCAATCACTGACGCCTTTTCAGTTGGCTCGATCTCAATAGCATCAGTACTGGTGAATTTCTGATAATCCATGTTCCACATTGCCGCCCAATTTTTGAATTGGAAATCATGCGTATTTGCCACAATTTTCTGAGTTGGCTCAGACATATTCTTCACTCTTGGTAAACGTTCAAATATTCTACCACCGCCATTGTTGATAACAACAATCACCCGCCCACTTGCCTCACAGCCATCGAGTAGAGATGGTCCAGACAGATCATAGAGCGCGGTAAGATCCCCGACAACACACCAAGCGTCATCTAGCCCATGAGTCAGACCTATCCAGGTCGACAACTGCCCATCAATACCGTTGGCTCCACGGTTAGCACGCACATTTTCTGTGGGGTAATCGCGTTGCGCAAACTGCCCCCACTCACGGATCGGAAGGCTATTTCCAAGATAAATGCTATCCGCCACAGTAGAATAAATAGACAGCATCCGCACCATGCCAGGTTCACTATCTGGGTACATCTCAAGCAATTGATCGATCTGTCCCCAACGGCTACGACTATGCTGCAAGATGTCCAGCGCATCTCCCAGTTCTCCGATCTCACCTAAACCTCTGAGTACGCGTCCCACTTCGCCGTGAATCACATTGCTCTCACGAGCTAAGCCTGAGAAGCCTGTCCGTGTAATCGAGAAAACATCCACGTCTGCCAGTGTTTCTAAATCACGCCAGAATCTGCCAACTGGCACCTCACCTAAGCGAAGAACTGATTGTGGTGAGGTTTCGCTCAAGAGTCGCTCTGGATCAGCTACCAAAAGAGGTCCCAGTAACTCTCTGAGGCCAGACGTTGCATCGGCGATCACTGGCAACTTCACCTCTTTCAAAAAGCTAAATACCTCTTCGCGATCTTCTGGCTCCAGGCCACCGACACAAACAACCAGACCCTTCCAGTAATTCGCAAAGAAATGAACCAACTGGCTCACATCAAAATTTTCTCGTTTGCTCTCGAATGGAGCCAAATTCACCTGCACGGGTCGAGCTATTTCCTCCTCTTCAAGACAAACATTGATGTGCCATGGTAAATTCCCACTCCACCCTTTAAACATCTCCACTCCAGCTTCTGCAACATCAACACATCCCCCCACATAGCTAGAAAAAATACCAACCTGCTCAATCGACTGCGGCGCTCCAGTACCACGGTACTCCACTGGCCTATCAGCAGTAATCACAACGAGTGGTCGGCCTTGGTAATAGCTTTCAACCAAAGCTGGTAAAAGCTCTGCCACCGCCGTGCCTGAAGTTGTAATAATAGCGCACGGCTCACGTGAGTCCATAGTTCTCCCCAACCCGAAAAAGCCAGCTGAGCGTTCTTCAAAATGTGACCAGATCACCGCATCCTCGCTACTTACTAGAGCCTCTACTAGACTGAGATTTCTAGCGCCGGCACAAACCACATATTCCCGAACTCCAGCCTTCAAGCAGGCTTCAATCACCGATGTTCCTACTGCGTCATTTTTCACGCTCCACCTCTACCCTAAGTTTGCTGTTTGGAAAACTTTAATACTTCGGCTGAATCAAAAACTGAGCTCAACTCTCACCCCAAATAAATTTCATGTATCCACACTGGACGGCTCTCAGATCCCCTATAGCATCTGCCAAAATTCCCAAAGTGCAGTGAACCAAGAAAAACCAGCAACATCCAAATTGAAGACCGTGATCTCCCGGTTTTCACGCGTGACTAGCTCAGGCAACTATATGCCTGAGATCGACGGCCTCCGCTTCGTCGCCATCATGGCTGTGCTTCTCTATCACGCCCACATTCTCTATTTTGCAAATCCTATCCCCCAAGGGGTCAGTTCACCGGTAAGCTGGGAGTGGCTTAACTTCGCTATCGGACAAGGTTGGTTCGGAGTGCAGGTCTTTTTTGTTATCAGCGGATTCGTCCTCGCTCTCCCCTTTGCTGGTCATTTCCTTAAAGGACGCAAGCCAGTCAACCTAAAGACTTACTACTCACGTAGAATAGTGCGGATTGGTTTCCCCTATTTAATAGCGCTGACTCTCGGATTACTTTTTGAACTCAGTAAGGGGGTCAGTTTTCAAGAATGCTTACCACACTACGCAGCTGGAATGGTCTACTCCAATAGCTTATTCTACAATGGCGCGCTAAACCCCTTACTCTTTGTTTCTTGGACACTAGAGATTGAAATTCAATTCTATCTCCTCGCTCCACTACTATGTAAAGTGTTCACTCTTCGATCCACTCTTCTCAGGTATTTAATCCTGCTCCTTAGCATTTATGTCATCTATTTCATCGTAAACTCTCTCGGCCATAAATTACCTAGTAGCTTATGGTCGCGGACGATCTTAGGCCAACTCCAGTTCTTTCTCGCAGGCCTCCTCCTAGGTGATATCTACCTCAAATTCTGGAAAGACAAGCCTAGCTCTAAAGGTTCCGCATTGATATTCGATGCCATAGGCATCGCAGCCTGGCTCTTCATTCCCTTCGCTCTCAAGATCAATGGATCACATGCTTGGCTAGCCTACCTCTTGCTCCTTGCGTTTACCTGTATTCTCAGAGGTCGCCTGCTAAAGTCAATATTGTCTCAGCCTCTGATCGCCACCATAGGTGGTATGTGCTATTCTATTTATCTCTTTCACGGAGCTATCCTCTACTTTCTCCACTACAACTTCATCATTCCTGTGTTTGGTATTCAGAAAGGCAACTGGCCCTTCAATCTACTACCTCTTACAGCTCTCATCCTCCTCACATTATTGGGATGCTCTGTAGCATACTACTTCATCGAGCGACCAAGTATGCGCTGGGGTAGTAAAAAGGCATAACGTAAATACCACGGCTACTCCATTCGTCCATTTTTTTGACGCATCTGCCTCCTTTTACTGAGACTAACGTCCTAAGCTGTTCACTAACAGCCACACCCCTTGTAGACCTTTCTTCATTCTTTACGTCATTTTTTCTGTCCCTCATAGAGTAAAAGACTTATGATGCTACCCCCGTTCTCCACTCCCACCTCTAACAAAAACTCCATGAACACCCAAACTACGAGCAATCATGTAAAGTTTCTCTGCTTACTAAGCACAGTCACTCTCATCGCATTTGGAGTCTATATCCTCATTCATGAAAGCAGCTCTACCTATTCAGCTGAGCACGATACAGAACACTACGGTGAGCTCTTCTCTAGTTATTTATGGAATATCGATGAAGAAACGGCTCAAGAGTACGCAGCAGTCATTGCCACCGAAGGTAAATTCATCTCTATCTGCGTTACTCACCCAGATGGCTCACATTTTGTAGAATATAAAAGCTCTCCAAAACCTGGAGAGGTTCGCGATTTTTTCAGATCTACCGGACTCATAAAAAACATTGAGAATACCAGGCCAATCTACTATCGAAACCAACAGATAGGCAGCATCACAACGATTAGAGAAAACTCTAATATCTACACATACATTTACCTTTGCCTCACTCTCCTTTTGATAATTTCCAGTATCACTCTCGTAAGAGTTGGACGATCTAACAAGGAACATCAAAAACTAATAGAACTCGATCTCAGTGAAAACCGTGAACGACTGCAGACTGTTGTCTCAGCCTCTCCTCTTATTGCGTTCTCTTTAGACCGCCAAGGGAATTTTACAGTCTGTGAAGGGATGGGACTCAATAAACTTAACGAAAAGCCCCAAAACATCATAGGTAAATCAATCGAAGAAGTACACAGAGACATGCCGACTAACATCGGTGATTTCCAAAGAGCACTCAAAGGTGAGAGTTTCAGTGAGATTCGGACAACAGAGGCTAGATCCTTTGAAACTTGGTATTCTCCGATGAGAGAAGGTGACAGCATTGTGGGAGTGATCGGAGTATCGACAGACGTCACTGCTGCCATCCAGGCAATGAATTCACTCAGTGACTACAAACGATGTCAGGCCAAAGACCTTCATATTGCACAGAGATCCCATCAGGCATTTCTTCCAACAAAAGCTCCCGACCTCAAAGGCTTCGAGATTGGCTTTCTCACCAAGCCCTCGCCTTCTATTGGTGGGGACTACATTCATTTTGACACCTGTCCTAATCAGCAGTGCCTAGGAGTCACTTTTTCTGAGATGTCTGGTCATGGAGTTTCCTCCTCATTACTCGCCTCCATCTTTCACACTCAACTGGTCGAATGCTTAGACATATCCACGAAATCCATCGCAAAAGCATTTTATGAAATCAACCTCAGGCTCCATAACCTCTTTCCTGAAGGTCGATTTGCGAGTACCTTCCACACAATCATCGACGCTGAATCTAATTCGATGCGGTATGTAAAAGCAGCCCGAGAACCCGCCATTTTATACCGTAACGATGGAACTGCAGAGGTATTTGACAAAGGTGGACCAGCTCTTGGCCTGCTACCTTCTGAACTTCTCAATGAAAAGTCCTACATCGAACATTCCCTACCTCTCTATTCTGGCGACACACTATTCCTCTACTCCGACGGACTGGTGGAAGTTGAGAACCACGAAGGCGAAATACTCGAGAGAAAAGACATCATTCAATGGGTTCAAGAAAACCTGAAGCTGAGTCCGCAAGAGATAGCCGACTCAATCTTCAGAAAAATAGTTTCACACTCCAGCGGTGGAGACATCGTTGATGACGTAAGTGTTCTAGTGATAAGAAAAGTTTAACATCCACCAGGTGACTCGCTCTTCAATTGAGCAAGATAGCACTCTCCCATATCGTACTCGATTTAGAAAATCCACACACGCTAAAGGCCCAGGAGATCAAAATGATGAACAACTAACTGAATTACCACAAACAAATCATCGCAAGTTTCAACATTGTGCTTCGACAAATGAAAGTCGACAAAACTTACGAAAAAATTCTACGTGCACACAAAATATCTCCATCCTCAACCTGTGCCGACGATTAAGCTAACCGTATGTCTGAATCACCGCGATAAATTGAGCTAGGTATTGGTCCGCTTTGGCTTCACCCACTCCCCGAATTGTGCGCCCAGCCTTCATGGACTTTGGCCTCAGTCTGGTAAATGCCTCCAGAGTCTTATTTGGGAACACTGCGTAGGCTGGAATATTCTGGGATTTAGCGATCTCGAACCTCACTTGCTCTAGCCGTTCATAGAGCGCTGGGTCAAAGCCCACCTCCTCGAGAACCAAGGATTCATCTGATTCCTCAATAATCTTATTTTTACTCGAATTGGGCCAGACTAGCGAACAAGTGGTCTTACCCAACATGACTAACTCCCCCCTAGCCGCAATGCTAACGAGCGGGTATTCCCCCTTTTGTGTGAAAATTAAGCCCGCATCATGCATCGCATGAAACAATTCGTTCAGATAAGCCGTTCCTTCCTTTTTGAGCAACCCGTAGGTGCTCAGGGTATCGAGCCTATTTTTTTTCACCTCCTGAGATTTACTGCCCACAAGCATCTGGACAATCCGCCCTCGTCCAAATCGCCCTTGCCACTTTCCACCCACTTTTCTGCTCATGCGAGCCACCCCACTCAGAGCTTTTCTCATAATAAGAATCTCAGCATCTGAGCCCTCGTTTGCGTTATTACCGAACTTACTTCGGCACACATCACAACTGCCACAGACAGCTGCATCAGCTTCACCAAAGTATTCCATGATCCACTGCTGCCGACAGACCCTGGCATAACAAAGCTCAATCATCGCACCTAACTTCGCACTATCGCGCCGCTCTTTTTCTTCCAGTGCACCTCGATCAATCTCAATCTTGCTTGTTAGAACTTCAGGTTTCAGCAGTCGAGTTCCTCTTGCCCGAGAACCAGCCACATCGAACCGCTCGACTAGCCCATGCCGCATCAAGGCCCCAATAGCACTTCCAACAGCCATACCATTTTTCACATCAGCCCCCTGTTTGATTTGATCTAATGTTTCATGCACCTCAAAATCCACGTTTGCTTGATTCTGCAGATGTTGATAGACGTTACATATAGTAGCATAGCTAGGATTCACTCCCTCAATAAAAAATTCTTGTGTTCGCGTGTCTGCGTAGTTGAACAACAATTCGCATATAGCAGCCTCACCATCTCGGCCTGCTCGACCGGCTTCTTGGTAGTATGCCTCGACACTCCCTGGAACTTCAAAATGGATGACAAACCTCACATCGGACCTGTCAATTCCCATACCAAAGGCATTCGTTGCCACTGCCACGTCCGCTTCTTTCTTAATGAAAATATTTTGAGTTTCCTCACGCTTATCATCGCTCATTCCACCATGGTAGGCGATGCAGCTCACACCCCAATCGTGTAGCAATTCAGCCACCTCGTCCACACGCTTTCGAGTCGCACAATACACAATGCCAGTCTTCCAACGTTTCACAATTTCGCGAATACGTTTATATTTTTGCTCACGCTTTGAGACTGATGTGATCATCAGTGATAAATTTGGTCTAGCAAACCCACTCACAACTTCAAAGGGTGAGCGGAGATCTAACACCTTAAGCATATCCATCCTAACAACTGGCGTTGCCGTAGCGGTAAGTGCTATACATTGTGGCCGGCCAATTCTCTCAAGAGCTTTACCTAGACGCATATAATCAGGTCTAAAGTCATGACCCCATTGGCTTAAACAATGCGCCTCATCTACAGCAAACAGAGCTAAATCTATGTCCAACAGAGCACTAATAAAGCTCTCCACTTTGAACCTTTCAGGCGCAACATACACCAGCTTGTACTCACCGGCACGCATACGCGAAATCCTATCCCGTTGCTCTGATAGACCTAGCGTAGAATTGATCATGGTCGCTGGGATGCCTTTCGCCACCAGAGCGTCGACCTGATCTTTCATCAAGGCGATCAAGGGACTCACAATGATACTCACTCCCTTAAAGCAGAGTGCAGGCAACTGATAACACAGCGACTTTCCTCCTCCTGTGGGCATCACGACAAGACCATCTTTTCCAGTCATAATTTGCTCCACAACCTCCTCTTGACCGTCCAGAAAACCGTCAAAGCCAAAGTATTCTTTCAAAGCCTCTATAGGCTGCTTGATCACACGCTCATTCATCGTACTAAGAAACTAAATCTCCAATTGAACCAAAATCTGGGATGAACAAACGCTTATAGAGCCTGCTCGTCGAACCATCTGTCATACTTGCCATGAAATCGCATAAAAGCCGCTGCTTCAGTTCTAGTGACTCAGCTGAATCTAGCTCTTCTGAAATAGCATCTGGCAATAAGTTGTAGCTAGACTTTTCACCCGTAAGGTAACGTTCACTCAACAACCCCCACAATCGTTCTAACATGTGGTTTCCTTTATACTCTAATTGGTTCAGTTCAGGCGACAAAAACACAACTTCGTAAGCCATTTTTTTGAACAACTCGGACTCAGCCCTCACCTTAGATTCGATCACTAGGTCATAATGGTATCGATTAGTTGTACCGCTCATAAAGTTGATACTCTCCTCTAACGAAACTGCTTGTAAATAGATTCCAATTCTGCGCCCAACCATCGGCTCAATCATACCTCCACGAATGGCCGACAATAAATCACCCACAGCTGAGCCAACCTCACGTGAGACTTGTCGACTATCAGCCCACCTCTCTATTTTTTCGATAGTTAAGAAACCAGCACGCACGCTGTCAGCTAAGTCGTTCAAGGAATAGGCGACATCATCGGCCCAATCCATGATTTGGCACTCTATGGATTTGAAACCATCTCGAGCCTTCCCTGGGGAGAGTTCAAGAGGGAAATCTCGCCCCTCTAACACCCAGTCTATGTACTGCACTTGTTGATCGTAAATAAAATGATTCTTCGGAAGCTCACCACCATTGACAGATTTCAGCTCGGACCAAAGTGTCTTGTATTTGAGCACACCATCGAGAAATGCCCTAGAAGGGTTCATTCCAGTCTTTTTAGAGGAAAATATACGCTCTGTGAGTAACCGTAATGTCTGAGCATTGCCTTCAAATCCTCCACATTTACCCATCAATTTGTTGAGCGCCATTTCCCCAGCGTGGCCGTAGGGCGGATGGCCTAAGTCATGCGACAAACAGATCGCTTCTACTAAGTCACCATCAATATAAAAATCTTCCGACAGTAAATCTGACTTCTTTTTAAGAAACTGACAAATCGAGCGACCAATCTGTGCGACCTCCAGTGAATGCGTCAATCGTGTCCTATAGAAGTCGTATTCACCGCTCCAAAACACCTGAGTCTTACTTTGTAACCGACGAAAGGAAGGAGTGTGTAAAACTCGATCTCTGTCGATTTGAAATGTCGACCGAAAATCATCTCGAGGAGTTTCAGCAATCAGTCTCTCGGTATCAAAGGCTGTGTAAAATCGGTTTTCCATAAGGTCTCAGCTAGCATAATTCCAGTCTTCAACTCAGCAATCATAAACGACAATTATCCACTCATTAGAGAATCATCTTGTCACAGCTAATAGTCGTGCCGTTGTTGGCTCGACCAATACGAGCTCGGCTCCCCCCCCCCGATTGCACTGGTCGATAGAATCCTCGACGGAACAACTACTAACGAGAATATATTTTCACATTCCTTTGAAAATAAGTGACATAAATATAAATCTAACGTATACCTAACATAATTCACTTTCTTTCATGTGTGAAATACTCCTATGTTTGTACGTTTTTATTCGATACGCGATTCCACCACTAGGTATGGATTTGCGCTAATTTCCAGCTTATCACTACTATCCTTCATGGCTTTGATTTGCTTAGCAATCATCTCACTAGCTAATGTAGAAAAAAGACACTCGAAGCAATGGTTTCACCAGCAGCAGGCTAGAGCAAATGCTCGTATGGCGTTGGGAATTGCTCTGGGCGAGCTTCAAAAGTACGCTGGTCCAGATCAAAGAATCACAGCGAATGCTTCTATACTGGATGCAATCCCTTCTACCCCCGAAATAGATGATGTCCAAAACCCTCATTTATTGGGAGTTTGGAGAAATACAACAGATTCTGGCCTCCACCTTGTGGGGAAAGATGTCGATGACTCTACGACTGCTCTCACCTATAGTGCACGTGATCGTTATGTTGATTTGCGGTTTTCTAACGACCTCTATAAAAACAATCAATGGAGAGACGAACTACGGCTAACCTGGCTAGCCAGCTTCAGAGGAGATAATTCTCAAGCCCATCAATTTCAGCTTACAGACGAGAACTCCATTACACTCGTAGGAAAAGGAACACTCGGATCCGAATTCGCCGAAAATGACCCAGCCAAATTCAACCGTGAAAAACTAGCAGTTCAAAAAATAGCACTTAATCTGAATTCAGGAAGTGGTGCCTATGCTTGGGCTGTAATCGATAATAGCCAGAAAGCTACGATCACTAAGCCCCCTAAACATCTTCCATCACAAACCCAACTGGCGGCATCTCAACGGAGTAACCTGACAGGATACTCAACTACTAAACATAGCAAAAATGGAGTTCATCGTGAATTTGATTCACTAGAAAATGGCTTACAATCTAAAGAGTCAGCAGTTTTAAGCTACGCGAGTGCGGCACTCTTTAGTGACGACTCCAAAGCTACAGCCAAGTCATTAGCCTCACATTTCAACCATTTCACTGATGATAGTTCGGGTTTATTCACAGATCCAATCTTGGGAGGGATAAAGAAGGATCTCACTCCCCTGCTCTTTGGCCATCCAGCTCAGCCTAGTTTAAGTTTCAAACCGCCAAGTGCGAGCACTGCCGATTTCCCTTTTGAAAGCAGCTACCCTATTATTCCAGGAACTCGCCATTTAACGCATGGACCAAACTTCGATGCTCTACGTTACTGGGGGCAATTGAAGTACTCTCCAGGGCTTCAGAAAGGGACAATCGTAGTCGACACCTCAGCCCCCCCTTCATCCTTACGCAAAAGACCTGCGCAATACTGGCGCGGTGAGCAGAACGATGGCTACACCTTCAAGTCGACACATTGGCATCGCGACTATCCAAAGCTACAACCTGTCATGACTGATGCCCGATTCCACTTTTACTTCAGTCTAACAAACAACTCTAAAGAAAACCGTATCCGAACCAATCTAATCCCTAGAGTCTGCTTATGGAACCCGTATAACGTCGAATTAGAATCTCCAGAAATGCTCGTATTGATGCCTAACTTCTTCTGGTCTGGTGGGAATTTTCACTTCCAGTTATCTAGTTCAGATGGTGCATTCGAGGACGAACGCGCTCGCCTTATCAAAAACTTTCCAGAGGAGGAATCTCTACTAGCATGGGACGGAAAATTAAGATTCCAGTGCGGTGCCTCGGACACGGACAACAAGGACTCCACACCCGGACTCTTTCCACATTCACGATATCTAGCATTTGTTATAGAAAAAACCAAATTCCCCGCTGGATCATGCTTGGTATTTTCACCAAAAATCCAGAATGGAGTATCTTCAGGAGGAGTATCTATCCAAAAATACTCATCAGACAACATTTCCCAAAACCGCCTCAGTGCTGAGGAACCTCAAGGTGGATCCCATTTCTACCACGAAACGCAACGCT
Source organism: uncultured Thermodesulfobacteriota bacterium (assembly GCA_964195395.1). GTDB lineage: Bacteria > Verrucomicrobiota > Verrucomicrobiia > Verrucomicrobiales > Akkermansiaceae > Rubritalea. Next base: position 13,117 of record CAXMPP010000044.1, read on the forward strand.
CCCCATTCTATCAATATGACTTCTTCCCAGAGGTGGGTAAGAAGACGAAGAGAACAAAAAGCATCACTGACTATTTTCTCGATGAAATCCGGCTGGAGGAAGTCATTCATTATGAGCCCTGGGTTGTAGCTGCTGACAATTTTGATTTCATTCTGAAAGCTTCCAATGGATCCAACAACTCATCAACTAGATCAATCACCTCTAGCCCACAACACCCTACGCTCCAGCTCATCAATGGCGGCAGTGGAGGAGCTAGAACTTACCCATTTTATTTTTACAGTTCCTCCTTCGGCAATAGCTCCAAGGCTTCAGGCCAACAATTTGGGAAGCTTCAATCCTTTAAAGATAACCCCTATAAAGACGCTCCGTCACTCCATCAAATTGGCTCCAAACTTCTTTGGTTCGATGAAGAATATACCGAAGGGAATAACCCTCCACTCCGTCAGAAATTTTGGAGCAATGCAAGCCACGTCGCCTACAACCCAACAACCATCGCCAACTGGAATGTCCGGCCACAAATCTGCACACGCTCACCAGCCTCAATTTGCAGTAATAGTTGGCACTCTCGAAGCTCAGGAGCTTGGATCACCCAACT
>CAXMPP010000044.1:13721-13963 GCA_964195395.1 uncultured Thermodesulfobacteriota bacterium
GTCGACATACGATCAAGCCACTCTCAATAAAAACGACCAATACGCAAAATTTCCATTATTGGCAGCTGCCGATGCCCCTGGAACAGATTCAGCGGCACTGTTCGATTTACCAGATTCAGTGTATGGAGCTTTGTCTATTGGCAAACTTAGGCACGCGCACCTAAGCCCCTATTCCTGGCACCCGAGTTACCTAATCAGCTCATCCCTACCGGATCTCCACGCCCCACTGGGAGCAACGGCAT
>CAXMPP010000045.1:0-263 GCA_964195395.1 uncultured Thermodesulfobacteriota bacterium
AGCACGCACCTTCAGACTTCCTGATGGTGTTGATACGGTAAACGATCCGGAGAAATTAGCTCAGTTACAGCCTGTGTCGAAAGCGAGGAAGCCAATGGACGGCACTGACTCTATAGAAAAGCCAAAAATCGTTTCTGGCGACTTCGCCTTCGATCTCTACGTTGAGTACTTGATCCAGGTGGAAGCGACGCAAGCGCTTGGTGAACTCGCTATACTTGTAATTTTCGTCGACTAGTTTAGCCATTCCGACGTTGGAAGATTGC
>CAXMPP010000045.1:273-13820 GCA_964195395.1 uncultured Thermodesulfobacteriota bacterium
GAGTTGCTCTGCCAGGAACGCAAGCTCGAGCTCGATAAGAAAGGCTTTGAGAAGCGTATGGACGAAGCTCGCACGCTTTCCCAAGCTGCGCAAAAGAAGACGATCGTCCGCGCTCTCGATATTTCCTCCGACGTGGAGACTGAGTTCACCGGCTTTGACGAAGACTCTAGCGAAGCAAAAATTCTAGAAATCCACCGCGGCGACGAGTCCCTGCTCGTCATCACTGACCGTTCCCCATTCTATGTTGAAATGGGTGGCCAGCTCGGCGACCTCGGAATTCTTACACCCTACAATGATGGCGAGTTCGGTGAAGCAATCGAAGTTTCCTCGGTCCAGAAGATCGGTCAAGCAGTCGCTCACGAGGTTTCAAAGTCTGCCGCTCTGCTTGTTGGTGACACAATCGCTCTAACCATTGACGTCAAGCGTCGCCGTAGAATCGAGTCACACCACACTGCGACGCACCTACTCCACTGGGCGCTACACGAAGTTGTATCTACCGATGCGACTCAGCAAGGCTCCTTGGTCACCACTGATCGCCTCCGCTTCGACTTCACTTCTGGCGCGCTCACAGCCCAGCAGATCGCTGACATCGAGCACAAGGTGAACGAGAAGATCGAATCTGGCGACGGCGTCTTCTACAACGAAGTCCCACATGCCGACGTCAAAAACCGCAAGGACATCATGCAATTCTTCGGCGACAAGTACGGAGAGATGGTTCGCGTGGTGCAGATTGGCGGCAACGAGCTAGGTCTCGACGGCTACGCCATGGAACTCTGTGGTGGAACGCACATCGACAGCACATCCGACATTGGCATCTTTAAAATCAAATCCGAAGGAGCCATCGCATCCGGCGTTCGCCGAATCGAAGCAGCCTGCGGAGTCGCAGCCTACGATTGGGCACGTGGAGTCGCTGAGAAAAATGCCAACGAGGAAGATGAACTCAGGGCAAAGCGCGCTACCCTCAATGCTGGCTTCAAAGCTGTAGATGCAGAGGAAATCCACTACCCAGAGGAAGCTCGAATCATGGCTGCAATGCTAGCTGAAGGCACATTCGATCAGGTGAACACCGTCTTCAACAACTCACTCAAGCACATCCAAGGCCTGCGTGACACCGTCACAGCTGCAGACAAAAAACTCAAGAAGGCACAAGCCGGAGCTGCAGCAGCAATGGCTGACAAGATGCTCAACGAGGCGCTAGCCGAGCAATCAACTAGCAACTGGAAACTAACAACTGGGAACTTAGCCACTATTGTCGAAGGTCCAGCTAACCTTCTACAAGAGCTAATGAATGGCTGTAAAAAGCAGCAGTTCACTCAAGCGGCGATGTTCATCGTCGACGATGGCAACCGACTCCACCTCGGTGCCTTCTGTGGCCCCGACGCTATCACTGCTGGCCTCCAAGCTGGAAAACTGATTCAAGAGCTCGGCCCGATCGCTGGCGGCAAAGGCGGCGGCAAGCCAGACCAAGCACGCGGCGCAGCTCCTCAGCGCGACAAAGCCACTGACCTCCTCGCTGCTGCGAAGGAAAAACTCGGCTAGTCAGCAGCTCGGAACTCCGAGCCCAAGCTCGGCCCATTCCTGCACACTAACACATCAAAACAAAGGGCTGATAGAGTGATCTATCAGCCCTTTTTGTCGTATCTAGAATTAACTACTTGAAGTACCCTAATCTAACTCCCCTATAACTCCCCTATAACTATGCTTAATCTTGCGAGTCTAAGCTTTCTAGATCTAACGCGTAAGGCTACAAAAAATGTCAGAATAAGTCATTATTCTCTTTCTTGAAATATCGGGCTAATAAAGCTTTATTTAGCATTCCTTAAATGCTAACGATTTCGTAACCCCTCTGTCCTCCACCAATTCAAATACCTCAAAAAAACCCACAACAATGGACGACCGCTATCAAGTAGGCCTGCTCTTAGAAGAACTCGCTTTCGGTAATATTTACGAAGCTGAAGATACGCTGATTCAGCGCAAAGTGCAAATTTTCCGCTACCTCGTTCCTAGTTCAGGTAATGAAGAAGAGTGGAAAGAGGCTTTCCATGCCACCTCGGCAGAGCTTGCCACAGCGTCTCACCCTGGACTACCAATCATCTACACCCACGGTATAGACGGCGACGGTCCTTACACTATTCGCCAACTGCTAGACAGTACTGTCCTTAACACCCGCTTGGCCGAATCTGGTCCATTGAGTGAGTATGAAGCTTGGGAGCTCGCTCACCAAATGCTTGAGATCCACGATGCTGCCAAGCCATCAGAAAACTTCCACGGTGCACTAGATGCCAACCACATCGGTCTCATCACCCGCCCTAGTGGCAAGAAATTTTACTCCATCACTGACTACGGTCTCGCTGAAGTCTCCAAACGGATGCATGACAATTCCGACTACGTGGGGGCTCCGTATCTTATTTCTCCAGAACAAGGCAAGGGCAAACCAGCCAGCGAGCGCTCTCAGATTTACGCCATTGGTCAGCTCATTTTTCACGCCCTCGCGGGTGGACATCCATGGATAGAGACTCCACTCGATGAAATAATCGAACTCCAAAAGACCGATCCCCTTGGACTCATCACTGACTACAACTCGGGAGTGCCCGAGGCGATGGCCCAGTGGATCACCAAACTGACGGCTCTCGACCCTAAAGACCGCTTCCAGAGCTACGAGGAAGCAATCAGGCACCTTCCAGAGCCAATCCAGTCGGCCCCAGTACCAATTCAAGCCACCTCGGCTATCTACACCACACCTCAAACTGTTGCCGCAGGTGGCACCGGGGCAGTCTCAGCAGCAGATGCCTTTGCAGCTCAACAGGCAGTCGTCGAAGCTCAAAAGAAAGCTGCCAACGCTGAGAAAATAAAAACACTCAAAAATCCTCTGGTTCTAGCTGGCATTGGAGCTGTGGTTCTCATCATTATTTGCATCATCTTCTTTACAGGTGACGGCGATGACTACGAATCCAACTATGTGAGCAGTAAGGGAGCTGAAAATGCTGAAATGGCCAGCCTTCCGCGTGATGGACTATTTGCTTACATTGATTTCAACGAGACGCAATTAGCAGCGGTAAATAATGAACGTCTCAAATTAGAACCCCTCAAGGAGGGGCCATATTTCTCAAGAAATGGTCGCAGTGGTAAAGGACTCATTCTCGATAAGGCCCATTACTTCCGCCTCTCTTTGGATGGCAGCTCAATGGTAAATTCTTCAACAGACTTTACCATCTCGTTCTGGATCAGACCTCGTAAATCATCGGACCAAGATCTCGCCGCTATCAGTAATCAACCATGGGGTGAAAGTGAAACCGAGAATGGCTCAGAAAATCACGCCTGGACACCAGAAAAAGCCACCATCATCGGCAGCGCATGGAATATGGTCACCATGGCCTGCTCTCGGTCTTCCGAGGAAATCACAATCTATCTTGATGGTAAAAAAGTAGGAACTTCATCCAACGGGGAGATCAATGAGATCAACAAAAACCCATTCATCTATATTGGCTGTGACTCTAACGAGAGGTCTCTTCACGCTTCACCCGTCACAATTGACAATATTGCAATTTGGGAAAGAAAACTCAGCGACGCCGAGATCAAAGACCTTTATGGGAATTAGGCTAAGGCATTGCTCGCTTGTGTGATTGACACACCTCTGGTCTTTGCGGCATATTACCAAAGAATCTAACTACTAGATTCTTTAGCCAGCTCATAAAATCATGCTCAAAGCCCTACTCACCAGCCTTGCGGCTGCATCTATCACCAGTTCGTCACTAGTAGCGGGATCAGTCACTGATCTAACCACTACAGAATCTAGTCCAGCACCCGAAGGTCTCTCTTTTGGAGCTCCGCACTTAGAGTTCTTCACCCGCTCCCAGAGTACTACGACGAACCTCCCAGGTTACGCTGTAGGATTTGCTTCATACCAAAAGCAATTTTCTGCGGATTTTGATTCACTCGACGGTGATATTGAGTCTGACGAGTTCTCCCTCTTTGGCCCGGTTTTAGCCCTCAATTACAATGACTGGCACCTACTCAGTTTCTTTTACTACACTCAGACAAAATTTGAAACCAGCTCAGCCACATCATTAGTACCAGACAGCACACTACACTCGTTAAGCCTGCCTATAGCTATCCTCAAGGAACACGGTGATGACTGGATTTCTGGCGCCTTTGTCATGCCTAGTTGGAATGGTGACTTTGACGCTAGCAACAACGATGGCATAGCTGCAGGAGCGGGCGTCGGTTATGTCTTTAATCCTGATTTTCGCTTCCTCGTCGGTGCCTATTATTCACACTACTACGGCGAAGATTTTTTCATTCCCGCTATCCAGTTGATCTATCGTCCTTGTACTGATGTAGAGGCCTATATCCTCGGACCAGTTGCAGGAGTTTCTTACAGCATCAATGATGATTGGTTTGTCGGCACTAGCGTTCGCTTCTCCTCACCTATATGGAAAGTTGAAGCTGACGACGCAGGACCTGAGCGCACAGTCAATGTCAGCCGAATCAACCTTGCTCTGCGCACTGAACATCGCCTCTATAAAAACATCTGGGGAACTCTCGACATAGGTTATTCCTTCGGCCGTGAACTTGAAGTCGAAGACATGAGCAATCATGAACTCCAAAAATCTGACATCGACGCGGGTCCCTTTGCTGGTATCGGCGTCAGCTATCGATTCTAAAGAAACTGAAGCCTCACCCAGTCTCGCTTAGATAAGTACATTATGTCCTACCTCGATTCTCTCTTTAACCTCAAAGATAAAGTCGCCGTCGTCATTGGCGGCACGGGTGAACTCTGCGGTCAACTTGCTATCGGACTCGCAAAAGCAGGGTGCGAAATCGTCATCTCTGGACGCGATGAGGGTAAAGCTGAAGAAAAGTTAGATGCTATCGTGTCTGCTGGTGGGAAAGGATATTTCGTAGAAGCGGAAGTCACAGAACGCGGGTCGATAGAAGCTCTCGTGGATATTGTCAGCGAGCGCTCTGGCCGCATCGACATCCTTATCAATGGAGCTGGGATAAACAACGACACGCCTATTGAGCATATAGGAGAAGCCGAAATCCACGACATCTTCGAAGTCAACTTCAATGGAGCGTTCCGTACCTGCCAGATTTTTGCCGACTACTTCAAACAACGCGATCGCCCCACAAGCATCATCAACATTGGCGCTATATCAGGCCTCACGCCACTATCTAACAGGTACGTCCACTCTGCCAGCAAAGCAGCATTGCACAACCTCACACGCAACCTTGCGAGAGAATGGGCAGAATACGACATCCGCGTGAACACTCTCATTCCTGGATTTTTCCCAGCATCCCAGAGCAACACCATGCTCGATGATGCACGCGTGTTAGAAATCCTTCGAAAGACGCCGAGCTCACGGTTTGGAAACCCAGATGAACTCATTGGAGCCACTCTTTTACTCGCCTCTCACGGAGCGGGAAGCTTTATCACGGGTTCAGAAATTGTGGTCGATGGTGGATTTAATGCCACTTCAATTTGATTTACATTGACTTACCTCAGTAGAAAATTGGAGAATCTCTCCATCCTCAAGGGGAGGATAAAACACTATAATATAAGGAGGCTAGAATGCAGAATAATAACAACGACCTGTTACACACAGAAAAAATCATTGCTGATCGTAAGACATTTTACATAGACCTTAAAAAAAATGCGCGCGGCAAGGTAGTTAAAATCACAGAAGATGTCGGTGGCAATCGCGACACCATCATGGTGCCTGCCGATATTTTAGCAGATTTCATCGCAGCTCTCACGGACATCCAAGAGACTTCCGATAACGACTCAGACAACAACTAGTCTGGAAAACTTTTTCAAACGCTCCGCACTCACCCTGCGGAGCGTTTTTCTTTCCCCCGTCATCGATCTCGCATTCGGCCAATTTTTTAAGCTGAGAATGAGAAATCGGTAAAAGGTGACATTTCGTATTCCCTCATGGCCGCTATGAGGTTTGACTGGGACATGTCGATCACCGCCGTCTCACACCGCAGCACTGCCTACCGTAATTTCAAAGGCATGTCACTGCGGGACCATTACTTTGAGGTCCCTCTCGATTACACAGTAACAGACTCCCCCACCATCGAAGTCTTTGCCCGGGAAGTAGTAGACACCAAACAAGCAGATAATGCTGAGCTGCCGTGGATGGTTTACTTCCAAGGTGGACCAGGGTTTCCAGCCAACCGACCAATCACGCATGGTGGCTGGATAGGCGAAGTTTTAAAAACACACAGACTGCTTTTACTCGACCAACGTGGCACAGGATTGAGCTCCCGCATTCTTCCACAGTCATTGGCTCAATTTGCCACACCACAAGAGCAAGCCGATCACCTCACACACTTCCGCGCAGATAACATCGTGAAAGATGCTGAGGCTATTCGCCATACTTTGTTAGGTGACGGTAAGAAATGGAAAGGCATGGGCCAGTCTTACGGTGGATTCTGTCTCCTAACCTACCTATCCTTCTTCCCGGACTCGCTCGACGGTGTCATCATTACCGGTGGAGTCGCCTGTGTCAAAAGACACATTGAGGACAATTACCGCCTCACTTATCAAAAAGTGTTAGAAAAAAATAATGCTTACTACCGTCACTACCCAGAAGACGAAAAACGTGTCCAAGACATCGTCCAACACCTTCTCGACAACGAAGTCATACTCCCGAGTGGAGTGCGTCTCAGCCCCCGTCGTTTTCAAGCACTTGGCCTCTGCTTTGGAGCTGATGGTGGATTCGAGCGCATTCACTACCTCGTGGAGAAAGCGTTCATCGACGGCCCCAACGGACTTGAAATAGCCTACGACTTCCTATCGGAAGTCGAACAAATGCACTCCTTCGACACCAACCCAATTTTCTGTATCCTCCATGAGTCCATCTACGCTGAAGGCTACGCTACTCAATGGGCCGCTGAACGACTTCGCAGCGAATTCCCATGGGTAGAAGTTGACCCTAAGCAGCGCTTCCATTTCACCGGAGAAATGATTTCACCCACCATGCTCGATGACTTCGCCCATTTAGCACCACTCAAGGAATGTGCAGAAATTCTCGCGCAGAAATCAGATTGGGGCCCGCTCTACGATCTCGAACAACTCGCGAGCAATACTGTTCCAGTCTCTGCAATATCCTACTACGAAGACATGTACGTACCCATCGAACTCTCACGCGAAACCGCCCTCCACATCCCGAATTTCTACCAATGGGTCACCAACGAATGGGAACATGATGGCATTAGTCATGAGGGAGCAAAAATCCTCCAACGCTTGCTCGACAAGCTCTCCGCTCCACGTCTTTAACAGATCCTAACTTCTATCGTAAATCACTTAGTAGAATTGACTTGCAACACTTTAAATAATTGTGCATATTTATAAACACTAAGGAGGCCCACTATTTACCCCCCGTATAATAAGAAGCTGACAAGGTGAAAAATACCCCCCGAAAAAATCCCCCCAATAAGAAAAATCCCCCCCAATCAAGCCCACCTTAAAACGGCGGGCTTTTTTCTTTGTCTAATTTTTGCTATTCCAGCGCACTTTTGATTGCATCCGTAGCCGCTATTCTCCAAGCTGCGCGAGCCTTATGTCAGACTCATTCGTTCATCTTCACGTCCACACAGAATACTCCGTAAAAGACTCCATCGTCCGCATCAAAGAGCTTGCAGGAGCAGTCAAAGACAATGGAATGAACTCGGTCGCTATGACCGATCACGGCAACCTCTTTGGAACCGTTGAGTTCTACCAAAAAATGACGGGCGAAGGAATCAAGCCGATTCTGGGTTGCGAAGTCTACCTCGCTCCCGCTTCACTCAGTTCTAAGAAAGACATCCCCGGTCGCAAGCGCTCGACTCACCTCACTCTCCTAGCCAAGAGTAAAATCGGCTGGGATAACCTCACCAAGCTTGTTTCACGAGGCCACCTCGATGGTGACTACTTTGGCGAACCTCGCGTCGACCGAGAAACATTGCGTGAATTTTCCGAGGGCCTCATCTGTCTCTCAGGCGATGATGAAGGCCCAATCCACGAATGGTTAGAGAAAAATGACATGGAGCAAGCGCGTGCTCAAGTCGCCGAGCTCAAAGACATTTTCGGTGCAGACGATTTTTACATCGAGCTGATGGACCACGCGCTCGAGACCCAGCCAGCCACCATCGCTTCACTGCGCCAGCTCGCAGAGGAATTTGATCTCAAAGTCGTCGCCACCAATGACGTCCACTTTCTCAAACAAGACGAGCACGAAGCCCACGACGTACTTATCTGTATCGGTGAGAGCTGTCTTATTCTTGATGAAAACCGCAAGAGCTACTCGGACCAAGTCTACTTCAAGTCCCCTGCCGAAATGCGCGAGCTCTTCAAGGACGTCCCGGGAGCTTGTGACAACACATTAGAGATTGCTGAGAAGTGTAACCTTGAACTGGTGCTAGACCCAACGAGCTCGGACAAGTATCCGCAGTTCGAGGCGCCAGACGGCAGCCCGCGTGAAGAATATTTCAAGCGAGTTTGTAAGGAAGGTGTGCAGATGCGCTACCCTGAGGAAAAGATCCAAGAACTCTGTGGCGTCTATGACACCGACGTCGCCGGTGTCTGGAAAATCCTCAACGAACGCCTCGAGTACGAGACCGAAATCATCAACAGCCTCGGCTTCGCATCCTATTTCTTGATCACAGCCGACTTCATTGTTTGGGCACTCAACCAGGCAATTCCTGTCGGCCCTGGTCGTGGTTCAGCTGCCGGTTCACTGGTCGCCTACGCCATGCAGATAACCGATATCTGCCCGATGCGCTTTGGTCTACTCTTCGAACGATTCCTCAACCCTGAGCGAGTCTCACCACCCGATGTCGATATTGACTTCTGTCAAACCCGCCGACCAGAGGTTATCGATTACGTGCGTAAAAAGTACGGTGAGCGATGCGTTTGCCACATCATCACTTACGGTACGCTAGGCGCTAAATCTGTGTTACGCGATGTTGCCCGTGTGATGGGTATTTCCTTTGGCGATGCAGCTCAGATCGCCAAAATGATCGAGACTGCCCCCGGAGTTAAACTCCAAGGCGAATACGACCTCAAGGAAGAGCTCCGTGATGCCATTGCCGCCTCTAGCACCTACCAAGAACTCTGGAAATACGCCATCAAGTTAGAAGGTCTCAAGCGTAACACCGGTGTCCACGCCGCGGGTGTGGTTATCGGTGACGGCGATCTCGACCGCCACGTGCCACTCGCCCGTGCGAAAGAAGGCGAAGTTGTCTCACAGGCGGACATGGGTGCGATCACTGAGATCGGTCTACTCAAGATGGATTTCCTCGGGCTAAAGAACCTCACAGTCATTCAGGATGCAGTAGATCACATCACGCCGCACACACCTGACTTCGTGATTGGAAAAGTCCCACTCGACGACGTGCCAGCCCTCGCCCTGCTCAACCGTGGTGAAACCATGGGTGTGTTCCAGCTGGAATCTGGCGGCATGGTCGATACCTGTAAGAAGTACGGAATCGACAAGATCGAAGACGTGATTGACCTTTTGGCCGTTTATCGTCCGGGCGCCATGCAATACATCGACGAGATGATCTCGGTGAAAAAGGGCATCACCAAAGTCGATTACGAACATCCTTTGCTAGAGACCATCTGTGGCGACACCTATGGCGTGATGATCTATCAGGAGCAGGTACAGAATGCGGCAAAAGTGCTCGCGGGTTACTCACTCGGTGGTGCGGATATTCTACGTCGTGCGATGGGTAAAAAGAAGCCGTCAGAGATGGCGAAACAGCGAGAAATTTTCATCAAAGGTGCTGCTGAAACCAACCAAATTGATAAAACAACAGCCAACAAGATTTTCGACAAGATCGCTGGTTTCGCGGGTTATGGTTTCAACAAATCCCACTCCGCTTGCTACGGCCACATTTCCTACTGGACTGCCTACCTCAAGGCTAACTTCCCCGTCGAATTCCTTTGCGGCTTGCTCTCTAACGAGATCAACAACACTGAAAAAATTGCCGTCTTCATCGCAGAGTGCCACAACATGAAGATCGAGGTGCTGCCACCTGACGTCAATAAATCCAATCTCCGCTTTTGCCCAGAGAAGCTCGCTTCTGGCAAAATGGCGATCCGTTACGGACTTTCCGCCATCAAGAACGTCGGTGAAGGCGCTATGAAAGTGGCCGTTGCTGACCGTGAGGCGAATGGCCCATTCAAGTCGATGGAAGATTTTTCTAACAGACTCGACACCAAGGCCGTCAACAAGCGCATTCTAGAGAACCTCGTCAAGGCGGGAGCCTTTGATTGGACCAAAGAAAACCGCTCTAGCCTAGATGCTAGAGTCGAGAACGTGATTGCCTCTGCTTCTTCAGCCCATAAAGACCGCGCCTCTGGCCAGGTCTCACTTTTCGACACCGTCGACTTTGGCTCAGCACCTGAGCCAGATGATGCTCCACGCATCCTAATGGAGTGGCCGAAAGAGCAACGGCTTGATACTGAGAAAGAATTACTCGGTTTCTACATCTCTGGTCACCCGCTAGACGCCTACCGTGGTATTATCGACGCAGACATGTACACCCGCATCGGCCTCATCGAGGAACTCGACCTCTCTGACCGCAAGAAGCGCCCCCGCCTCGCAGGCATGGTCAAACACATCGAACACAAGGTTACCAAGGCAGGTAAACCCTTCGGCGTCATCCACCTCGAAGATTTCACCGGCACCCGCGAGGTCTTAGCCTGGAGCGAGACCTACACTCCAGCACGCGAAGAAGGTTTGCTAGAACCCGGCAGCGTCATCCGCCTATTCGCTAACATCCAAGAAGACGACCGCAACCCAGAATCACGCCGTGTTACAGGCTCAAAGATCGAAGGCTTAGCAGGAAAACGTGTCACAGGTGCCGATAAAAAGGCGCTCAACATCACCCTCTGGACATCCAAGCACGACGAAAAAGACCTTCACGAGATCAAAGGAATTCTCCAGTCAAACCCCGGCAAGACCAACGTCCTGATCCACATCCAGAACTCCATGGGCGACCGCGCCACCCTCGCCGCCTCAGATTCCTTCCTCGTCCGCAAATCCGACTCCCTAGAGATGGCTCTAGCGAAGTGGATGGAGTAAGACTAACAACACCCAACTCACCCGCCTAAAACCCCTCAAATCCTCCCTCCTCAACACAGCCTTCAAGGGTAAGCTGTGTACCGTATTGACGTGTTCTAGGGAACACACTACATTTATAACCATGAGCGAGTTCATTCTCTACACCTCTGAAGACGGCAAAAGCCAAATCCAGCTGCGTGCTGAGCAAGGCACTGTCTGGCTTAGTCAACGGAAAATGGCTGATTTATTTGCTGTCAGCCAAGACAACATAGGGCTCCACCTCAAGAATATATTTGAGGAAGCTGAACTCGTGCGCGAGGCAACTACCGAGGAATCCTCGGTAGTTCAAATCGAAGGTAACCGCGAGGTCCAGCGTCCTCTGACCCTCTATAATCTCGATGCCATCCTCGCCGTCGGCTACCGCGTCCGCTCCCCTCGTGGTGTGCAATTTCGTCGCTGGGCGAGCACAGTGCTCAAGGAATATCTCATCAAAGGTTTCGCGATGGATGACGAACGACTGAAAAACCCTGACGGCCGCCCAGACCACTTCGACGAGATGCTAAATCGCATCCGCGACATCCGCGCCTCGGAGAAACGCTTCTACCAAAAAGTCCGCGAACTCTTCTCTCTAAGTTCCGACTACGACAAGGCCGATCACGCGACACAAAACTTCTTCGCCAGCGCCCAAAACATCCTGCTCTACGCCGTAACCCAGCACACCGCTGCCGAGCTAGTCAAGACGCACCCTATTGAAGGATAACTTCTAGCGGGAGCGCTGAGCCCCAGCTCGGCAACTGCAACGGCTAGATTACCTCAGCTCAGGCAGTTGCCAACTGCTGAGGCTTGGCGCTCCTATGACACTTATTTTACACATTGTGAAATAGTGAGCCATGCGGTTGAGTATTCTTTCTACTATTACCATCATGAAATACCTATTGCTCACTCTCGCATTACTCATCAGCCCAGCTCTGGCTAAAGAAGACGCTAAGCTCTCGACCACCCCTGTCGCTCAGACTGCAAAGTGGGCGGTTAAATGGTGGATGCCGCGCCATGAGGAAAAATTGAAAGAAAAGGAAGCTCTCGGTGACGTGCAAATAGTCTTTCTAGGTGACTCCATCACCCACGCTTGGGATAACAAAGGAAAAGCCACCTGGAAGGAAAACTATGCGTCATACAATGCCCTCAACCTCGGTTTCTCAGGAGACCGCACCGAGCATGTCCTCTGGCGTCTCGATCATGGTGAGCTAGACGGTATCAAGCCTAAAGCCATCGTCATCATGATCGGCACCAACAACACTGGGCACCGCAAAGAGGAATCCACTAAGACTGCGGCTGGCATCAAAGCCATTCTTGAATCTGTCCAAAAAAAGCAACCACAGGCCAAAGTCCTGCTACTTGGAATCTTCCCACGTGGAGCCACCAGTGACGATCCCCTGCGTCAACTAACCGATGGAACCAACGCAATCATCAAAGACTACGCAGACAACAAGCGCGTCTTTTATCTTAACATCAACGATAAGTTCCTCGCTAAAGATGGCAAGCTCAGCAGAACTGTCATGGCTGACCTGCTCCACCCAAATAAGTCTCAATACCAAGTCTGGGCCGACTCCATCGCCCCCACCCTCGAAGTACTGATGGCGGATTGATCACTCACTATTTTCCACCTAAAGCATTTAAAAAAAAATCATGACAACGATAAATAAATGCCTTCTCCTGGCATTCACGGGAGCCATCAGCTCGACCACCCTGCAGGCTGATTCGATTAGCCTATTCGATGGCAAATCGCTTAAGGGCTGGACTGGCGACAAGGCCTTCTGGAAAGTCGAAGACGGAACCATCACGGGTGAATCTACCACCGCCAATCCCTGTAAAAAGACCACTTACCTCACCTATAACAAACTGGAGTTTTCAAATTTTGAACTCACCTTTTCATTCCGATTCATGAGTGAAGCTGGCAACTCTGGTATCCAGTACCGCAGCCAATGGAAAGACAAAGATGCCTTCCAAATCAAAGGCTATCAGGCAGACATGGAAACCGGTAAAAACTACAGCGGAATTCTTTACGATCAAGACGGCAGAGGGATTGTAGCGAAACGCGGTGAGCATGTCACGATTTCGAAAACTGGCGAAAAAACCAAGAAAACTCCATTCACTCAGTCTGCACAGCTCGCACAAGAGTCCCTTAAATTGAAAAAATGGAACAGCTACCGGATTGTCGCAGATGGCCACACACTCACGCATGAAATTAATGGCCACAAAACGATTCAGGTCGTCGATAATCAGGAAAATAAATTCTCACTAAAAGGTCTACTTGCCCTCCAGCTGCACCAGGGTCCAGCAATGAAAATCTAGTTCAAGGACATGCTTATGCTGGAGCTGGAAGATACCCAGGAAAAGCCAAAGATCTCTGAAAATATCCAAGCCCTACCCGGCTTCAAAGTGACTAAAATCCATCAAGTCAACAAAAAGGAACATGGCTCATGGGTCGCGATC
>CAXMPP010000046.1:0-6592 GCA_964195395.1 uncultured Thermodesulfobacteriota bacterium
GCGCCGGTCATTGATCAGCTGGCCAACCTTCTGGCTCCACGCTTCTGGTTTGATACGGAAATTAATAAACCCAGGTCCAGCGATCTCAAGCTCAGCGAGGTCATCGACCTCGAGCGCGTCCACCACCTGAGTAGCGAGCTCGCGGGGATTCATTTTCAGCCGCTTGGCCAATGCCATTGCAGTATTTGCTTGGTAGTCGCCATGGCGTACGTCAGCCGCAGCGAAAATCTTGACAGGAAAGCCCGCTGGCAGTTCGATTCCAGCCTTGGACAATGCCGTGAACAAGCGTGATTCTAATATTTCCAAAAGTGTGTTCATAAACAAAAAGTAAAAAAGCGACAGCCTTAGCTATCGCTATAATGAAAGTGGGTGTTTGATGCGGTTAGCGTTCGCAATGAGTACGCGACGGACGTGAACCAAGAATATCGATCACCTCTTCGCGCGTCTCCGCGTTGGCCAATTGCTGGCGCACTTCACAGTTATTAAAGAGTTTAGCAATGGCAGCCAGAGTCTGCAGGTGCATGTGGTAATCCTTTTTAGGAACTACGAACAATAAGACGAAATTGACAGGTGCATTGTCGAGAGCTTCAAAATCGATTCCCTTTTTAGAACGACCGAACACAGCGACCACGTGGTCAAGCTTATCAGAAAATGCGTGCGGGATCGCCACACCACTGCCAATACCAGTACTAATCTGATCTTCGCGTGCGTGCAGGACTTCGAGAACGTCATCTTTGCTCTCGCCCTTGAGGAATTCATGACGGTCTAGATACTCTACTAGTTCTACAATCGCTGGCCAGTGTTCCTCGGCTTTCATGTCGAGGATCACTTGGTCATTAGTCAATAAGCTCGCTAATTTCATAATAAATAGTGAGCCTCGACAGCTGCCACAGCTGGTATGCCAAGTGGCGAGGCGTGCTGAGGGAGGTATAAAGATTTCGCCGACAAATCAAGTCCTTTTCCTCGCACCACAGTCATACAGAACTCATTCCCATAGAATCACTGTGCCCCGCAAGGACCTCACAACTTCATTTTCAACTCGTCTTGCATAATTTTCCTCTTCAAATTTCTCATACGTAGATTGACAATCTAGAGGGCTATCGCCTACCAATAGTGCATGTCAACGGCACTTCCATCTAGACCACGTCACGTTTCGCAGGCAAAAGCGCATATTTGCATCGTCGCTTCGACCTATAATTCCGAGTTTACCGATGCCTTGGTTGAGAATACCACTGATGAACTCAGCAATATCCTCCCTCAAGCTACCGTCAGCGTGGCTCGCGTCCCTGGAGCCTTTGAAATCCCTGTTGTCAGCTCTGCCCTGCTCCACGCTGAGGACACTCCCGTCGTGCTCATTGCTCTAGGTCTCATCATCCGAGGCAAGACCCAACACGGCGATCTCGTGGCAGAATCAGTCACCACCAGCCTCCAACAATTGGCGTGCGACACAAAAATTCCAGTGATTCATGAAGTTCTTCTTGTAGATGACGAGAAGCAAGCCTACGCACGATGCATCGGGTCTCAACTCAACCGCGGTCGCGAAGCAGCACGCTCAGCGCACACGATGATTGAATTGTTCTCCGCACTTGGCCTTCACCAAGATAAAAAAAAGAAATCAACACGATCTTATCCCAGTAATGCATAGTAGACGCGCCATCCGAGAATCCGCCATCCAGTTCCTTTATTGTTCAGATTTAGAAGGTGGAGCAGCCGCCGAAAATCTTTCTGACACATTCTGGGAACTTGCTCTTGAATCTGACAGCAACAAACTGATCAAAGCTTCAGCCAAGGCTCTTTTGCACCTAAACCAAGGCCGTGAAGCCCGTCACATCAAGTTCGTTGACCGAAGCAAAGAGACTCTCGCCACCATCAGTGCAGATCCAGACGCGGAGAAGCTCAAGACTGCTTTCAATGAAATACTCAAGCTCGAAAGCAAATGGCAAGCGAACATCGATCGCGTCCAACGCCTTTACAAACCTGGTGTCGAAACTCCGGATTCTGAGCTCGATTCATCCATCAAAGACATTTTCACACTCAACACGCAACTCACAGAGTCTCGCAAACGATGGGAGTTCCAACTTCAGGACTTCCCGTTCATCAACAAGCGCCTCGACGCTGTTAAGTCTTTGATCAACGGCCTGCAAAGGGTTTCAGATCGCATTGTCATGGTTCAGAAACCTGAAGACTTTGCCGATCACCCAGACATCAAGCATATCCATGACACTGCTGAAAAGATGCAAGGGTTCCGCAAAGAAGTGGACGCACTCGCTAGCACAATTCTGAATAAGAAGCCTGAGCTCGATGAAACCATCGAATCAGTGGTTGAGAACTACAAGCCAGAGCGAATTGATCCTGTTGACCGCGCTATACTTCGCTTAGGCACCTACGAGATTCTTCTGAGAGAAGAAATCCCCGTGCCCGTCACGATCAATGAATGCATCGAGATTTCTCGTCGCTTCGGCTCCAACGAGTCCTCACGCTTCATCACTGGCGTGCTCGATAAAATCGCGAAACGTGACTAAATAAATCACCACTCATTCTTTCAAAATCCCACTCGCTACATCTCTGGCAGTGGGGTTTTCTGTCTTTACGCGGACACTTGAAATTGGCTGAGCCTGTCATATCACACCTCGGAAGGTAGCTTATACCATTTCAATAGTTATATCACACTACACGACAATTTTTAAGCTGTGCTCCAGCCCGGCGTACAAGAGCGCTTACGGCGTCTCTATGTAGTAGCCAGTAGGTAGTAGCGAGTGGCTAGCATGAAAACCCCCTAGTGCCCGACTGGTTGCAAGGTGCTGATTGCTATCCAATGATATCTACCTTGAGTGCAGATTCACAAATGCGCAGTCATTATTCAAATGCTAGCTACTTACTACTAGCTACTCGACAAGTACCGTGGTTACGCCCTCAATGGTGGGCAGGTTCTTGACCTGAAAATTGTCGTGTAACGTGTAGTTATATAGTCGGCACTCATGCGCGTAAAGTTAAGCTTAATGGATTTGGCTATATC
Source organism: uncultured Thermodesulfobacteriota bacterium (assembly GCA_964195395.1). Lineage (GTDB taxonomy): Bacteria > Verrucomicrobiota > Verrucomicrobiia > Verrucomicrobiales > Akkermansiaceae > Rubritalea. Next base: position 3,017 of record CAXMPP010000046.1, read on the forward strand.
TTTGGAGGCGTTTTCTAGGCTCAATGACCTGCCACGCAGGTCAATATTAGCCGCAACGTTGAGGGTGATGAGCTGGAAGATCAGCGCAGCGTAGATGAGAGCTTCTTGATGATGGAAGTTGCTGGCGCGGAAAAACAAGGACTTCATGTTGACGGCTTGTTTCCACGCCTTGAAGCGCACCTCAATATTCCAACGCAGGCGGCATATTTCAAACAGGCCATTACAGCTGTAATTCTCGTACAGATTCGTGAGAAGGATGTGCCAGCCGTCGCGAATCAAGGCAGCTTGGCGCGGTTTATTTTTGCTGTTTTATCTTCTTGCGCGGCGGCGTTTGACTGCCATTTCATCGTCGGATCTCACGGCAACAAGGCGACATTCCTGGCCGATAAGGCCGACTTTTACAATGAGATCGAGACGGTTGTTTTTTCTGCTGTGTAGAAGCTTTTCTAGAGATTTCCCATCAAGAGTCTTGACGGTAACATTGGCTGGCAAGATTTGTTAAATTAGAACGAGCTCTGAGGTAGAGATAGTTCCTTTCAGCGCATAGTGGTGTTACGTTTTACGTGTTAAGTTATTATGCCCAAACATAAAGTGGCAACCCCAAAAGATGGCGCGTGGCAGTATAGCCGTTGAGGTATCGACGACGAGATGGAGCGACGGTTCAAACTCCCTTTAAGCACCATATCTTTCGAGTTAATAGGTGAAAATTATAACGCTTTTCGTCGTATACCCAGAGTCGCACATTCTTTATTCAATCAATGGTTAGATGTTCCATCTTATCGGCAAGAGTGACTCGAAACTCATCTTCGGCCGCTTGGTTTTTCTTCGAGTTATAGGGGCGAGTCGCTTTGAACCGTCCTTCGCACTTTCCCAGATATTTATAGATAGTCGCTCCCTTTAAATCACCGATGTCGAAGTTCTCTTTTAGCCAGTTCCAAGCATCGCGGCCTGTTCGCCAGTGCCCTTTCTTGAGTTCTTCGATCATGGCTGCTTCCATCGCTGGAACTAGTCTACTTTTGTGACAATTGCCCTTGCGTTTATCAAGTAGGCCTTCAATGCCCCCCAGCTCTATAATTATTGACCCATACTTGAACGGCAGCTTGACTGCTTTCTAACGTATCAGCCGTGGATTGAGTCGACTCTTCAGCTGAAACTGATTTCAGAGCGATCATTCGCTCGCGTTGCCAGCCAGGTTTCTAAGTTTCCGTAGAAGCTTGGGAGCCTCTCATAATATATCGATTTTCTTACGTGTCCTGCCCATACTGGACAGTATTCCAATTCAATAAATCCGATAATATAACTATTTAAGTGGTATTATCTCGTTTCAAACCCTAATGACTTTGGTCAACAGAGTAACCGCGACTACAAGATGTCGAACTTATCGTTAGACCGTTATATTTTTGACTATCACAAGCCGTGAAACTCAGACAACTACCGCTATTTTTTTTGCTTTTTCACATAGTCGGCGACCCAGGTTTGGTCAGCTGGTGAAAGCTTTTTGAGGCTCGTTTTTGAGCGTTTCCCCTCAGGATTTTTGAGGGTGATTACGCCAGACTTTAGAGAAACTGGCTTGGCAAAAACCTTCCGGCCTTTGTTGTCGTGCCAAATCCTGTAACCTTTTGCTTCATATTCTTCGCGCCAGTTGCCGTAATCAGCCAGAGCATTGCGATACGCCGACTTCAATCGGCCAAAATAGAAGATAGATCCCCCTGTCTTGTAACCTCTGTACTTGCCGAATTCTGACCCACTGGGTGAAAGCATCAGTACAACGGGTGCACCCATCACCTTGTATTGCTTGCGGAGTTGGTTGATGTACTTTTGTTTTTTATCTTTCCGCCGCTCGTCATCCTCGATGATATTACTATCCACGCGAAGTCGTATGACATTTTCGGAAGCCCAGTCCTCAAATTCTGCATGTGAAAAGAGCTCATTATCCAGAGACTTGGCCGCCGAGTTTCGTTTTGAATTGGTGAACCATAGAAGGACTGGCTTGCCGTTTTTACGCGCCAATCGCATGGCCTCAGTATAGCTCTCATACCAATTATCCTGCGGTCCAATTTTCCAAATTTCTTCTAAATCAGCCATCGGTTTGTCAGGATCTTCGTCGGCCCAGATGATTTTATCTTCACTGTAGAGCTGGCTAGATTCAGTCGTCACGGTTGCTTGGATATCTGCTAGATCTTTCAAACTTGAGCTATTTTCCTTTTTTTCATCGTCCTCACCAAAACCCGTAAGGTTCTTAAGTTCAGCCCCTACACCTTTCGCGTTTCTTCCGATGACTGCACAGCTAGTGAGGCCAAATGCGATGGTGCATGCCGTGGTTGCTAGAGCGAGTTGACGAAGGTGTTGCTGCATGCTTTCAGGCATATCAAAGCGAGCAGGCAATTCAAGCCAGCATTCTCGGAAACAACGACGTAAATAAGCATTGCTGGATAGACGATATCTGTTTATTTCCGAACGCACACAAACCTACATCTATTATGAGCACCTACAAACACCTCATTTTCGCCATGATGGCCCTCATTGGGCTTAGCTCACTAGCCATGGCGTCCGCAGAAAAGCAACCAGCCTACAAAGCTGGTGAATACGGCCTCACCGAAGACCAATTTGCCGAATTCCCACTCCCCTTGGGCTACTATGACCACAAACTCAAAGAGGACGGTATACTAGCAGACGGCGAGACTCTTTCACTTGGCGAAAATCTTTCCTACCGAGCAAAGCAGCAAAATGGCTTCAACCTCGTGGCCTCAATCATTTTCGTTTGCGCTATCCTCCACACATTCTTGGCTGGATTTTTTGTCAACATGGCGCACCACCATCAAGAAAAACACGAAGTCCGCATCAAAAAAGAAGGACGCACAGCCTGTGCTAACCCCGAAGATGACGCACAGGATGATGTCTCATTCAGAGCTCAGGCTCTGCACTTCCTCGGGGAAGTCGAAGTAATCTTCGGTCTCTGGGTAGCCGCTCTGGTCATATCCATCTACTATTTCTTTGGTTTCCTCGGTGAAGGCATTGATGGCTTCCTAGATGGCTACCATCAGGTCCAGCTCTACTTCGGTAGTGACGTGAACTTTATCGAGCCTGTGTTTGTCGTGGTCATCATGGCGATTGCTGCGACTCGCCCAGTGGTTCGATTCTCAGAAAAAGTTATCGGCTCAGTGGCTCGACTCTTTGGTGGCGGCCCAGCAGCTTGGTGGATCTCCATCATCACTATCGCTCCGATTCTTGGTTCATTTATCACCGAACCTGCAGCGATGACGATCGCTGCTATGTTGCTCGCTAAGCGCTTCTTCGATAAAAACCCACCAGCGAACTTCGCCTACGCCACACTCGGCTTGCTCTTCGTGAACATATCTGTCGGAGGCACGCTCACACACTTTGCGGCTCCACCAGTCTTGATGGTTGCTAGTAAGTGGAACTTCGGACTGGAATACATGTTCCTCAACTTTGGACTCAAAGCTGTGGTCGGTATCTTCATTGCCAACGCCCTCTACTTCTTCATCTACAAAAAACATTTCAAAGCATTGGCTGCAGAAGACGGTCAGGAAACACGACGTCCACTGTGGGCTGAGC
>CAXMPP010000046.1:6602-13788 GCA_964195395.1 uncultured Thermodesulfobacteriota bacterium
CCTTGCATGGACTGTGCTCAACGCGCACGATCCACCACTCTTCATTCTTGGATTCGTGTTCTTCCTCGGATTCACCCAGACTACTGGTCACCACCAGAATGAGGTAAGTATGAAGTCGCCACTCTTGGTTGGTTTCTTCCTCGCAGGTCTCGTTATTCATGGTAAGTGCCAGTCCTGGTGGATCGAGCCATTGATCACATCGATCGACAATAACTACATCCTCATGATCGGCTCCACAGTACTCACAGCATTCAACGACAATGCCGCGATCACCTACCTAGCCTCACAAGCGCCAGGTCTCTCTATAGGAGCCAAGTACGCGGTTCTAGCAGGTGCTGTTACTGGTGGAGGTCTCACGGTCATTGCCAACGCCCCGAATCCGGCGGGTCAGTCAATCCTCGGTAAGTACTTCAAGGGCGGCGTAGTGCCATTCAAGTTGATGAAAGCAGCACTTATCCCAACGGTCATTATGGGAGCATGCTTCATGCTTATTCCATCCAAAGGTATGACTGTGGATCCTCTCGCTGGTGTAGAACACCACGACGAGGATGCTGAGGCCGACCACGGCAATGAGGCAACCAAGCACGACGAAGGTCAGCATGATGATCACGACCACAGCGGTCACTCCCACTAAAATCAATCTACAAGCCTCGACAATGTCGGGGCTTTTTTTTAGCATCACATCATCATGTTTACAGGACTAGTAGAGACCACTGGCACCATCACGCACATCGAAACCCTTGGTGAGCAATCACGCTTCACCGTTGCTATCCCCTTCGCTAATGAACTTGCTCTAGGCGATTCCGTTGCTACAAATGGTTGCTGCCTCACAGTGGCTGAATTTGACGAAAGTTCGGCCAAATTTGACCTCCTTGCTCAGACTCTCAAAGTCACCTCATTAGGTGAGCTAGAAGTGGGTTCTGTGGTCAATCTCGAGCGCGCTCTCAGAGCTCACGACCGCCTCGGCGGACATTTTGTACAAGGTCACGTCGACGACACTGGCTCGATTCTCGATCTCTCAAAACACGGGCAGGACCATCGTTTCGAAGTCGCTCTTCCTCAATCAATTCACAAGTATTGCATCGATAAAGGCTCCATCGCCATTGATGGCATCTCACTTACTATCGCCGAACTCACAGAGAACAGCGCAGTCTTCTGGATTACTCCTCACACTTTCGAGCACACACACTTACACGCCTGCTCGCTAGGTAAATTAGTAAACCTCGAGGCTGATCTTCTAGCGAAGTACACCGAGAAGTTACTCACCAAGTAGCACCGAGATTACTCGATCAAAAAAAAGGCTAACCTCTAGCGCTAAACACATAGGAAGCATCGAGGCTGATGCTCAGTGGTCCAAGCTGCGTCTCGGACGCATTTGATGACTAAATGCTCATACTCAGTTATCAGCCCTAACAATTCTTTCTTGTCACATTAAAAAAAACTCTCTATGTAACTATTTCAATATAAATCCCCCCCCCAATGAATTCTTCCCACCCTCGCTATTTCTGCGATTTATTGATGGCTGATGTCAATGCCATCTCGTGTTCCGCCGCTCGTTTCCTCTATCATGGTTCCACTCATGGTCCCTTTGGAAAACTAGACTCGCATCTCCAGTCAATCGATATGGAAGAGCTTGATGCCTTTAGAGTAAGTCTAGAGCACCTCTCGACAAACCCACTCTCAGACACTTACGATTACCATCTCGTCTATGTGGCTAGGTCCGCCTACCAAAAAATATGGCACGGCTGTAAAAAGCAAAAAATCCCAGGCATGAAACACATTTCAGATGAAATAAAACTCAGTGATACTGTAAAATCAACCTCACACACCCCTCTTTTTTGGAGTAAAAAAGAAGCGTCAATCACTCTCAGTGAGTATCGAAATGAGATTGCTATGGATCACTATATCCCCGATGACTACCGCCATGCCTTTCAACAAAAATTCTCAGGAATCCTGATGCGCACGAAGAGTGATTGCAGATTACTCTGGCTTCTACTAGAAGCTCATGGACTCAAAGTAGTAGACCATCGAGAGGTTAGCGACGAATACGACGGGAGACTCAAAGTCGACTGTTTTGCGGCTAGTACTAACCGGGCGTTTCGGAAAACGTCCCAGCCTATTAGGCGTCTCGCTCCCACTGGGCGACTTGCTTAGCAAAGTAGGTAAGAATGAGGTCTGCGCCAGCGCGTTTGATAGCAGTGAGGCTCTCTAACACGACAGCCTTTTCATCTAACCAACCAGCATCTGCAGCAGACTTGATCATGAGGTACTCCCCACTCACTTGATAGGCAGCGATAGGCAGAGTGGTATTCTCGCGCAACTTCGCGATGATATCGAGGTATGCTCCAGCAGGCTTCACCATCACCATGTCAGCTCCTTCGTCCTCATCAAGAATCACTTCACGAATAGCTTCGCGCACATTGGCGTAGTCCATCTGATAGGTCTTTTTGTCGCCCGCCTTCGGTGCTGAATCAAGAGCGCCACGGAATGGACCGTAATAGGCTGATGCGTATTTAGCAGTGTAGGAAAGAATAGAAACATCAGTGAAGCCGGCAGTATCTAGCGCCGCCCGCAATGCTCCAACACGGCCATCCATCATATCACTCGGTGAGATGATGTCAGCTCCAGCCACCGCGTGACTTACGGCCTGTTTACAAAGCACCTCGATAGTCTGATCGTTTAGGATCTCTACTTCGCCATCAAGGCGCGTTCGAACTATGCCATCGTGACCATCAGAATTATAAGGATCTAGCGCTACATCTGTAATAACACAGAGTGACGGGTGAGCAGCTTTCAAGGCTTTCAGAGCTCTTGGAATCAAACCTTCCGGGTTATAGCTCTCGTCACCAGCAGAGTTCTTTTTCTCCTCAGGCACAGCGGGGAAAATCACGACTGCTGGTACTCCAAGCGCGTGGGCTTCGCCAGCCTCTTTGACCAATCCTTCGATCGACCAACGGGTACAGCCCGGCATCGAAGCTATTGCTACATTCTCAGAGTCTTCATGAACAAAGAGTGGGTAGATAAAATCTTTAGCACTCAATGACACCTCGCGTACGAGGTTGCGGATTGCTGGTGACTTTCTGTTGCGGCGTGGTCGTTGAAGCATGATAATTAGTCGTTAAATCTTTTCTAAGCTATAGTCGCCTGAACCATCTTTGACAAGCCATCCCAAATCCTTGAGTTGGTTGCGAAGTTCATCTGACTTTGCCCATTCCTTGTTATTACGAGCATCCCAGCGTTGCTCTGCTAGAGTTTTTATCTCAGCTGGAGCATCCTCTTGCATCTCTTCTACAATTTCAGGTAGCTCGACACCTAGAGCCTGAAGCATAAAGTGTAAACCCTTCCATTGAGTCAGTGGATCTGGTTCATTTTGAGAACGACGTAATGCGCCGAATATCGCACCAATAGCACGTTGGGTATTGAGATCTTCATTGAGCCCTAACCAGGCGTTCTCAAATAGACCTTTGTTCTCAAGTCCTATAAGTTCTGCGTAACTAGGTGCCTGGTCAACACCAGCGAGTTCCGCGAGCGCGCGCTCGGCTTTGAGAAGCTTATCCAGAGCCTCACTGGCAGCATGTAAGCTATCGAGAGTGAAGTTCAGCTGCTTTCTATAATGCGCACCAATCAGCGCTACACGCACTTCGTTAGGCTTTGCTCCTTTTTCGATGAGATCATCGAGTCGGAAGAAATTACCGAGCGACTTCGACATCTTTTTCCCCTCAACTAACAAGTGAGTGATGTGGAACCAGTGAGCCGCAAAATCCCCACCGCAAGAACACTTACTCTGAGCAATCTCATTTTCGTGGTGTGGAAAAACTAAGTCTTCGCCGCCAGAGTGAAGATCGAAACTCTCACCGAGGTATTCACGAATCATTGCTGAACACTCAAGGTGCCAGCCTGGACGACCTTCCCCCCATGGGCTTTGCCAAAAATTGTCTCCATCTTCATCTCGGCGGCCCTTCCAAAGCACAAAATCCGCGACACTATCTTTTTCATACTCGTCTGAGTCGTTAGCTCGCTGGTTCTGAGTTTTCCCTAGATCGAGTTCACGCTCATCGAGATGTGAAAGTTTACCGTATTCTGGGTACGAACTGATACGGAAATAAACCGAGCCGTCATCGGCTGCATAAGCGTGTCCTTTTTCGATCAATTCCTCGATCATCACAACCTGCTGAGGAATATGCTCCACAGCACTTGGTTCAATGGCTGGAAGGAGACAATTGAGCGCCTCACAATCATGATGAAATTTCTCAGTCCAATGGCTGGTGAACTCTTTGAGTGTCTGACCTGCTGCTTGCGAATCACGGATCGTTTTATCATCCACATCGGTAAGGTTGCGGACATGCATAGTCGGTGTTCCTCCTAACTCCAAAGCTCTACGAAAGACGTCTTGAACCACGAATGTTCGAAAGTTTCCAATGTGCGCAGGGCCGTAGACTGTGGGACCACAGCAATAAAACCCGTAGGTTTCGCCATTGATTGGCGCAATTTCCTTCGTTTCTCGTGCAAGCGTATCGTAAAGGCGCATGCCAAGGCCATAGCCGTTGAACCGACTATTGGAAAGTCTTTTGCGGACATTCTCCCATATCCAGCAAACTCCCCCTCATACTCTACAGCAGACACTCCAACTTCACACATTCACCTCCTCATAACGCTAACAGAATCCTAGACAATTCATTCTAAACCTGTAACATACAAAACACTTCTACCCCTCACATATAGAAATACCCCCCTCAACAATGGCATCACTCATCTTAGCTTCTAATAGACTACCTATACAAATTCTTACCGATGGTTCATTTAAACGCACAACTGGCGGGCTAGCATCGGCCATTGAAGGCAGCGGCCTAGGTGACAAATACACATGGGTTGGCTGGGGTGGTTCTTACCCAGAAATCGGGAAGAGCGAAAGCGATCTCAAGAACAGCCTACGTGAGTTAGGAGTCGAAGCCATCATACTTTCAGAGAAAAACATCAACGGGTACTACGATGGATACTCAAACTCCACGCTTTGGCCATTATTGCATTACATGCAGGGTCGAGCACGCTTTGATCCTGAGTGGATTGAAAGTTATCGCTCTGTCAATGCTCAGTTTGCTGACACGATAGCCGAGATAGCCTCGCCCAATGCCCATGTCTGGATCCACGACTATCATCTCATGCTGTTGCCGCAGCTCTTACGAGAGATCCGCCCTGACATTAAGATAGGATTTTTCCTGCATACCCCCTTTCCTTCGAGCGAAATATTCCGAGCTCTCCCCGAGCGAGATGAACTACTAAAAGGCTTGTTAGGCTGTGACCTTATTGGCTTCCACACTTACAACTACCTGCGCCACTTTATCTCCTCACTCATTCGCATCTTAGGCGTCGAGGCGGACATGGATGGACTTTGGCAAAAGAACCGCCACATCCAGTTAGGCGTCTACCCCATTGGCCACAATAGTGAAGGATTCCAAGCTGCGGCAAAATCCGAGGGTTTCATCAAAATGCATAGTGAGCACGCCAAGCACCTCGGTGCTGGAAAGCTGATTCTAAGCGTTGAAAGGTTAGATTACACCAAAGGTTTACCTCAAAAGCTCACTGCCATTCGCCAGTTTCTTCATGAGCATCCAGAGCTGCGTGGGCTCGTTCACTTTGTCTTAGTTGCTGTCCCTTCACGCCGTGGTGTGGAAGAGTACGACTCCCTCACTTCTGAGGTTCAGTGCGAGGTTGGAGCCATCAATGGTGACTATGGAGATGTCGGCCACTCCCCAGTACAATTTCTCCACCGCAGTTTCCAAGTGGATGAGCTCGCAGCGCTCTACTCACTCGCTGACGTTTGTCTGGTTACTCCTATCGTTGATGGAATGAACCTAGTGGCTAAAGAATTTATCGATTGTAAAAGAGCATCTCACCGAGCTCGTCCTGGAGTTCTCATTCTCAGTGAATTTGCTGGTGCAGCAAATGAAATGTCCCACGCTCTGCTAGTCAATCCACACGATACCGTAGGAGTAGTTAAAGCTATCAACGAAGCCCTACAAATGGACGAAGTGGACATGTGGCAGCGTGTCCACGCCATGCAGAACAGACTAAAACTCAATGATGCTGGAGCCTGGGCCAAACGCTACCTCTCAGACCTTCAAAAAAATACCTCATCTAACCATAAAGGAACCATTCACGCTGAGCTAGAACCTCTCCGCAACGAGCTGCAACAACACATCGATCAAGGCAAAAAAGTCGCCCTCTTTCTCGACTACGATGGAACTCTGAGAGAATTTACTCAGCACCCAGATGATGCTATTCCAAGTGATTCATTGAAGATGTTACTAGGAAATCTAGCAGCTCACCCAAACATCGACCTAGTGATCGTAAGTGGACGCACCAAGGAATTCCTCCAAAAGCACCTCGGAGCCCTCCCTCTTCACTTTGTCGCAGAGCATGGATACTACTGGAAAACTCAGTCGATGCCCGAGTGGGAACTACTCAACCCACATGTCGACACATCTTGGAAGGAGCTAATCCTACCGCAGTTAGAAGCTACAGTAACTCTCACACCTGGATCAGAAATTGAGGTGAAACATTCATCGGTAGTTTGGCATTACCGCCAAGCTGATCCAGAATTTGGATCATGGCGAGCTAAGGGTTTATTGTCGGAGCTCACGTCCACTACCGCCAGTCTTCCTGTCTCAGTCCACCATGGTCAAAAAATTATAGAAGTTGCCAGCCAACTTGTGAACAAGGGGGTGGCTATAGAAAGAATGATGAGTCAATGGCGACCTGACATAGCCCTCGCTGCTGGCGATGATGTCACTGACGAATCAATGTTTGCCGTTCAAGAACCAGAGAACACAAGATTCCATACAGTAAAGATTGGCGATGGAGACACACGCGCCAATCAGCGAAGCACAATCAAGGCTTTGCGTAACTTACTAGAATCTCTCGCCTAAAAAAGGTATACTAAATAATATTTAACTCACTTATCCACTATGGACAACCAATCTAACTACAACCACGGTATTATTGGAAATGGCCGTACATGCGCGATTATTGATTTCGATGCCTCTATTGTTTTTTGCTGCATGCCGGATTTTGATTCTGGGACAGTCTTTGCTGCGATGCTTGATATCGACAAGGGTGGACACTTTGGCGTTCGTATGGAGGATGGAGAACCAGTCAAACAGGATTACGAAAAGAACACCGGAATACT
>CAXMPP010000047.1:0-13641 GCA_964195395.1 uncultured Thermodesulfobacteriota bacterium
TCGATTCCTTGGAAGACTTTTTGTTGCGGGCGAAATTCATCGAGTCTGGCACTTCGCCATCACGCTTGAGTCCGAGAAGGTAGGAAGCGAGCGTCTGAGCTCTCTCGCCTGGGATGACTTGCTCGCCATCATTTGATTCGATGTTAAGCGCATTGGCTGCGCCTTGTCCGTAGACTTTATCCTTCTTAAAGAAGCACTTATAGGATGGGCAAATGGACTTCACATTGCCGATGCGTGGATCGTAAAGGTGTGTGAATACTGCATTCTCGATGTCGAACCTCTCTGCCTGTGGAAGTTCAGCCACTTTTATTTCGAGTTCTTCAGCGCGCGCCTTGTTCTCTTCAATAGCGAGCAACTCCATACGACGACCATAGTTGCCGAGATCTGGACCCATGCGGGTTTCACCGATCCAGGCGAAAGGCTCTTTATCGTAATCCCAAAGGTTTGACTCACGGCGTGTGTCACCGAGATTCGGGTCTTTAGCGAGGCCAGCAAGAGCAGGACGACCGAGATCGTTACCAGCATAAGTAGGACGAGAAAGCTGGCTGTGGCATTGAGCACAACCTTCGGCTCCATAGATATCAGAGCCATTTCTCACACGACCAGACTTCACTGGTGTGTAAGTTCCCTCTTTGCCATCTTTGGCCATATCGTACTGAGGAAGCTCTACAGCACGCATTGTAGCGTAAGGAACAGCTACCACTGCAAGCCACGGAAGTGCGAAGCTGGCAATCAGGCCGATGAAGAATGTTTTAACAGTCATGGTTTCGTGAATCGTTAGATAAAATTAGGAAAATAAGAATTAAGCAGATGGGAGCGTTGGCTCGTGATGCTCAAGAAGTGTTGGGTGGCTACTGCGGCGACCGAGACGGAGCCACATGAGAAGGAGGTGGAGACAGAAGAAGACATTCGCAAGTGCTACGAAAACCCAGCCTGTAGTTATGCCAACTGTGTAGGCGAAGAGGCGATCTTGTGCGGACTCAGCTGGCACAGTGAGAGTCTCCAGCGCATATCCGTGCATGAAAGCACCAAGGATACAGCAGAAGAGGCCGATGAATACCACTCCGTAAAGTGAAAGCCAGAAGTGCTGACGGATAAGACCACCAGAGATCCACTCGCGGTTAGTGACGCGTGGAACGATGAAGTAGATCGCGCCAAACATTGTCATGGAGAAGAAGCCGTAGAGGGCTAGAATCTCATATCCGTAGGTGCCACCGAAAGCGAATTGGGTGAAACGAAGCGCATCAGGAAGTGCGAGCAAGCCTCCCACTACCGCTGTAGAGAGAAGTCCGATCATACCAGCGATCGTGAAACGAAGTGATGGTGAGTGCGCCACTGCGGATGACTTACCAGCAGTAGTCTTGAGGATGTTCAATGCCACACAGAGTGCGGGGATGATGAAGAGGATTGCTGCGCCAGCTCCTACGAACTGGAGGAAGGCTGGGATCGGAGCTCCCATTACTTTCTGCATACCAGCCCACGGCCCGATCACTGCGAGTGACCAGAATCCAAGAAGCGCTAGCTTGTAGGAATACACTGGGCGACCAGTTACCTTTGGAGCGATGTAGTATGCACTCGCGATAGCGACTGGAGTAAAGAAGAGGAAGAGCATAGCAGAACGGAACCAAGCATTGATGCCTGCTGCCATTACGCCGTTGCCAGCGTCTGCGAATGTGTTGATGAAGATGTTTCCGGAGAGGAATACCCATGGGAACCAGAACAGTGCAGCCATTAGGTACCACTGAGAAATGTAGACGTGACCACCGCGACGCACGCGGAAAGCAATCACGGACCAAATACCGATACCGAAGTAACATATGAGAAGAACGGGCCAAACCCAAGTTGGGAAGTACATCCACGCTTTGCCAGTACCACCACCGAGAAGAATCCCGAGCGTTCCAAGACCAATCACAGCATTCCATACGTGACCGATCGTGAGAATGACACCAGCCTTCTTGCTCTCTTGACGAGAAAGGCGGGCCATTAGCCAGATGATCGTACCAAATGCTGCCTGCGCTCCCCATCCGTAGATGAATGTCGCCATATGTGCCTGGAAGACACGACCGTAACTTAAGAGTGAACAATCACCGAGGAATCCTGGTGAATGCGACTTAGCGGATGCGATCACACCTAAAATAAGTGAGACAGCGAGCCATGCTGCTCCGCTGGTGAAGAAGAACATCACTGGGTGACGGAGAGAGCGATCAATCTGCGCTCTCAGCACTTTGTCTTCAACTTGTTGGCTTGTGATTTCGGATGCCATGAATCTATATATCGTTAGAAATTGTGTTAGGTTCGTCGATTAGTTGAACTGCTTACCGTGCTTCTGTTCAGAAGCCTTTGGACCATCGAGAAGACCCATTTGTTTACCAAGGCCGAATACATCTTCAGGTTTCACCTGGACTGTACCGTCGCCGTTGTCTTTGTAAGTATTGCGCTCAGCGAGTTGCTCAGCAGTGATCTTGTTGAAGCGCTCTGTGCGCTCCTTGCCTTTTTCGGTCTCTGCGTCGACGACATCAGTCGCAACAACATTTTTTACAAGTACTGCAGCAATAGCGAATACAAGGAAGAGTGCGATGCCCCAAAAGAAGGTATTGAAGCGGCGCAGTGGAGTATCTCTGAGATTTGGTTCCATAAGATGAGTTATCGGTAAATTGTTATCCGGGAATGGGTATTAGTTATGGAGATTAGCTGACTCGAGGATGCGCGGGTCGCGGTTCGGGTAAGTATTTGCACTGCCGAGGTTACGGAGGAAGACGAACACGAAGAACGCTCCAACTGTAATGAAGGCCACTGCATCACCGAGGTAAGCATTGTGTGGAACTGTAAGGAGAAGATCATGAATAACATTTCCATGTTCATCGAGGTTCTTACCCATGACTGAGAGTGATGGTCCACGCTCGGGGATCACTGCGATGTAGAGATCCATGATGTGCATAATGAGAATGTAGATACAGATAGGGACAACCCACTTGATCTTCTTTTTTGCGTAGTGTGGAAGAAGAATCACGAATGGCAGTCCGAAGTGAAGGAACACAAGAAGTGTGCTCCAGAGGTTCCAGTTAGTGGATCCGTCAGATGAGTTACGCAGCAGGAAGTAGGATGTCTCTTCCGTGATGTTTGCGTACCAGATCAACATGAACTGGGAGAACGAAACGTAAGCCCAGAAGATAACGAAGGCATGCATCAGCTTACCCATGATGTGGTAGTGCTCCGGAGAAGTAACCGTCTGAAGGTAGCCCTTGGAACGAAGCCATGTGAGTGTGAGGATCAGCACCGCCATGGAGTTGAGCGCACAACCAGCGAAGAACCAAACTCCGTACATGGTGGAAAACCACTTGTAGTCGATTGCCATCATGAAGTCGAATGCGATGAATGTCGCAACAACCGCGAAGACAGGCATCACAGCGCAGGAAACCTTACGCGCTAGGATCAAGCGACGTGTGGTTGGGTTTGGATCAGTGTCCTGTGCGATAGAGATTCTGCGGAGAACAAAGATTCCAGCTCCAAGGAACACGAAGAAACAAACCACGCGTTTGAGCCAACCTTCAAGAGTCATGTACCAGTGCTTTGCTTGGAGTAGAGCTTCGTGTGAAGCTTCAAGCTGATGCATATCTGGGGAAGTGTAAGCACCGCCAGGTGCGTGCTTGTCTATCTTAGGAGGATTCTCAGCAACATCTCTGTAACCGAGGGAATCACCATCGACATCTTTAAACTCTTTAGCTTCTACAGTCTGCTCAACAGTACGGTGAGTGTTCATCCACTCGTAGAGATCGTCTTGTACGGATGGAATCATCAGCGGGATCGCCATGATTGCCATGAACGGGAAAACAAACCCGAGGTTCTCCATAAGACGGCGAACACTCACACCCCAACCGGAGTTAGTGACGTGGTGAAGCGTGGTCCAGAAGACACCACCCAGAGTGAGGGTGATGAAGAAGAGGAAGGCGAACAACCATGAGTAAGCGTAGCCTGCTCCCCAAGTGTCGTTTTTAAACAGTAGGAAACTGCCGACTGCTCCAACGACAAAGACGATGAGAGCGATCAACTTAGGAAGACTGAGGTCTTTCTTAGCGATCTGTTCGCCGTTCGCTGGAATGTCCTGTGATGTGACGTTATGTGCCATGGGACTAGTGTGTTAAAAAGGTGAGTGAGTTAGAGAATTGAATCACTTAGCAGATCCTGCTTCGTAGGCTTGCTTGACTTGGTCAAGCGGAGCTTTGCGTGAGTGTTGGAGGGCGCGGAGGTAGGCAATGATTGCCCAGCGGTCGTTGAGATCTACTTGGTAACCGAAAGCAGCCATGTTGCCGCGACCATTGACGATCACATCGTAGATGCCGCCGTCAGGAAGTTTGGAGTCGACTAGGTTGAATACTCCTGGAACACCGTAAGAAGCGACAACGCCCTTACCATTTCCTGAGATACCGTGGCAGCCTGAACAGTTTGCATTGAAAGCAACGGAACCGCGCTTGATGAATGCCGGAAGAGTCTCTTCCGTGAGGCCGAGCTCTTCGACCGGAAGACCAGTTCCGAAAACCTCTTCGTTGTACATACCAGTGTGGTAGTAGCTGTTGTCGTTAGTGAATGACTTGGTCGATGTGTCAGCGAGGTCTGCTGGCTTGAGTCCCTGTGGGACTGTCGCTGCTACTGGCTGACGAGCACCAAGGCCGTCGCTGAAGAAATCTGATGCTTGTTGAGGATTGATACGATCCTGTTCGTCCATGTCTGGGAAGATACGGATCGGTGTGCTCTTGAACTTATCTCCACGGAATCCGCCGATGCTAACAACGAGGACTGCGAGGAGTAGGTATATAATAAAGAAATAGCGCATGTGTGTGATTGGTAAAAAGTTGCGTTTAGCCTTCTTCTTCGACGAGTTCGATATTCGTACCACCTGCTGCTTCTAGCAGAGCCTTGGTCTCTTCAGCAGAGAAATTAGGGTCGCGGGCTTCGATAGCGATGAAGAATCCATCGTCAGTCACACGGTGGAACTGGCGGCTCGCGAAAAGTGGATGATTCAAACGTGGCAGCCCCATTAGACCAAGCAAGCAGAAGAGCACTGTGAAACCTGAAAAGAGGATCGTAAGCTCGAACATGATTGGGAAGAATGCCGCCGTAGTGAAGATGTTCGCTGGTTTTGCCTGAACAACTGTTGGGTAAATCAACACCTGGGTGATGAATGCCAAACTGAAGCCAGTTAGTAGTCCGGTAGAACCGCCAAAGAAGACAAAGTAAGGAAGGATAGAGCGGCGAACGCCCATTGCATCGTCGAGTCCGTGGATTGGGTAAGAGGAATAACAATCCCACTTCTTGAATCCTGCATCACGCACTTGTTCTGCGCCTTTGTAGAGGTGCGATGCGCTTTCGAATTCGGCGAGGTAGCCGTAGACGCGTTTTACTGTAGTACTCACTGTTCTGTGATTAGGTAAATATTAAGAAATAAGGGCGGGATTAGCACTCAACGTTAGGATTCACGTCGAGCTCGTATTGGTAAGCTGCTTCTTTAGCAACACCCTTATCAGGATGCGCCTTCTTGTCGTCGAAGTGAGCGTCAGCTTCTAGCAGTGTCCACTTCACTTCAGCAATGTTGATGCATGGAAGGAAACGGAGGAAGAGTAGGAAGAGTGTGAGGAACATTCCGATAGTTCCTACAAATGTCATAACGTCCACTGGTGATGCCTCGTAGTACTTCCAGTCACCTGGCAGCCACATACGTGGAAGTGTGGTTACAATGATAACGAATCGCTCGAACCACATACCGATGTTCACCAGCATACAAGTACCCATGACAATCCAGAGGTTCTCGCGGCATTTTTTGAACCAGAAGATCTGCGGTGCAATCACGTTGCAGAACATCATTGTCACGTAAGCCCACCAGTAAGGACCAGTGATACGGAGCTTGAAGGCTTCCATCTCGTATTTACCACCAGAGTAGTAAGCCACGAAGAGCTCCATGATGTAGGCGTAACCAACGATAGTTCCTGTCGCGAGGACGATCTTACACATGTTCTCAATGTGCTTCATCGTGATCACATCGTGCAACTTGTAGATCGAACGCGCTGGAATCATGATCGTCATCACCATGGCAAATCCACCGAAGATCGCACCAGCAACAAAGTAGGGCGGGAAGATTGTGGTGTGCCAACCCGGGACGGTAGATGTCGCGAAGTCGAACGAAACGATGGAGTGCACCGAAAGAACGAGCGGAGTTGAGAGTGCTGCAAGAAGCAAGTAAGCCATTTCGTAGTGGCTCCACTGACGGTTACCACCGCGCCAACCGAGTGAGAACACTCCGTAAAGGAACTTGCGGATACCTGGCTTCGCGCGATCGCGGATAGTAGCCAGGTCAGGCACCATACCGAGGTACCAGAAGATCAAGGAGATCGTGAAATAAGTAGAAACCGCAAACACGTCCCACAGGAGCGGTGATTTGAAGTTCTGCCAGATCGCGTTCGCGTTAGGAATAGGAGCAAGGAACCATGCCATCCATACTCGTCCAACGTGGAAGGCTGGGAAGATACCAGCACAACAAACAGCGAAGATCGTCATCGCTTCCGCCGCTCGGTTGATTGAGGTTCGCCAGTTCTGACGGGTGAGGAAGAGAATCGCCGAGATCAATGTACCAGCGTGACCGATACCAATCCAGAAAACGAAGTTAACAATTGGCCAACCCCACATCGTGCGGTTTGTGTTACCCCAAACACCCACACCAGTGGATACGAGGTAAAAGAGGCCACCACCAACACCGATAAGTGCGATGAGTGCGCATGGGATGAAGAGAAGCCACCAAAGTAGTGGTTGAGGTTTCTCTACGATACCGGCGATACGGTCGGTAATCCATGCGTAGGAGCGATTATTTAGGATAAGTTTCTCACGTTCCAGAACTGGAAGTTGGAAGTTCTTATCGCTGGTGTTTTCAGGTGCTGAATCAGCCATGATTGGTGTGCTAGATTAGATTGAGTAAAAGGTGATGAAATCGGTGACTGCAGATTAGTGCATGTGAACAGTAGCTTTACCAACGTACTTGGCGCCCGGCATACTGATGTTAGGATTCTTCACACGTGCTAGATAACTAGTACGTGGTCGAGTACCGATGTAGTTTAGAAGGTCGTAAGCGCGGTCGTTGATGATCTCGTTGTTCTTGTTTTTGATCCGGCTGATCATTGACTTAGGATCGAGAAGATTACCGAAGACTACTGCACCAGCTGGACAAGCGTCCTGGCAGGCAACGCGTACTCCGTCGGTCTTTGGCATGAGCTGCTTGGCTGTGATTGTCGCTTTAGTAGAACCACCTGCAGTTGCGAGCGCTTCCTTCTTAACGAGCTTCTTAGCATCGATCTTAGCGGACTGGAGACGTTGCACACAGTAAGTGCACTTTTCCATCACACCACGCATACGAACAGAAACGTTCGGGTTGCGTTGGAGGTGCTTAGAGTCGCCTTCGTGCTTTTCACCAAGTGGCCCTTTGTAAAGGTTCTTGTGGAGAAGTGGGTTGCGCTTGTTGTAGTCGAAGAAGTTGAAACGACGTGCCTTGTATGGGCAGTTATTCGCGCAGTAACGGGTACCGATACAGCGGTTGTACGCCATAGCGTTGAGACCGTCTTCTGTGTGAACTGTAGCGTTCACCGGACAAACTGTTTCACAAGGAGCAGCTTCACACTGCACACATGCTACTGGTTGAGGGATCATCTCTGGAGACTTCACCCACTCGTCAGCAGTTTCAACGTACTTGTCTGGCGCTGCAAAGTAGCGATCCATGCGGATCCAGTGCATTTCACGGCCCATTGCCACCTGAGTCTTGCCCACTACTGGGATGCTGTTCTCAGCCTGACATGCTACGAGACATGCATTACAACCAGTACAAGTGTTGAGGTCGATGGTCATTGCCCATTGCTGGGACTTATCTGAAAGGTGTGGAGTCGCCTCCCCTTTGAGGCCTTTAGTGAGCGGTCCGCCGTTGGCTTCGGGCTTGTAGAGGCTCATGTTCATTGGTGCGTGGGAATCCATTCCCTGCTTCTGAACATTTTTGAGCTGTGATGCGTAGTCTTTCTGCGTCTTTTCATCAGTCGCAGTGGAGATCTCACGAGCAAGTGCGCGTCCGTACATGGAGTGGTGCTCCTGTGTACGAGCCATCTTGTATGTCGCGCCATTTTCAGCACGAGCGATGGTTGCGCCTGTTGCGAAGTAATCGCCTTCAGCACGAAGCGGGTAGGCATTGAAACCAGTATTCATGCCGACACAAGAAACGTTATTCTTGCAGTCTTCACTGTAGTTGATGCCACCCTTCTTGAATTCAGTTGCGAAGTTCTCATCGTAGCCTTGGCCGTAACCGAGGGAGATCGAGATCACGTTTTCAGCCATGCCGAAAGTAACGATCACTGGAGCTTCGAGAGTCTTGCCGTTGACAGAAATCTTAGCGACTGGAGCGAAGAGACTTGGCCCCTCACCTTCTTCAGGCACATCGGTCTTTTTGATCATCGTGTCCTTAGCAATTCCAAGGGCACCCCACCACGCTGCACCAGCTTTCTCAAGCTCTACGAGTTCTTCGTAGATACCGAGATTCTTTGCAGTTGATGGCGCGAGGTAGATCGCGTTATCCCAACAAACTTTGGAGATTGGATCTGGAGCTTCCTGGAGCCATGCGTTGTCGATGTAACGACCGTCAAACACGGAGCCATCAGTTGAGTAAACGATGTCGAGAGATTTTGCTGATGGAATCGGCTGAGCGGTAAGCGTCGGAACACTGACACCAACAATGCCTGCATTTGCTGCTGCGTACTCGGACTTGAAGAAACCTTCACGGAGAAGCTTCATCCAAGCAGCTTGCTTTGCCTTAGCGTTAGACGCGAGAGCCACTCCTTCGAATGTTTTACGCACTGCTGTGTAGGCGGGTGAAACTGCTTTCGCGTCAGCCATTGAGTCGTGAAGCTTTCCGTCGATAAGACCGACGAGAAGCTCAAGCTCAGAAACTCCACCGTAAAGTGGAAGGATCATTGGCTGAACAATAGTGTAAACACCATTAGAAGTGTAAGAATCGCTCCAGCTTTCGAGGTAATTCGCTGCTGGGATGTGGAGGTCCGCTGCGTTTGCTGTAGCGTTGATTGTTTCACCGAGCTGAACCACTTTCACATTTTTGAGCGCTGCTGTGAGAGCTGCATTCTCATGGAATGGGTTTGCTGGAGTGAGGAGAATGACTGTGTCGAGCTGCTCAACATCAGCGATGAGTTGCTTTGCATTTCCAAGACCAGTCTTGAAAGTCTGCACTGGCTTGAGAGTTTTACCGAACGAACCGAGCTTGGTGTTGATCAGGTGCGCTAGGTCGTGGAGATCTTTGTCGTAACGTGAACCGAGAAGCACGAGTGCCTCGCCACGGTTGCCTTGAAGATCTTTAGCACATGTTTTGATCCACTTTGCTTTAGTGCCTTCAAATGCGCCACCAGGAATGGTAACGGAAACGCCGACTTCAACAGCGAGCGCTGCGAGGAATCGGCCAATTTGAGAAGGAGCTACAGGAGCGCGGTGATCAGCCATGCCGCCAGTGAGACTGAAGTTAGGCTCAGCAATGTAGAGACGGTTGAGGCTATCCTTAGTCTCCTTAGCTGTTTTGTCGTAGTCGCGACCATTCACATGGCGGCGATCGTAGAAACCTTTTACAGGGCCTTGCTTGTCGAGCTCGAGGAAATCTGAGTCGATGGAGAGGATACACTTGGCGTGTGAGTAATCAGCCACAACATCGGCACCAGATCCGTAGATTGCTTCGTTAGACTCTTTGCGGCCAGCGCCGGCAAGTGCTTCGTAGCTGTAGAACTTAGCGCCAGAGAATTTCTCAGCGAGCTCACCACGAAGGCGAGTGCGTGTCGCTGAATCATCTTCACCGAAAACAAAACCGATCTTACCAGACTCGGTAAGCTCGGTGAGTTGCTTTACAGCCGCAGCGCGTGACACTTTATTTCCCTTATTCAGGAAGTCACGTGAGCGGGCTGGGTTGTAAAGGTTGAGCACGGACGCCTGCATGAATGCGCTGTGGCCGTCGTTCTCAGGGTGAATGCGGTTAGGCTCAAGCTTTGTTGGGCGACCTTGGTAGTTAGTCACTACCGCAGGAACCGCACCACTAGCTAGCGGCATGGAAGATGCGTAGTAGAGCGGCTTACCAGGAATCACCCACTCAGGAGCATTCACGTAAGGAACGATAAGCTCTTCAGGGCGACGACATGCAGCAAGACCAAAGCCAGCAAGCGCTGTAGAAGCACCCATGACTTTTAGGAAATCACGACGGGATGACTCGCGGTCATTCTCATCGATCATAGTCTCAGCAGCACGTGGAAATTCACGCTCTACCCACTGGCGGAGACCAGCTGTATCTTCGAGTTGCCCCGCGCTACGCCATGCTTTTGTGACGTTTTCACCAGCAGGTGCTTCAGGATGTTGCCATTTACGTTTGCTCATTTTCGGCAGAAAGGTTGGTAGTTAGGAAAAGGTGGATTAGCGATGACAAGTTGCGCAGCTTTCTTTCGGCTGAACACTATGGTGTTGCTTGATAAAGGAACCGACAGTCTCTTGAACCACTTCCTCAGAAGCGGTTGCATCGAAATCGGAGTTGAAGGCTACGAGTTGCTCTGCGAACTCAGGATGCGTCTCAACGTAGTTCTTTGCGGTGTAATCGAGATTGAACACTTCCTCCAGCGGACGAAGGTGCTTCTCAGGTGAACGGTGGCAATCGAGACAGAACCCCATGGAGTGATCCTTCGCTTGGAAAACTGTACGCATCTCGTTGACTTGACCGTGGCAACTCACACAGGAAACTCCGCGGCTAAGGTGAGCTGAGTGATTGAAGAAAACGTAATCAGGTGATTTGTGGATGCGTACCCACTTGATTGGGTCGCCAGTGTAACCTTCATAAGACTTATCGATCGCGCGACGCAGCGGAACTAGCTTCTCACTATCAGTCTTCACATGCTGGTGACAAGTCCAACAGCGATCAGCGGTAGGAACGTTAGCGTGGCCAGACTCCTCTACGAAAGAGTGACAGAGTCGGCAATCAAGACCGAGCTGCTTCACGTGCAATTCGTGATCATAAGGGATCGGCTGATCCGGCATATACCCAACGCGCTGAGTTTTAGGCGTAGCGTAGTAGGAAAATGCGATAACTACACCCAGTGCGAGCGATCCGATACAGATTGCTATCTGAATTGGTATTAGATTGGAGTATCGTGGGAAAATGTTAGCCATGACGGTCTGTGCTTTGTATGTGCTTGTGAAATTTTTCACAAGGCTTTTTTGAGTTCTATTTTGGCGGCGCGAGTATCGACACGAACCACCACTTGGCAACCCGAAAAAACTCCAGTTCACTCTTTTTTTTCTAAATCCTTCATTCTCTGACTTGCACAACCACATTTCTGTGCAGGCTTTTGCTGAAAACTAGTTAGGACAAGTTAGATACCACCCTGGTAGCATCGCACTTATACAGAATATGACACCCTCACTTCACCTCGTTTACCAACTCCGCTCCAGAGGCATAAGCCGCAATATTACTCATCGTTGTCTCCACGATCCCCTGAAGCGCCTCTTGAGTAAAAAATCCCTGATGGCCTGTGATCAGAACGTTAGGAAATGTCATCAAGCGCATCAGCACATCATCCTGAATAATCCCTGATGAGCGATCACTGAAGAAGTAGTCTTTCTCCTCCTCGTAGACATCCATAGCTAGGTACCCTAGTTGACCAGACTTCAGGGCACCAATCGCAGCCTTAGCATTCACCAGTCCCCCGCGGCCAGTATTGATCAAAGTAAAACCACGCTTCGAGAGCGCAAAGGTATCTTCACTATACAGGTGATGAGTTTCCTCAAACAACGGACAATGCAAACTCACAATATCAGCTTGAGAGAATAGCTCCTCCTTAGTCACTAGGGTGTATTGCCTAGCCTCCTCAGACGGGTACGGATCACAGACGATCACCTTACAGCCAAACCCCTTCATGATTTGACAAAAAACGAGTCCAATCTTCCCCGATCCAAAGACACCGACTGTCTTACCAACCAAGTCGAAACCCATTAGCCCATTAAGTTCAAAATTCCCTTCGCGTACGCGGTTATAGGCTCGGTGCGTTTTCCTGTTCAGAGTCAACAACATCGCCACCGCATGCTCAGCGACCGCGTGTGGGGAATAGGAAGGAACCCGTGCCACCTTGATGCCCAGCTCAGCCGCCGCCACAACATCCACATTATTGAACCCCGCGCAGCGCAACGCGACAAACCTTACACCCGCTGCATACAGAAGCTCTAGGACGGAACGATCTAACTCATCATTCACAAACACACATACCACCTCAAACCCCAAGGCCAAACTCGCTGTCTCGACCCCAAGATGGTCTTTCAGGAATAGGAATTCATGCTCACCTCCACACTCCCCAAACAGTTCTCGATCGTATTCCTTAGCTGAGTAGAATGCTATTTTCATACACGCTAACAACCACGTTCTCTCTAAAACTTCCAGCCGATTTTCTACAATTTCACGCAACCCTTAGCTGTAAATCCTGACAGATCCGTCACCCAAACATCAAAATAGTTACCTAAAATTCACTTCAAATCCTTGACTCTTTAACAATTCTGGCAATCTTACCGACAGCTCCCACTCGGGGGCTACTTGGGGTTGTCTCGTGTTTTTTGTTTTTTTCATGGGGCAGCCCTTTTCTTTCCTCTTTGGCTTCAGTCTACAATACTGCCTCTATTCGGACTGCCAGTTCCTCCATCTCAGGCACCGGAACTCCTAATCGATGAGCCACGGCAAGTGGGATTTTCCAAATCGCCTCGAACTCCACTGGCCGACCTTCCACAAAATCAATCATACTAGAGGGACGATAAGCCCCCATCGGCAAGGTGATATTCACCTGATGATCGATGAAACTCTGCGGGATAGTATGCCCAAGAGCAGCCGCCACAGCAACCACCTCGGCCATGATTGCACGCACCTTTGGCTCTAGACCGCGCTCATGTAACAACACAGCCGTATTCACCCCACCTTCAGCAATCGCTAAACCATTGAATGGCACGTTCCAGACCAATTTCATCCAGAGAGCCTTCTCCAAAGAATCAACGGCCTCACAAGGAAAATGAGCACCACTGAAAACTTCCGCCACTTTCTCAAGCCTCGCACTTTTCCCTCCAACAAATTCCCCAATGCGAATCAAGCCTGAGGCAGTGTGTGAGATCACACCTGAGCTAAGTCGATTGATACAAACGAAACAAAGGCCCGCCATGATTCTCTCGGCTCCGAATAGATCTGCTAGATATTCACAATTCCCCAAACCATTCTGCAAGGTGATAATGGCAGTATCCGGGCCCAGCAATGGAGCAACCACCTCCTGAGCCACAGCATTGGATGTGGTCTTCCAAGCCACGATCACAAGATCCACTGGCCCGATTTCTTCAGAGCTCCGAGCGCACTGGACGTCATCGAGGTGGAAATCACCAGCCACACTGCGCAGTTCGAGCCCATGCTCTTTCACATGGGCGTAATCTGAACGCAGTAGAAACGTCACATCCTCCCCTGCCCGCGCCAGACGTGCTCCGTAATACGAGCCCACCGCCCCAGCTCCCACAATTGCTATTCTTCCTAGTCCCATTTTGTTTTCTAAACCCTCA
>CAXMPP010000048.1:0-3694 GCA_964195395.1 uncultured Thermodesulfobacteriota bacterium
TGCCTCAGCTTTGAGGGTGCCGTCAGCGTTGGTGAATGCTGAAGTGAGGTCGAGATAGGTGACGTGGTCTTTCTCCCCGAGTGGGGCAATATTCTTTTGAATCTGCGCGATGGTGATGCGTGGAGTTTCATCTGGGTTCTGACCAGAAGGGAAGGGGCCTAACAAAATAATCTCGGACTCAGGTAATTTAGCGGTGAGTTCTTCAACTAAAGCTTCAATGCCGCCGGTGATTTGATCCGCATTGTGGTTTGCTGTGAGCAGGTTGTTGACGCCGATCATGACGACAACAGCCTTGGGCTTGAGTCCTTCAAAGTTACCGTGAGCGAGGCGGTAGAGCAGGTGCTCCGTGCGGTCGCCTGAGATGCCAAAGGATGCCGTCTTCCATTTGTCGGCAAATAATTTATCGACTGGGCGGGTACCACCTTTTTCAGCCAATCGCTTATCCGCGCCAGTCCAAGACTGGGAAATAGAATCACCGAAGAAGACGAGCTCGAGGTCTTGATTTTCTTTGCTCAGCTTGTTGATGTTCTCAAACTGGTCCCACCAGATTCCACCTCCCCAGCCTGCTGCTTTCCCGCTGAATGAGGCGGATGGTGCGGCGAATGCTGCCGGATTCGTGTAGCTGCCGTTACAGCGCAGTGCAAACTCGACAATGGGCTGTGGGTTTGGGAGTGCGTGCGGGTGGTGACCTTTGCCTTCTTTAAGAATAATCTCGGCGTAATCATCTAACTTCTGAGCAGCTAGTTGGGAATTTTCCATGCCCGGAACCACAGGGTCAGCTGTGCCGACGAGGTACAGCAATGGGATTTTAGCTTGCTTGAGTTGAGCAATGGTATCGACGGGGTTTCCTTTGAATGCTTTAGCCTCATCATCAGACTTGAAGCCGTATGCTTTCTTGCATTGTTCCCAAGTCGGAGCGATGCCTTTCCCTGATCCAAAACCAGCAGGCCAGCTCTTGATGTCCATCACGCTGTTGTCTCCATAGATTCCTTCGACTTTTTTCGGATTGGCAACTGCCCAGTTATGAATAGGCAATCCGCCACGACTCATGCCTTCTAAAAAGGGTGTCTTCGAGAGTCCGATGGACTGCATGGCGTAGTAAAATGTGTCCCAACGCTGGGTGGCTTCTGGCGCGCCAAAGAGATTGGCCACATCACAATAAACAACATGCCAACCTAGTTCTAACATCGTTGTGTCGAATTGTGGTTGGTGTCCCCAGAATCGCGCGCGCCAAACCCACGGTCTGCCTACTGCCGCAATCTTTGGACTAACAACTTTGCAGGAAACTCCCCGGAATTTAAAGTTTTGCATCGCATAGCCATGGAAGTTTCCAAACTGTGCGCCTTCCATTGTCTCAGTGGTCCATTCGTTATCGCGCTCGGTCGTGAGGTAGCGATGGAGGTGACGAGCCATGATTTCTGCACCGAAAGCATTGGGGTGCACTCCATCTGGAATCCAATCCTTGTGGTTCACCAGAGGTGTGTGGAGGTCGACGAGTTCGGTGTTGAGTTCGAGAGCCACATTGCGGACCAATGGAGCGAGCTCGCCGCGGGTGACTTTCTCAGTGATTCCCCACCTCGATTGAACAACGGGTACTGGCTGACAGAGGATGACTCGTGGCTTGTTAGGCAGTGAGGTATAAGACTGGACGAGAGCCTTGGTGTCATCGGAAAATTCTGCTTTAAATTTCCAGTTCTGGGGCTTCGAATCATTGGTGCCTAACTTGATGATAACGATATCTGGCTGGTAGCTCAGAGAGTTTTGGTAGGCTTTTTCTTTGGTGTAGGGGTGATCACCTTTGTTCAGCATCGTGCGGCCACTCACACCAAAGTTACGCACCTCGTAGTCCTCGCCTAGCAGATGGCCGAGCTGGGCTGGGTAGTTAAGCTTCTCACGCGCAGTAATGCCTGAGCCAAACGTGATCGAGTCACCTACGCAGGCGATCTTAGTTTGTGCGGTGAGGCTAGCAGTGAGCGCTAACCCTGTTAGTAAAATCAATTTCATGGTAAATAGTGAGAGAAGGTGAGTGAAAATACGCAAGATTGCATGACTACCTTTCAGTGTGATTACTGGAGATCCGAAAGATCTAACCCCAGTGCAGCTTTTTGCGGAGTGTGGAGAAGTGCGAGCGATCTTTGAGCCGCAAGAGGTGCAGTTGGTGGTCCGCTTTCTTTATGCTGATTCGGGCATCGCAGGGGAGTTCGATGACATCGCGACCATCGATAGAGTAAAATGCGAGGCAGTCAGACTCATCGGTGGTCACCAGCTCAACCTCTGAAGAATCATCTAAAACCAGTGAGCGGTTAGTAAGTGAGTGCGGGCAAATAGGAGTGATCACGAATGCCTTTGCTATCGGTGAAAGCAGTGGGCCGCCAGCTGCTAGCGAATACGCGGTAGATCCAGTAGGAGTCGCCACTATCAATCCATCAGCATGGTAGTGGTTCAGTAGCGCGCCATCGATGAAGGCATCGAGGGAAATGAGTCGACCCGTCTGGCCTCGGGAAAGTGTGATCTCGTTGACAGCAAAGTCGCTCTCGCTTCTCCCATCAGCATAGCTGATACAGGTCTCTAGCAGGATGCGTGGGACTATTTTATAGCTCTGATCTAGCAGTGACTGGGCAAACAGCTCTAACTCATCATCAGTGCATGAAGTCAGGAAGCCGAAAGTTCCAATATTGATGCCCGCAATGGGGGTGGAGCTAGGCCCAATACGGTGTGCGGCATTGATCATCGTTCCATCACCACCAAGCACTGCAATCACATCACAGTTCTTAGCCAGCTCAGCAGCAGAGTATTTAGAATGTACTCCAATGATTTCTGCCGAGTCATTTTCTAGCTCAGTATCAATCCCATGGCCGCTTAGAACCTCAATCAATGATTGGATAGTCTTACCAGCCCCAGGCTTGTGAGGGTTCGCGATGATGCCGACTTTCATGGGGCGAAGTGTGAAGTTAGATTTGTGAAGTGGGAAGCTCTTTTATCTAATACCATTTTGAGTTTGAAAAGAGATTAATGGCGGACTGATTTTTCTAGAGAAGCTCTTTGCTGGCATCTGTTTCATCTGTGACGATTTATTCGTGGAATGAGTGAGATTCGTGGTCGAGCCGCTTCATCGATCTGGCAGCTTTCGTGCCTTTCGCATTTTTCGCGGTAGAGATCGATTTGCTGGAAGCTGTCTAATCTGAGAAATCTGTGGTTAGAAAAACTCCGACTTTCCAGCTAGCGACAAAGAGGCTGGAAGCGCTCTTCTACGAAAAAAACGCGGCCTATTGCTAGGACGCGCTTTTGAAAAGGAGTTAATGGAACTAACAATTAGCCGTGGCACTTGGAGTCGCCGCAGCACTTGCCAGTGACGTGCGCGTACTTCTCGCTCACAACATCCCAGTTTACGAGCTCGAAGAATGCTGCGATGTAGTCGGGACGACGGTTCTGGTAGTTGAGGTAGTAGGCGTGCTCCCAGACGTCGAGGCCGAGGATCGGTATGCCAGCTCCGGTCGAGACCGGGTTGTCCTGGTTCGGGGTCGTCGTGAGGATCAAGCCGTCCTCGCCGACGCAAAGCCAGGCCCAGCCGCTGCCGAACCGCGTCGCGGCCGCCGTGCTGAACTCGCTCTTGAAGTTGTCGAAGCTGCCGAACGTACCGTTGATCGCTTCGCTCAGTTCGCCCCCTGGTTCGCCCCCGGCGTTAGGACCCATC
>CAXMPP010000048.1:3704-13620 GCA_964195395.1 uncultured Thermodesulfobacteriota bacterium
AATGCTTTCTTGAACGCGTCGAGTGAACCGAACTCTTTGTCGATTGCTGCTGCGAGCTCACCAGAAGGTACTGATGCGCCGCCGGGAGCGATGACTTTCCAGAAAAGTGAGTGGTTGAGGTGACCACCGCCGTTGTTGCGTACTGCTGCTTGCTTAGCTGCAGGTACTTTGTCTAGCTGTTGCACGAGTTGGCAGATTGGGAGCTCAAGGAGCTCAGTCTCTCCTTCAAGTGCTTCGTTGAGTTTAGTCACGTATGCATTGTGGTGCTTGGAGTGGTGGATCTCCATTGTGCGTGCGTCAATTTGTGGTTCGAGCGCGTCGTACGCGTATCCGAGTTCTGGAAGTTGGTATGCCATAATGATATTTTCTAATATGTTTTGCGCCCTCTGCTCAGTGTGTTAGCACCTATGCAGTAAAGCTGATGCCGGCAGTATGGTGCGGCTCTGAATTTTCGCAAGTATCAAGATATGGATAAGATGACACCTGAAATGTGGGCAATGTTTGGCGCAGCGATTGCTGTTGTAATAGTGGTAGTTGGACTCATAGCGGGTTCCGGTAAAAAAACGGCGATTTCTGCCCTCCAAGGTCGACTAGGTGGCTTATTAGATGCTGAAAAGAAGCGCTCTGAAGACCTAAGTGAGCGTCTCAAAGACTCAGAGAAGATCAACACCTCTCTCAAGGTAAAAGAGGCAGATCTTATTAGCTCCGAGGCTGGCCTGCGGGCAAAGCTCGAGGCTGAACAAAAATCACACAAACAGAAGGAAGAATTATTAGGAAAAGCTGAGCAAAAGTTCAGTGACACCTTCAAGGCGCTTTCTCAAGACGCCCTCAAAGCGAGCCAAGAGCAATTTTTACAACTAGCAAAGACCTCATTTAAAGCCGAACAAGATTCAGCTCAAGTCAACATGGACAAGCGTGTCGATGCCGTCGAGCGGATGGTCAAACCGCTCAATGAATCGCTAGACAAGGCGCAGAAACAGGCGCAGGAGTTAGAGAAAGCACGCGAGGGCGCCTACACATCACTGCGCGAGCAAGTCCGCCACATGCAGGACACTCATATAGGCCTGCAAAAGGAAACATCCCAACTCGTCAAGGCACTACGTCAACCGACAGGCCGTGGCCAGTGGGGAGAAATGCAGCTCCGCCGGGTAGTGGAAATGAGTGGCATGCAGGAGCATTGCGACTTCGAAACGCAGACCACGACAACCACCGACGAAGGTAAAAAGCTCCGCCCTGACCTCATTGTCAAATTGCCTGGTGGCCAGAATATTATTGTCGACTCCAAGGCTCCGATGGATGCCTATCTCGACGCTATCGAAACTGATGATGATGCAGTCAAGGACGTGGCCCTCGCTCGTCACGCAGCTCAGGTCCGCACACACATCCAGCAGCTCAGCAGTAAGAAATACCAAGACCAATTCGAGACAAGCCCTGAGTTCGTCGTGCTCTTCCTCCCTAGTGAGGCATTCTTCTCTGCCGCACTCGCTCAGGATAGTTCACTCATCGAAAAAGGCGTCGACCAGGGAGTGATCCTTGCGACTCCGACCACGCTTATAGCACTCCTCCGAGCCGTGGCTTACGGCTGGCGCCAAGAGGCACTCGCGCAGAATGCTCAAATAATCTCTGGAGTGGGTCAGGAACTCTACGAGCGACTTTCTAAGTTCACCGAGCACATCGATAAGATTGGAAAATCACTCGGGACTACTGTGAATCATTTCAACTCAGCAGTCGGCACCTTCGACTCACGAGTCATGGTGAGCGCTCGAAAGTTTGAAGCCCTCGGCGCGGCTCCTGAGCAAACCAAGCTCATTGATGCTCAACCCTGCGAGAAAATTGTCAGAGATGTGAAGACGCAGACTCCAACGGTTAGCAATGCTGAAATCGAGGCAGCTGTAGATTCTCTTGATGCCTCAGACTCAATGGAAGGATTCGGCGACTTCGCTGCAGTCGTCTCCAGCGACTCAGACTTCGAAGGCTTTACCGCCGAAGGTGATGGCGAAGGAATCTAGGGGAATTAGGAATTAGGAATTAGGAATTAGGAATTAGCTCTTTATTGTTAGAATGAGTTTGATTGGCCGCGTTCCATCGTGCTGGTCTTGATTCGTGAGAATTTGTGTCATTCGTGGTAAAAAAAAGTTTCATCGTCTTTCTCCTTTAGCCTTTCCACTCTATCCTTCTTCCTTCCCCCGCTTCATCGTCCTAGCAACTTTCGAATCTTTCGTCTTTTTCGCGGTAGAGATTGCTTCATCTAGCTGGAATAATCTGTATAAATCAGTGTAATCTGTGGTGGGAACTCGTTTCATCGTAAGAGTCGCTACGCTCCATTTGAAATTTGAAAAGCGCGAGATGCGCTTAGAGTCGCTTCATCGTCCCGGCTCTGAAAACTGAACACTGCCAACTGAACACTTATATTCAGCACCTTTCGCTCATTTCGCATTTTTCGCGGTCGAAATAGCATTGCATATGTGGCACGGGTTTTGCAGCCTCCGCTGCATGAACACTGAACAAATCTCCAAGCTCATTGCCCACCGCCGCAGCATCAATCCGGCATTGATGGACTCAGAGAAGGTGATTAGCCCAGAGCTTTGGAAGACGCTTTTTGAGGCAGCGAACTGGGCGCCTAACCATGGTCTCACTGAGCCGTGGCGCTTTCTCGTCTACAGTGGCGAGTCTAGGGGCTCCATTGCCACAGCGCTGCAATCAGCGTATAAATCTGAAACCGCAACAGCAGAGTTTCGTCCCGAGAAATTTGAAAAAATGGGGAAGAATCCTTTCCTGGCAAACTCAGTGGTAGCTCTCGTCATGAAACGCGACCCTAAGCGTAAAGTTCCAGAGATCGAGGAGATCGAGGCCGTCGCCTGTGCTGTACAAAACCTTCATTTAGTTGCCTCGGCTGCTGGACTAGGAGTATTTTGGTCATCGCCGGCCGTGACGTATGGCCCGAGCTTTGCTGAGTCGTTAGAGATAGACGCAGAAGACAAATGTCTAGGTCTGCTCTATGTCGGGTGGCCAAAAGAGGGCCTAGAATGGCCAGTGAGCAAGCGCACCGATGCGATGGCTAAAGTGACCTTCAAATAACAACTCAAGCAGCAAGTCTGGATTCACTAAGGCGGAATTGCTGGAGCTCTTAGAGATCTATCACGAAGCCTCCTCGGTTGGTCACGGCTTTGGCGATATCAAGGTGGATCCACCTTAACTCGTAGCGCGGTCCCCACGAGTCACTGACTGCAAGTTCGTTGGTCTCTTCATTGTAACCAATGATCATGCAAATGTGGTGGTTTGTTTCATTATTCTCCATGGTTGGAATGACCTTTTCTGCCTCAGCTGCAATCGTAGCAGTCCATTCGGAAAAATCAGTTACATCGGCTCGTTGCTTAGTCCTCTCATTGGCAATTTTATTATAACTTTGAAGACTGCGCATTTGCCAAAGGATGGGAACACCTTTATCGATATACTGCTTAACTCGGCGCATTTTTAAGTCCTTTTCTAAATCGAGGTCTTTGATGCGCCTAGCTTTGCTGCGGACAATGCGCTTACAGCTATCAGCCAGCATAGTCGTATTTGTCCCGCCAGCAGCAGTTGTCGCAGCGGTTGCTAATAAATACATATCTGCAGGAACTAACATATAGCGCATCGCGCGCTCGAAGGTTGCTGGAGCGCAGTAGCCCTTTGGTCCTTGATCGACCATTGGGATATTTTTGATGAGTGTGTCTCCGTTCGCTTCTTTGACGACGTTTTTTACCACCAACTTCTTAAGGTCAGAATCCTTTACGAAGGCTACTTTTCCTTGCTTATCCGCATTGTCCTTGGAGACGATCAACAGACTCGTGTACTCGCCCTCGATCTGAGAGAGTAAAAAAGCGTGCTCACCCTCGTCCCAGCGCAGCACTTTTCGTTTATCTTCTTTCTCGCCGTAGTATTGTTTCGTTGGTTCGCCTAGGCTCGTGGTCAATGATTCAGCAATCAGCTGCGCGTCCAACTCGATCGCTTCATCCAATGACCCTGGTGGCTTGGTCCCGGGATGAATCTTTTTGAAATGATCTTCAGCGAATCCCGCGACGCTTCCAAAATCTCCTTTATTTGCAAAAACCAGCGAGAGATGGGTGGTCTTACCACCCGCGCCACCGTAGAGAGTGGCGCAATACGGATGACCTCCTAAAAATTGATACACTGGAGAAGTGTAGTACCTGTAGCTGCTAGATTGATCAGTGCTAGATTCCTTTGGCCATTTAAGGCGCTTAGCAACCTCAGCAGTTGGTTGATTCCAAAGCGTTGCACCTTCAAAGAGTTCATGGCCAATAGACTTATTTATCGCTCCATAGTCTGTGGCGACGGGAGTCATATGGGTGCGTAATTTTTTTAACGAATCAGCTGTGAGCGTGTCAGTGTTGACTGTGTATTTCTTTCCGTTGGCTAACTTAAAAGTCAAAGAGTCTTCAGAAAGAGTAAGGACTTCAATCTCCAGTGTCTTGTTAGATTTTTTCTGAGTGACCGATATTTTCTCAGCGTTGGAATCTGCTAGAGAGCCAAAGCTCACCGCTATTACCCCCAAGACTATTGGAATAAAACGATGTCGAGAAAAAGAGAGTAATTGGATCATAATGGACGGAAAACGTGGAAATTTATAAACGAACTTTCTAAGCTGCCTCAGAATAAAAGCGAGTTCATTTTCCTGACCAGATCACGAAGCTTAACAGTCTTCGACAAGGAAGAACGATGAAACAGATTGTTAGACTTTTATCTGGTGACGACCTTGTTGAGGAAACGAAAAAACGTAATCACCTAAGAATGTAAAACAGGAGCGAAGCGACAAAAAGTGCCAAGGGACTGCGGCAATCACAGACAAGCTGCCTTTGCTTCGATTAAGATCTGGAGGATTCACCTGCTATGACTCCACAGCCCTTGACGAGGGAGGATGTAGGGCTGGGTTTGTAGAATTGCAAGAACGATTTCTGTCTGCGGCTTTTTTCCCTTTCCTTCAGTTGCAGAGATAGCTTTAGTGATGAGGTGGCTGAGAAAGAAATATTTGTCGAAGTACGCAACTTGCATAAAAGCTTTGGTACCCAAAAAGTGCTCCAGGGCTTATCGACCAAAGTTTATAAAGGTGAGACCCTCGTTCTGCTGGGTGGCTCAGGTGGTGGAAAGTCTGTGCTGATGAAGCATTTCATTGGCTTGCTCTCTCCAGACGCGGGCGAAGTTTTTGTCGAAGGCGAGAATATTACTGGGATGAATGAGAGAGAACTCAGTAAAGTGCGACGTATGATGGGTATGATGTTTCAAAATAGTGCGCTATTTGACTCAATGACTGTGGGTCAAAATATTGCGTTTCCCCTACGAATGGGTGGGGAGAAGGATGAGGATAGAATTACCAAGCTGGTCAGAGAATCGCTCGATATTGTTCGTTTGTCAGGGCAGGAGCAGAAGATGCCATCGGATCTCTCCGGGGGAATGCGCAAGCGCGTGGCTCTTGCTAGAGCGATTGTTGACCGCCCGGCCTGCGTTCTTTTTGACGAACCTCATGCAGGACTGGATCCTGTCACAGCCGACTCCATCGACCATTTGGTGAAAGACCTCCAGCGCGACCATCAGATGACCAATGTCATTGTAACGCATGAGATGCGCAGTGTGTTCCGCATTGCAGACCGTGTACTCTTTCTTAAAGAAGGAATAGTCTACTGGGAGGGAACTCCACAAGAACTCCAAGAATCAACAGATCCGGAGCTTAAAAATTTCATCGAGGGGCGCTCTGGTGAGAGCTGGGATAACTAATGTTGGCTAGACTATCTATTATTGCAGTACTGACTGGGATTTTAGGCTCAGCCAGCAGTCTTTGGGCGACTCCTGACTACGAGCTTCAGCCATTGGAGTACTCCAAATCGAAGGATAACAACGGCGTTACAGCCTTGCAGAAAACTCTGAAACTAAAGCAGCAGCCGGCCACAGAATCTCTGCGACAGATCCTGCGGGCCTTGAAGGTGCCAGAGTCCTCACAGATGCTTGTTTTCTCTAAAACGAGCGAGCAAAACGATCTAATTTCTCCGAATAACCCACGGGCAGTCTATTTCTCAGAGAACTACTACGTCGGTTATGTGCCTGGCGGCCTTATCGAACTAATCGCGGCCGACGATCCATCTGGCGTTATGTTTTACACCTTTGACCCACGAGCTCCCGAAAAGCAAAAAAAATTCAAGCGCAACAACACCTGCCTGCGTTGCCACGCATCTGGCAATACTCGCGATATTCCTGGAATGCTTGTGCGCTCGGTTCACGCGGATCAAGACGGTCAACTAGCCTTGGCATGGGGGACGCACCTAACAGTACCGTCAAGTCCCATTCCACAACGTTGGGGTGGCTGGTATGTCAGCGGAACCCACGGAAAACTCCCGCACATGGGAAATAAAATCACCAAAAAATTGGAGGATGGGGAGTACCGCTACAATGCGAGCCATGGGCAAAACGTAGAAAAGCTCTCGGATTACATAAATACCTCCGCTTATCTTGCCAACACCAGCGACATCGTCGCTTTGATGGTGATGGAGCATCAGATTCACATGCATAATGCCTTTTACGCCGCTCGTTTACAGTACCAGCGCGCGGAGTTTCTTCATCAGGCATTGCATCCAGAGTCAGATTCAGAACACAGCACTCAGATGCAAAAACTCATCAAGAGGCGAAGTGACGAGATTCTAGCGGGCTTGCTCTTTAGTGATCATGCTGCGTTGCCAGTCGATGGTGTTGATGGCTCTGCTGCTTTTCAGAAGGATTTCCTGGCCGCTGCTAGGTCGAGTAAAGAGGGGTGGTCGTTGCGCGACTTAAGGTTACAAAAACGACTTTTTAAATACCGCTGCAGCTACACCATCCACAGTAAGGCCTTTAGTCTTCTCCCAGCTCCTATTAAGAAACGAGTTCTCGCGAACCTTCGTCAGCACCTTACCGGCGCACCGATACTAGGGATGCCTACATTAAGCTCTCGTGAGCGCACTCGCATCCATGCTATTCTCTCGGAAACCTTCAAAGGCTATTGAAACTGTATAAATCAATCCTTGCATGTCCTAGGATGTGAGAGAAAATACGCTCCATGGCCTTCAAGGAAAAACGCGCAGAGACACTCGTTGGCATCTTTGTGCTCTTAGGCTTCTTGGCTCTTGGCGCTTTGATTGTGCAGTTTGGTCGTATAGGAGAAAGTAAGGAGGATACCTATCATGTGAGCGTCGAATTCGACGACGCATCTGGCCTTATCAAGGGCAGTGAAGTTCGTATGGGCGGAGCTAAAATTGGACGCGTGCTCTACACCCCAGAATTGACCGATGACCTCACTGTGATCGTGCAGCTGAGCCTCGACGATCGAGTCAAAATCTACCATGACTCAAAGTTCATGATCCAGTCGATCTCATTGTTAGGTGATAAAATGGTCGTGGTTGTGCCCCCAGAGATCCGTGAGCCAGGAAATATTCTTGAAGATGGAGCTGAGGTGACTGGCGGCGGCGCTAGTGGCCTAGATGCTCTCCAGTCGGACGCTGAGTCGGTGGCTCGCGATGCTCGTAAATTGATGAAAGACGCACGGACTTCGTTGTTGAAGTTTGATGCTGCTCTCGATGATATTCGTGTCGTTTCTGGCCGATTAGGTGACACCCTTGAGAAGGTGAATAACGGGGTGTTAGGGGAAGAGAACCTAGAGAATCTTAAAAAATCTATCGCTAACCTTGAGGCCGCAACCACCAGTTTTAAGGATTTGGGTGAAGGGCTAGAGCCTTCGATCGATGAGGTGCATGAAGCTATTGTAAGCGTGAAAAAAGCGGCCAATTCCGCAGAAGAAACCTTTGATGTGGTGAAGGAAGAAGTGAAGGAGTTCGGGCCCGCTATTAAAGAACTCCCCGCGACCATCGCGGAATTCCGAAATGCTGCTACCAAGATTAGCAAATTCGTCGACTCTGCCGATAGCATTCTCAACGGTCTCGGAGATGGTGATGGATTGTTAGGTACTTTGGTTGGCGACGAAGAAGTCAGCGATGACACCAAAATATTTATCAAAAACCTCAAGCGCCATGGCGTACTCGGTTATAAGGACGACTCGACTTACGACGAGCGAGATCCCAAGACTAGCCGCTACCGCGGAATGCGGAGGTAGTTGGTTTACAGGCAAAGATTGAAAGATCTGCGCGATGGCTTGCGTTTCTACTTCAGAATACTATTCTGCAATCCATATGATCAAACCACTTCTTACTTCTAGCCTTCTGGGCTTAGCCATCTTTAGCTCAGTTCACGCGCATGAAGGTCACAAGCACGCACCTAAAGCCAAAGCGATGACTGAAGTCGTCCGCACTGGCAATGGCTCCTTTACTTACGAAAACGTACTCGACTGGGGCAAACTCCCTGATGATGCAAAACTCGGGCCGACTCACGGCGGAGTAGCAGTGGACAAGCAAGGCCTGATCTATGTAAGCACCAATAACGAAATGTCTATCTGTGTATTCAAGCCAGATGGAACTTTTGTAAAAGCCATGACTCCAGAAGCACGAGCAATCCATGGCTTACAAATCGTCGAAGAAGACGGGAAGGAATATCTTTATGGTGCTCAACTTGGTGGGAAAGGTAAAACGCGCGCCCTCAAAATTGATCTCGAGGGTAATATCCTGATGGAAATCCCCAATAAAAATACGGGTGAAATCCAAGGCGGATTTAAGGGGATCACAGGTATCGCCGTTGCTCCAGATGGCTCGGTGTTCGCCAGCATGGGCTACGGATCAAACTTCATTCACAAATTTGACAAAGAGGGTAAACTTATCAAAACATTTGGCGGACCTGGTAAAGAATTGGAAAAATTCAATACCTGCCACGGGCTAGCTATTGACACCCGTTTTGGTGAACCACGCCTGCTCGTTTGCGATCGTGCAAAACGTCGCCTTGTGCATCTCGACCTCGATGGAAAATGGATCGGCGTTCACGCCTCTAATCTCCGTCTCCCATGTGCGGTGTCATTTTTCGGTGACTACCTCGCCGTCGCTGAGCTTCAAGCTCGGGTCGTTATTATCGACAAAACCGGCACACCCGTTTCCTTTATTGGAGACAACCCGAACAAGAAGCAATGGGCTAACTTCAAAGTGGCGAATGAAGATCAAAACCCAGGCATCTTCTCTGCTCCTCACGGACTCAGCTTCGACGCAACGGGGAACCTCTACGTCCAAGACTGGAATGCCACCGGCCGCGTTTCAAAACTCACTCTAGTTAAGTAAGTTAATTCCAGCGAAGGCTGGGAGATAGCTTATCTCTGTGGTAGCATGGCAGTAATGCCTAGCTACCATCCAGATCTCCAAACATTTCTCATTCCCTTGGCGGAACGGGAAATGACCTTGCGCAATGCCTTAGCGCAGCTTGAGGCTATCGGCAATAATGCCTCAGAAGTCCCTTGGATTGTCCAGATGATGGAGAATCCAGGGTTCTCTTTTCCTCCTTTTAGTATGTTTAAAGGGCGAGTAAGCCTCTTCCAACACGACTGTATCCACCTCTTGTTAGGGCGTGGCACCACCCTGATTGACGAAGCTTTCACCATCGGTTTCACCATGGGCTCTTCTCACACCATGAGCACGACGGCCTCCAAGCTCTTCGGCTACGTCGCTGGCCATTGGTACCCTAAAGCCTATCGTTTTCCACAGCACGCTCACAAGGTCTATGCCGATGCTGTCCATCTCGGGATGATCTCTCAGTGCCTCCCATTAGAAGAACTCGACTACCGGCCCCACCTCGACTGCCCGCTCGGCGAATTGCGAGAGGAACTGGGAATCGAGGTGAAATTGCTAGAAAGCTACTACCAGATCGAGGCCCGCCGTAACCCAAAGGTCGAGGCTAGCCAGCGCCTGTGCGCGTAGAGATCTGCTCTTCGATCAATAAATTGTCTCGGAGCACTATTTTCAAAATC
>CAXMPP010000049.1:0-13559 GCA_964195395.1 uncultured Thermodesulfobacteriota bacterium
TAGTCCTCCGCACCCAAGCCATCCTCAAACGCACGACCACCAAAAGCAGTGGTACGGTGTTAGAGCTCGGCCCATTCAAATTCGACAAGAACACCCTCAGCTTCTATCTCAACGGCCAGTTAGAAGACCTCACTTCCACTGAGTTCAAGCTCATGATCTTCCTCTGCGAACGCGTCAATGCGCCACAAGACCGCAGCACTCTTCTCAAAGAAGTCTGGGGCTATAGCGACGAGGTCCATTCACGCACGCTCGACACCCACATGAAACGCTTGCGTAAAAAGCTAGAGCCACACGCTGGCCACCTTGAAACTGTCCGCGGAACTGGCTACCGCATCGTCGACAAGCCATCTGCCTCATAGTAGTTTCTATTCAATGCCCGATTCGCTTACCATCGCCCTAGCCGTAGCCGTCGCAGTACTAGCCTACCGACTCAAGACTTTGCGTGGCAATTTAGCCGGACAAATCAAAGCGGCTCGGAAACTCCGCGACAGTACAAATACAAAGCTGGAACAAGTTCTCACCGACAACCAAGTTTCACTCGACGCCATCAGTGATGCCTTTTTCATCGTCAACACTGAGCTTGAAATCAGTCGATTCAACACTCGAGCCCGTGAAATTTTCCGAGACCAAGACCTCAACGGCAGAAGTTTGCCTGAGGTCATATTACACCCCACGGTGAGCGACCTCATCCAAGCTCTGATAGAGTCAGCCAAGCATGCTCAAGAACGCATCGTCCTCCCCTCTAGTTCCCATAGTTTAGGAGGTAAACCCTCCGAAGGCGAAACTGCCTGGATCATTCAGATCACTCCATTGCCGAACCTCGATCGGGCACCGCTTTTCTGCATTGTACTCCGAGACGTCAGCACCGAGCATCGAGCTGATCAAATCCGCACCGACTTCGTTGCTAATGCTTCGCACGAACTTCGAACCCCGCTGGCCATCATCAATGGCTATCTGGAAAACCTAGTGGATGACGACATTCTAGAAGAGCCAGCCATTTCTCGTCGCATGCTGACCACCATGCGCAAGCACGGCAATCGCCTTTCAAGACTGGTCGATGACATGCTAGTCGTTTCAAGGTTAGAGTCGGGTGAAAACACAGCTCTCAACCGTGAGCCTTTCGACCTGACAGAATGCGCCAACGACGTGATCGAACGCCTCGACCAACTCATTTCCAGCTCAAACGCTGAGCTCGTGTCTCATTTTCCAACAGATCAAACCCTACTCAATGGCGACCGATTTTACTGGACTCAAGTGATGTTCAACTTGCTTGAAAATGCCATTAAGCAAAACCAGAATCGTGACCTCAAACTCACCTTCAGCATCTCAAAGCTCTCTAACAACAGATTGCAGATCGTCATCAGCGACAATGGCATTGGGATTCCATCCTCCCACTTACCTTTCATTTTCAAACGTTTCTACCGCGTAGACAAGCACCACACCCAGTCCGACATCAAAGGGACTGGTCTCGGCCTCTCCATTGTCAAACGCGCAGTCGAAGCCCACGATGGTACCATCGAAGCCACATCCCAACCTGGTATAAAAACCAGTTTCACCATCACAGTCCCCAGCGCCTAAGCTGCACAATTTTCTAACGACCGCACTCTGTGTGTCGGTTTTGTCGCTATAGAGAATTTGAGAAATCATTTACCATGTTGTGAAGTCACATCGTCTTCAAACCAGAAGACGCACAACAAAACATAAGACAATGAAACTCAAAAATATCGTAACGGCAATCACCACTGGAGCAGCAATCGTCACCACTGCATTTGCTCAAACAAAGATCACAATCAAAGGCTCCGACACACTCGGCGCAAAGCTTGTCCCCCAGCTCAAGGCTGACTACCTCAAGTCTAACAAGGGACTCGACATCGAGATTCTAGCTCAAGGTTCCTCCCACGCATTTTCAAACCTCCTCGCTGGCACCGCAGACATCGGCATGTCTTCACGTAAGGTCAAGCAATCCGAGGTCGATAAGTTCAACGCCTCTGGGAAAGAACTCGTCGAGCATGTCGCCGCATGGGACATGATCGCAGTGATCGTCAACGAAAAGAACCCAGTAAAGAAGCTCAGTCTCACTCAGATCGAAGGCATCTTCACAGGCTCCATCACCGACTGGTCAGAAGTGGGTGGCAAAGCTGGAAAGATCTCCCTCTACACACGCAACACATCATCCGGCACCTACAAGAGCTTCGCTAAGCTCGCAATGTCCAAGAAGGACTACGCATCAAACAGTCAGAAGATGGAAGGTAATCAGCCGATCTGCACCGAGGTTTCAAAGAACATCCACGGCATCGGTTACGTCGGACTAGCCTACGCAAAAGGCAATGACTACAAGACTGTCAAAGTCGACGGCGTATCCGCTAAGCCATCTAAAGTTGCCCAATACCCACTCGCACGTAAGCTTTACTACTACACAGTAGGCGAGCCAACATCAGAAGTTGCCGCATTCCTCAAGTACGCTACAGCCTCTGATGCAGCTAACGCGATTGTCGAAAAAATCGGTTTCGTCCCGACTCCAGTTGCCAACGCGTCGATGAAAGCCAGCGTAGCTAAGTAAGCATCACTGCGCCATCTCAATGGGCCAAACAATTCATAACTCGGCCGGCAGAAAGTTTTCTCTACCGGCTTTTTTGGCTCCAGCTAGCTCCCCAATCATCACGACCTTTGAACAATGAGGAGTATCGAAAGACTGACTAGCAAAGTCTGGTGACTTTGAAATCTGGCAATGTGTCACAACTGACACACTTGATTTCTTCACCCCGAAGGTTTCTCTCACTATCTGTCCGTCGTGCTCAACACTGACCAACACGAAAGCGCAACACCCGTGCAAACGGCTTCGAGTCAAGTTGCTCCCCAATCGCTCTTCAAGAGGAAGCGTGGCATCCGTATCATGGGGCTTAGCTTTGGGACTGATGGTCTAGTCAAAGGCTTCTTCGGTGGTAATGCCTATCTCGCCATTCTCTTTTTGCTCTTCATCTGTTTGTTTCTCTGGAAGTCGGCTATAGGCTTTGTCCCACATTACAAAACGGAGCTCACAGAAGCGCGCCTCTCAGGCATCGAACTTTCTAACATCATTGCCGATGAAACAAAAGGCCACCAAGGGATCTACAATATACTCAGCACTGGATTCGTTCACGAGAAGCGCCAACTCTTCGGCCAGCAAGAAGCAGTCATCTATGTGTATGAAGAACTTGAAGCCCTCATCGATGACTCACTGGAAGACGATGTCGATGCCTACCTAGAACTTGACGAGGGCCTAGAGAAATCTGCAGTTGCATTAGATTTAAAAGCAAAGATCGATGCTGCCTGCCGTGCCATTCCACCCGCTGAACTAATGGCACCAGTAAAACTGCGGATCGAAAATTTAGAAAAAATTTCCGAAAACGTTCTCGCTCAATCGATCGTCTACGCTCAGCAATACGCTCTCGATGACTACACCACCCCGGCTGCAATTGCAGCAATCAATACCGAGATCGACACCCAAATGGGTGACTACGGTAAAGCTCTCCAACATTGTAAATCATCAGCAGACGACCTCAATGCCATCCACTATGAGATTGAAGAAAATGCCCTTGTTACTTTTGGTTTTCTTAAGAAAAACCGCGAAGCCAGAGAGTCAGTCAAAACCCTCACTAAAGGCCTAGCTAAGCTTCAAAAATCTGACAATTTCCCAGAAGAGGTAAGCTCACGTAAGGAACAAATTGCTAAAGTCCAGGCCGCAGTGATCGCGGTCGACACCGACAAGCGCATCCAGCCGATCTACAGATTACTCAAGCAGCACGACGCCACAATCGGAACGATGAAGGAAGGACTCAGAGCTGGACTCTCTATGATCCCAGTCCAGAGCATCACTACTCAAGAGGCAAAAGATTCCGTCGCACTAGCCAACGAACTTCTGATCGAATTCGACACTATCATTTCCGAGAAACGCGACACGCTCAAAGAGTGGAGGCACGACAAGAGCCTCACCACATTTGACAGCCTCAAGGCCTTCTTCTTCGGCACAGTCTGGAACACAGGAAGTAGCCGCCAAAGCCTCTTTGGTATTGTCCCACTTTTTACAGGATCACTGCTCATCTCAGCGGTTGCGATGTTCTTCGCCATCCCACTTGCCATTGGTGCAGCTATTTACGTCAACCAATTCGCCAACAAGCGTGAAGCTGCGTTTCTTAAGCCCACCATCGAGTTCATTCAAGCAATCCCATCCGTCGTTCTCGGACTATTTGGCGTCCTCGTTGTCGCTGGACTACTGAAGGACCTAAGCCAAATTACTTGGCTCCAATGGATCCCAGGCTTCCCTATCGCGGACCGGCTCAATGTGCTGCTTGCTGGAATATTGCTCGCCTTCATGGCCTCTCCCACAATCTTCACT
This sequence comes from uncultured Thermodesulfobacteriota bacterium, assembly GCA_964195395.1. GTDB lineage: Bacteria > Verrucomicrobiota > Verrucomicrobiia > Verrucomicrobiales > Akkermansiaceae > Rubritalea. Next base: position 4,376 of record CAXMPP010000049.1, read on the forward strand.
CTCGCGGAAGACGCCCTCAATAATGTTCCAAAATCACACACAGAAGCATCTCTAGCAATGGGAGCTAACAAGCTTCAGACCACCCTCAAAGTCATCGTCCCAGCCTCCCTTTCAGGAATCATCGCAGCAGTGATGCTAGGCTTCGGACGGGTCATCGGCGAAACCATGGTCGTTCTACTAGTGGCCGGCAACATGGCTCAAATGCCAGACTTCACCGCCGGATTCGATGTCATCGGCCAATCGGTCCACACCATGACGGGCATCATTGCTTCAGAAAATGGAGAAGCCGCTCCGGGATCAATCCTTTGGGAAGGACTCTTTATGGTCGGTCTCGTACTCTTCATGATTTCTCTGACGATAAACAGCCTCTGCCAGCGCATCCTCAACCGCAACAAAGCCTAAGCTCATGCCCGAATCCCTCACTCCTAACCCATTCAAAAAGAAAAAGGGCTGGCTCCAGCGCAAGGAAATGCTCGGCATCAACCTCCTGCGCCTAGCCACCTATATCATCATCGCCTGCGCACTCTTTATCTTTAGTGACATCTTCATCAAGGGCGTACCGACCTTAGTGAAAAGCGAAGCACCATTCATCAATACCGAATTCTTCACCGAGAGCCCACAGATCCTTACCGTCTGGCACGACGATCAAGGTAATGAATACTCGATGACTCAGAAGAACTTCGACGCATGGGTCGAGGCTAACCCAACTGTTGAGGTCCTCAACACTCACAACTACACGGCAAGTGGTGGCGGCATACTCGGGCCCTTGTTAGGTACAGCCCTGCTGGTTACCATCTGTATGGCTATCGCCCTCTTCATAGGAGTTTCAGCAGCTATCTACCTCAGCGAATACTGTGGCACAGGGAGGCTGATGTCTCTCATCAGGCTCGCCATTCTGAACCTAGCAGGCGTCCCGTCCATCGTTTACGCACTCTTCGGCTGGGGAGTCTTTTGCTACATGGCGCCGAACTACGTCACAGAGATTTCCGACCGCAGCATCTTCGCATTCTCGATCGGCAGCGGCTACATCAGCTTCGAAGGTTGGGAGCAATCCCTCCTCGCCGGTGGTTGCACACTCGCGATTATGGTCCTCCCCGTCATCATCACTGCTTGCGAAGAAAGTCTCCGAGCGGTTCCTAAAGGTTTTCGCGAAGCCGCATTTGCTCTCGGAGCCACCCGTTGGCAGACTATCCGCACCGCCGTCCTCCCCTACGCCCTTCCAGGTGTGCTCACAGCCTCAGTCTTAGGCATCACGCGCGTAGCTGGTGAAACGGCTCCCATCATGCTCACTGCAGCGGCTAGCGACAAAAGTAAACTGCCGACCGCAGTCCTCGCCGACGAAGGCTTCTGGTCATTTCTAACTCAGTCCGTCCAGGCTCTTCCTTTCCACATCTACACCCTCGCTAAGTTCCCTGACAGCGAATACGTCAAGCCGATGCAATACGGCTCGATTCTCGTATTCCTCCTCGTCGTCATGGGGTTTTCACTCCTTTCAATGGTTCTCCGCAGCCGCATCCGTAAGCGCATCAAATGGTAAATTCTTCTACATTTCAAGACTCCCACTCTGACCCAGCATTGATCCATATCGATGACCTTGGCTTCAGTTATGACCAGGGAAAAACAGAAACGATCAAAGGCGTTTCACTCAACTGCCCGGAAAAGCAAGTGACTGCCTTCATTGGACCCTCCGGCTGTGGGAAATCCACACTACTGCGCTGCATCAACCGGATGAACGACCTCGTCGAGACATCTAAGATCACGCGTGGATCCATCAACATCATGGGACAGGATATCAACGCACCAGATGTCGATGCAATCGAGCTGCGCAAGCACGTCGGCATGGTGTTCCAGAAATACAATCCATTCCCAAAATCGATTTACGAGAATGTCGCCTATGGACTTCGGATCCAAGGCATCAAAAATAAAAGCACTCTCGATGGAGCTGTCGAACGAGCTCTCAAAGGCGCAGCCCTCTGGGATGAAGTAAAAGACCGACTCAAGGATTCAGCTCTCGGACTTTCAGGTGGCCAGCAACAACGTCTCTGTATAGCTCGCGCCACAGCGGTTAAACCTAAAGTCATCCTTATGGACGAGCCCTGTTCCGCGCTCGACCCTATCGCCACAGCAAAAGTCGAAGAACTCATTTCAGAACTCAGACGCGAATTCACTATTGTGATTGTCACCCACTCAATGCAGCAAGCGAGCCGAATCTCTGACAACACGGCCTTCTTCTACCTAGGTGAGCTTGTCGAATACGGAGACACCAACAAGATATTCTCCAACCCTTCCGTCCAGCAAACCGAAGACTACATTTCCGGCCGATTCGGCTAAACCTCATTCACCCCAATAACATCTAACATCATGCACACTGGCGGACACATCCTCAGCGAATTTGATTCAGCCCTCAAGGCGTTCAAAGAAAAGACAATCAACATCGGTTGTCTTGCGCAACAAAACCTAGAAAGCTCCCTCCAGGGACTATTCGATCGCAACACCGAACTCTGCAACAAAGTCATCGCAGATGACGAAGACGTAGACCAACTAGAGATCTCAATCGACGAAGATGGCGTCATGATCATGTCAAAATACCGTCCCTTCGCCAGCGACCTGCGAGTGGTGGTGGCTTCAATGAAAATCACCAACATCATCGAACGCATTTCCGATCATGCAGTCAGTATCGCGAAACGCAGCCGAAAGCTCATTCGCACCCCAGAGCTCCCAGAGGTTTCCTTAATTGAACCCATCTTCCGACACGCAAACAACATGCTCACTAACGCACTCACGGCCTATGCTGACGGCAATCAAGAGCTCGCGATGGAAGTAATAGCCGCTGATCCGGAGTTGAATAAACTACATAAAAAAGCAACCAAGCAGCTCACCAAATGCCTCGAAGGTGAAGCAGAAGCCCACAAAGCTTACCTCCATCTAGTATTCATCTCCCGCTGGCTGGAACGCGTCGGCGACCTCGCTGTCAACATCGCTGAAGATGTAGTCTACATGGAAACCGCCACCGACATCCGTCACGGTGGTGAACTTCCTGAGTAGATCTCACTCATACAGGCTCTGAAATATTATAGATTCCGCGATTAGAACTGCTTCATCGTGCTGGTCTGAAAAGCTGAACCCTACCAACTGAACACCTCCCCCCCCTAGAGTGAGTGTAGACTTTTCTTTACCTCTCTAACCAGAGCACTCAGTATTGTGGAGATAAGCGAAAACTGTATGCCTGATGATCACTGCCCAATAACCAAACCAAAACGCAAATGGCGTAAGCGACTGCTTTGGCTCACTGGCTTCCTGTGTGTTTTAGTCTGGGCGCTCAATGGCCCGCTCGCCCGCTGGGGTGTGCACTACGCGATTGATCAAGCATTGCTGAGTCAAGAGATGGAAGGCGATTGTAAAGTCAACGGCACCTTGAGAACTGGATTCACCCTTAGCCAATTTGACTACATTGGAACAGGAGGTCTGCAAAAAATTCAGTTTAGCCAAGCTTCAGCCGACTACCGGCTATTCAGAGAGCTGATTCATGGGCAAGTACGTGGAGTCACCCTCCGCGATGCCACCATGGTGATCGACCTCTCCAAATTTGTCTCTTCTGAATCTGATGAAGAAACCAGTATTCAAAAAATCAAGAAGACTCTCTTTCTAGTCAGGGAATGGGTACGCCAGCCAGCAATTCAGCTGAGTGACATTGATGTCTCACTTCTCAGAGACGACGAACTTTTTGCTGAATTCCAATTGCAGTCGCTCCATCATACTAAGCTGAGCGATAGCTACCATCTAGTAGGGTTCCTAACTAAGGATAGCGAACATATAGAAACTCCCCTGCAAGATGTGGATCTCATTTGGACTGACTCGAAAATTGACCTCGGCAGGCTAGAAATTTTACCCGATGTGGCTCTACTCGAAGCGCATGCTGATTGGTCAGCTAAACTCAAAGGCTCGGCCCAATTACAGATTCTTACTGCGGAAATATCAGTAGAAATGAGTGAGGGAATTTCAGCCAAATTGCATAGTGGGTCGCTCGATGCAGCAACCTTGGCTCAACGGTTTCAGCTAGAACTCCCATTCGATTTCTCACTCCACGCGCTCGATGCCAGAGTCGACAACTGGCTCGACCCTATACCCACATGGAAAATCTCCTGTGGGCTAGATCTCGCAAATATCGAATACGACGAGTACCAACTCGAAGACACCAAGCTTCATTTCAACCAAAATGAGGGAGACTACGATCTAAAGCTCGATACCGTGTTTAAGAAAGCGCCGCTACACGCTGAGCTCGTGGGAAGATGGACGAACTTGGCAGCCGAGAGCTGGTGGAGCTACACCAATCTAAAGTATCAAATCAGCTGCGCCAAACTCGCCAACATCTCAAGCCTCATTCCCACACTTCCTGAAAAACTGGAGTTAGGAGAGACTAGCGTAGCTCTCGAGGGTGTGATCAAAGTCGCCGACCTCAAGCTGGTAGACCTCGACACTCAGTTGAAAATCGATGGTGCTAAAATCGACCAGACTCCCATTCCCTCTATCCAGATCGACGCCGCCTATAGCCACCTAAAAAAGGGGACGGTAAAAGTGACAGCCAAAGATGAGGACACCATTCCCATCCAAATTGATGCGAGTTACACCTTCGACAACGACAAGTATGAAGCCGAAATCTCCGTCGTAGAAAAACACCCACTTTGGATCAATAAAATCCTCGCAGCCTACGACACTGGCCTGGAAATTGAAAACTCTCTCAATCTCCATTGGAAAGGGAATGGCCACTCAGACCTCGCCGCCCCACAGACAGGCAAGCTTGCCGTTGCACCACTGAGCATTAGCTATAAAGACGAGAATTACCAACTCGAAGACACTCATCTTCATTTCACCCAAAATGATGGATCATACGAACTAAAGCTAGACAGCCTCTATAAGAAGGCACCGCTACAGGCTGAGTTTGTGGGTAAATGGACTAACTTAGCTGCCGAGAACTGGTGGAGTTACACCGATCTAAAGTATCAAATCAGCTGCGCCGAACTCGGCAACATCCCAAGCCTCATCCACACACTTCCTGACGCGCTAGAGCTAGGGAAAACCAGCGTAGCGCTAGAAGGAAAGATCAAAGTCGACGACTTCGAGCTAGTAAGCCTCGATACTCAGTTGAAAATCGACGGAGTCAATATCGACCAGACTCCCGTTCCCTCTATCCAGATAGATGCCGTCTATAGCCAGCTACAAAAAGGAACTGTAAAAGTGACAGCCACAGACGGAGAGTCCATTCCTATAAAAATAAATGCTAGCTACACCTTCGACGACGACAAGTATCAGGCTGAGATCGCCGTCGTAGAAAAACACCCGCTTTGGATCAATAAATTCCTCGCAGCCTACGACACTGGCCTTAAAATTGAAAACTCACTCAATCTCCACTGGCAAGGGACTGGTCACTCAGATCTCGACGCATCTCAAGAGGGCAAGCTTGCTCTAGAACCGCTAAAGCTCAGCTATAAAGACGAAGAAACCTTCGAACTCACCACTGGCCTAGAGTACCAATGGCCGGAATCAATCACGCTCAAACCCCTGCAAATCAAACATGACGATTTCACAGCCAATGCTGAACTCCACTGGGATGGACAGTTTATCCACCTCAATAAGGGTTCAGTTTCTAAGGGCGAGGAGAGTATCTCAACCATTATTGCCAAGATCCCATTCACACGTGAGATCAACTCTCTCGAGAGTTTTTTAGCGCAAGAAACTCCGTGGTTAGTCGATGCCGACTCAAAACTCTTGCCGATTCAAAAAATCAGGCAATGGCTAAAACTCGAAGACGTGAAACAGATGGATGGTCTTGAAGGCTCATTCTCTCTTAGCCTTGACCTTATTGGTTCGCCTCACAAACCAGATATCAAAGGAAATTTGAAGATTGAGGGGCTTCGGGGAATTGCCAACAAGGACCTTGCTCCGCTCAACATGCTCGCCGACTTTGAGACCCAAGATCAACGACTCAGTTTCACAGGCGTGCTCAACGAAGCAAAAAACCAAAGGATGAAACTAGATTTAGCGATCCCTTTCACCCCACTTCAATGGGTTCAGAAATCTGAAAATCTAGACGCTATCCTCAAAGAGTCCAAGGTAGACGGCAAGCTCAAGATAAACACACTCCCGCTCAATCGTATTGCGAGACTTTTCCCCCAACTCAAAGAGATCACCGGCCACCTCGATGGCAATGCAACGATCACCGGCAACTTACTTGACCCTAAGGTCGAGCTCGATACTCGCATTGAAATCCCGCTCCTCGTCATTGCCGACGACACTGTCGATGACATCAGTGACATCCTCATAGAATGCAAAGCAAACTCCGACCGAAAAATCACCGCAAACTTGAAAGCCACAGTCAATGGTGGCCTGTTCCAAGCCGATGCTAAAGTGGACCTTACAGACCTCAAAAATCCACTCTTTGAGGTCAATGCCAAGACCGACTATGCCATGGTCTTCCGTAACGACGCCATCTCTGTCAGAGCCAACGCCAAGCTCAAACTGGCAGGCACCTTAGAAGACGCAACGCTCAGTGGCGACATAGGTTTTGTGGAATCGCTCTTCTATAAGGATATCGATATTTTACCCATCGGAGTTCCCAGCTCCGCCGTCTCAAAGGTTGAACTTCCTGCCTTCGATTCGAAGAACATCAAGATACCTATCCCTAAGCCATTCGACGCATGGAAGCTCGACATCAAAGTGAGCATGCAGGATCCCCTGCTTATTCGGGGCAACATCGCCGGCGGCCAGATCGAAGGGGGGGTCAAGGTCACTGGAACCTTTGCCGAACCAGCCCTAGACGGGACAATTTACGCCAAAGATGTGGTCGCTAAACTGCCCTTCAGCACACTCAAAATCCACAAAGGAGAAATCAAATTCCACCCAAAGAACGGCCTCATTCCCACTCTCGACATCCAAGGGAAATCAGTCGTCGGCAACTACGACACCAGCATCTTCGTCTATGGACTAGCGACATCTCCTAAAACAACCTTTACCTCCTTCCCGCCACTCGCCAAAAATGACATCATGACCCTGCTCGCCACGGGAGTCACAGCCCAGGATCTGAGTAATAATAAGGAAGCTGCCACACTCCGCGCTCTCCAACTCTTTCTAGCCAAAATCAAACAGGAATCTGGCCAGTCGCGTAGCACTAAAATCCTGGAGGTCATCCTCTCTAGCATCGAAGATTTCGAGTTCAATATTAACGAAACTAACGGATTCACTGGCCGAAAGTTTTCCTCCGCAAAAATCAAACTTAACCCCCACATCTACATCACTGCCCAAGTGGATGAGGAAAAGCAAACTCGTGGCCTCGTTGTCTTTGTTCTGAAGTTTCGCTAATGAAAATCTTCTCCACTATTTGTCTCCTCTTTCTCTGTGGCATAGCGTCCGCAGCTGAAGTCCGAATTGTCGGGATCGATAAGAAGAGCCTCTCGCTCTACGAAGATCAACTCAAGCCTAGGTTACAGTATATTTCGGCTCGACCAGCCACCTCGTGGCGTGCCGATGATGCGGCATTTTACCTCAAACGCCTCTTCCTACGGCGCGGCTATTCACAAGCTGACATCAAGTGGAGTATCAGCGGCAACACCATCATTCTGAAAGTCAACACTGGTCCTAGACTATTTTATGGTGCTGTGCAGTCACAAACTCAGACCACTCTCGATGATGAAACTCTGACTAACTACTTCTACCAGCCTATCGTTGAAGGGGAACTCGTCGGCCTCAAGAACGCCCCCTACATCAAAGAATACACCCCGCGCGGAGCTAGCAATGTTGAAAACTACCTGAAATCTTTCGGTTATTGGCAAGCTGTAGTTAGAGTCGAAAATGAATACGTAGATATAGAAACTGGCAGAATCCACGTCTTACTCGACATCGACCAAGGTGACCGCCACGCCCTCACTCGCCCAACATTCACAGGGATTTCAATTGCGACTGAACAAGAGATCGTCAAAGAATTCAGTGCTTTGATTGGGCAACCATCCACGACCCAAAATATCGTCAAAATAAACAATGACGTCAGTAATTACTTTCGTAGAACTGGGTACCATTTCGCCGAAGTATCAGTAACCACCGAGCACCAAAACAATCGTACAACCCTCGGCTTCCACATAAACCAAGGCAAGCGCTACATCCTCCGAGACGTCTCAGCCACCGGACATCAAGACACGCAGACTCGCCGGATCCTTCGATTTTTCAAACCTATGCTAAATAAGGTTTATAATGCTGATGCTGCAGATAAGGCCACTAACAGGTTGCTCAATACCGGTATCTTCAAAAAAGTAGTGGTCACACCGACACCACACGATGATGGATTTCTAGATCTGGACATTGAACTGGAAGAAGGAAAAACTGTCACAACCGGTGCCTACATTGGAACGGATTCATACGAAGGTCTCGTTCTGGGAGTCACTTACAGCGACCTCAACCTGAGCGGCAAGATGTGGCAGTTCAGCTCCCGTGCAGAGTACACCGGACGTGGCTTGCTTGGTGAAGTGGGAATCACTGAGCCGTTCTTTGCAGGAGAAGACATCAGCTTCAACTTCCGAACCTTCGCCCTACAGCGCAGCCCAGACGGTTACGAGAAATATGAACTTGGCTCAGAAGCGTCCTGGACTTGGCAGCCAACTGTCAAGTACTCAATACGAGGATACTTAGGCAGTTCCTTTGTCAGCACTTCATCCTCATCCATGACTCAAGATGAGCTCGGCCCCAACGACTACCTCAACACTCGAATAGGTATCAGCCAAGCCCTCGACCTCCGCAACGACCCGATCCTCCCCAATCAAGGCTACAATGGTGAACTACTCACCGAGTTCGGCTCTATCATCGGTGACGCCACAACATCCTATTTTAAAATCGACCTCAACAACTCGTACCGCAAAAGGTTAAACGAAAAGACCTACCTCATCTCCCGTTTTGACGTCGGAGCCATCGTTCCAGCCAACTCAGATAAACTCCCCATTGATAGACGGTTTTTCAGCGGAGGCAGCAACACTGTCCGTAGTTTTGATGAACGCGGCTTAGGCCCCCGCTCGGGTTCCGGCGACCCGCTCGGTGGGGAATCCTATTGGATCGGTAGAGCCGAGCTTGTCAGAGAAATTAGAAAGCCCTTCCACCTCGCACTCTTCTACGACCTTGGCCAAGTCTATAGCGACTATGCAGA
>CAXMPP010000050.1:0-13242 GCA_964195395.1 uncultured Thermodesulfobacteriota bacterium
GAATGGTGTAGATCTACGAGCGATTCAAGAAGCTCTAGGTCGTGAAAGCGTGAAGACAACGGAAGTTTACACGCACATATTGCATGCTATTTTAGGGGAAAGCGCAAAGCCCGCTAGATGATCTTTAGGGAATTGGGCTGTTGGTTTGCTGCCGAGCTGGGGCTTGGCGCTCCTGGGGAGCTACTCGGGTTTGGGGAGTGGCTGGGCTAGGACGAAGGGGGTGCAGACTACGGCGGTGAAGCGGGTTTTGTCATATTCCCACCAATCGGCATGTTGTGGTCCTGGTTTTACGAGGTCGGCTTTTTTCATCCACGCTCCGACCTTTTCTTTGTCGTCTTCGGTGAATGCTTTGGCTACTTCCGCGAGCTCGAGGCATGGATCGACGTAGACCATGGCGCCAGTTTTGAAGTGGGGCTTGAGGTATTCCCAGTCGACGTCGCCGGTGTATTTGGCGACTTTGTCGTCTTGGGACATTGCGTCGTCACCGAGTACTCCGTATTCCATTTGCTTTGCCTTTTCTTCGCTCATGTGGATTGGGTTAAATGGTGATTGGGGATTAGTCAATGGTGGTTGGCTGCCGAGCTGGGGCTACTCAGTCTCGCGGGAGAGGGTGGGGAGGCCACGGGCGAGGAGGCTCTGGTCGACGGTGTCTGAGACTTTGGAGTCGAGGTAGATTGTTTCAGGTTGGCCGTCGAGTTTGAGGGTGTGAATGCCATTTTCGGGGGCTATTTTGAAGGCGGCGATGAGGGAGGGGAGATCTTCGATGGCTTGTCCGTTGACTTGTTCTACGATGACGCTGTTGAGAGATTCGTAGCCGAGTGTGGCTGGGGTGGGGATGACGGCGCTGATAAAGACTAGGCGCTTGCGTCCTTTTTCATAGTCTTCTGGGTGGTTGACAGCATCGAGGAGGTTGAGGGGGGCGCGTGTGGTCCAGTTTTCGCCATAGGCTTGGAGGTAGGATTTGGAGAGTTCTTGGAAGACGATGCCGCCTTTGACTAGGAAGCGTGGTGCTTTGTCGTAGGTGTGAGATTGGATAATTCCTTCGGGAGCGCGTTTGAGCGTGGCGGAAACTTCGAGTGGCTTACCATCGCGTAGGAGGCCTAGCTTAATGGTGCTGCCGATAGGGTGAGAGCCGCGAATGAGGTGGCTCCAGAAGAGTTGGCCGTAGCCGCTGGCCTGGTAGTAGCCGCGGCGGTCGAGTGGCTTGCCGCTGATAGAGGCGAGGACGTCCCCTTTTTTGATGCCGGCGAGTGCTGCTGCGGAGTTTGGTAGCACGCGTGTTATGTAGAGTCCGCCTTTGTCGCTGGAGAGTTGGAGCCAATCGCGGAAGTGGGTGTCGGTGGTGCGCGTGGTGCCGATGCCGAGGCTTGGGAATCCTTGGTAGGCTCCATCTTTGGCGTCTTTGAGGAAGGCCTGGATGATTTCAGGAGAAATGATGTCTACGAGTTGGTCCTTTGATGAATAACTCGTGAGGAGTCCGAGCAGCTTGTCATCTTTCAAAACGGGTACGGTGAAGCTGTTCGCAGCACTCTGCATGGAGGCTTTGACTTCGTAGTTAAGGAAGAAGTGACCGGGGACGAAGCTGGCGACCACATCGGCGCTCTGGATGCGGCCTTCGGTGATCAAGGTCATGCCATTGTCTTCGATCTGGACGATGTTTACCTCATCTCCGAGATGGGCTTGTGGGGCAATCTGGAGGCCATTGAATTGCGCAAGAGTCTTTATCCCTTCGTCAGAGTTAGGGGTGAGGAGGGCGAGGTTAGCTTCGTAATCGACTGCGACTACTCTAGCTGGAATCTGATGCTCGCCATTGGCTGATTCTAACTGAATAAAGTTGGCGTCAGTGACCATTTCAGCAGTGGTGAGCACTTGGCTATTTGGCAGCACTGCGGCGAGGGCGCGCCTTTTGCGTGGCGAAGTCTTTTCCCACGGTTGGGATGGATTGTAGCTTTGGAGGGTGGTGGCTACGCGGATGACTGAGTCGGCTACGTCTTTGGCCATGGCTCCAAATGAGGTGGCGAGGACGATAGTGAGAGTGAAAAATGATTTCATGGGTAGAAAGGTTGGGAAGGTTTAGTTAGAGAGGTTGTTGGCTTTGTGCGCGCCGTAGTTCTCGCTGATGCGTTGGTTTGCTTCGCTGAGTCCTTTGCTTGGCAAAATGAGTGGGCGGTCGAGGCCTTCGAGCATGATTTCGAAGAACTCCGGCGGGTCAGATGGGTTGAGTAGCTCGTGGGCTTGATGGATGTCGGTGATGTCGACTCCATTGATGGATTTGACAGCGCTTCCTACATAGCTTGATAGAGCAGAGTTGATAGGGTCATCAAGTACGCGTGTGAGGATGAGGATGTCTTTGCGTTCCTTAAAGATACCTTCTTTCACATATTCTGTGAAGAGTCGGCGCACTCGTGGGTTTTTGAGTTTGTGTGCAGAATAGAGGTTGCGATTGAGCGGTTGGAATACGAGTCCACCCTGGATGAGGTAGCGTGGTTTTTTGCCGTACTGCACGGAGTACATGCTGGCGGGAGGAAATGCTTTGAGCGAAATTTCTTTGCTGAGCTTCTTGCCGGCGCGGGTGAAGTCGAGCTTCACTTTGTCGCCAGCGAACTTGCGCTCGATGATTTCGTTCATATTGACGCGCTCACCAGCGATGGTGATGTTGCCTGAGGAGTCGACGGAGTAGCCATCAATGGCTGTAAGGATGTCACCTTCATTGAGGGTGCCGCTAGAAGAGCTACCAGATGTGACGCTAGAGACGAGGACTCCTGGGTCGTTGGGCTGGAGGTTGTAGACCTTGCGCATAGCGGGGTTGAACAGGGCGAAGTCGTAGACTCCGAGGTCGGCGTAGGAATCATAGCTGCCATCTTCGATGTCCTTGAGGAAGCGTCTGATGACTGGAGTGGGGATCATGTAGCCAGTGTTGTCGGCCTGGGTGAGTCCCTGAAATGCGACACCTGCAACCTTGCCGTCTTGCAGGACCGGGCCGCCTGAGTTGCCGGGGTTGATGGCGGCATCTATCTGGACCACGAGGTGTGAGTCTGAGCGTGAGTGGGCATAGGGACGGAAGTCGATACGGGAAACGACTCCGCGCGTCACGGAAATGCGCTCGCCACCCATCGGGTAACCAATCACGCGGACTTCGGACTCGAGCTTTGGAATCGAGCCAATTTCTAGATAGGAAAGGTCAGCAAAGGGCCTGAAATCGACGAGCTCTAGGATTGCGAGGTCGCAGTCGTGCGCGACATGGACCACTCTGGCTTGGTGCTTGCGCGAGGAGCCGTGCATGGTGATGAGGATACGGCGAGCATTGGAGACGACGTGGGCATTGGTGAGGAATTTGTTTTTACCAATGAGAAATCCAGTGCCAGTGCCACCAGAGAAGCGGCCGGCATTCCATGGCGTCTTGTAGTCGGGGACTTGTGAAGCGACTTCGATGCGAACGATGGATTTATAGATGGCAGCTTTGGAGGCGCTTTCCGTCGTTTGGTGGTGATCTTGAACGGCAGGAGCTTTGGCGGCTTCTTGGGCGTATAGGGATCCCACTAGGGCAGTGGCGCAGGTGAATAGGACTTTCATTTGTTGAATAAGCTAGATTGGATTTTTATTTTTTAAAGAGGGATTTGAATTTTCCTTTGATGGGGGCTAAGGCAGGGCATGGAACTACGTGATTTCGCTGAGCAGGTCCTCTTTGGAAAGACCTTGGAGGAGAAGCTCTTGATCAGCCCCAAGCTTGTGACTGATGAGGCGCCCGCTCAGGCATTTATCATGCCTGATGGGCCGGGACGTCCGAGCGAGTTGCGTATTTCTGAGCGTGGCGTGAAGGCTGATTTTCCTGGGACGAACCGTCTGGATGAAGATCACGAACGCGGGAAGATGCTGCATTTCCTTGCTAACCACGAACTACTAGCGACAGAGTTGATGGCTCTTGTCTTACTTAAATTCCCAAATGCTCCAAAAGAGTTTCGCATGGGGGTGTATCAGACATTGAAGGAGGAACAGGCTCACACATTGATGTATATGCGGAGAATGCGCGAGTGTGGGGTGGAGTTCGGCGAGTTGCCTGTGAATGATTACTTTTGGCGGGCGGTGGCTCCGATGGAGCAACCAATGGATTTCGTCAGCCGATTGAGCTTGGTCTTCGAGCAGGCAAATCTGGATTACTCCGTGCATTACGCGAAGTTGTTTAGGCAAGTGGGCGATGGTGGAACCGCTGCGGTGTTAGAGAAAATCTACGAGGATGAGATCGAGCATGTTGGACATGGCTTGAAGTGGTTTAGAAAGTGGAAGGATCAATCGAAATCGGATTGGGAGGCATTTCAAACGCAACTCCATTTCCCCTTGGCTCCAGTGCGGGCGAAGGGTGTGGCTCCATACAATGCGGAGGGGCGCCGGTTGGCGGGGATCGATGAGGACTGGATCGAGCTTCTCGAGGTCGCTGAGCAGTCGCGTGGCCGGACACCCGTGGTGCATTTTTTCAATCCGAATGCCGAGAGCGAGGAGGTGGCGCGGGTGAATAAAAAGGAGCACACAGCGAAGAAGAATGTGCGTTTGTTGGAGGAGGATTTGGATATGGTGAGCTTGGCACTGGCTAGGCGTGATGACGTATTATTGCTACACAAGCAACCAAGCCGTCAGCACCTCAAAAATATCCGAGCTTGGGGTTTTCCGATGCCTCAATGTGTTGTGATAGGTGACTCGAGCGAGCTGGAAGAGAGACGTGTAGGTGGTGTGCGTCCGTGGGCCTGGCAGCAAAAGGCGTCTGACGCGTTGGAGCCATTTTCTCATAATATGAGTGAAAATATCGAAGCGAGTTGGCGAGCTGAGTCACCATCGCTTTGGATGTCTAAAGAATTTGGTCATAAGTTAGAGAAAATGATAGGTGACCCTGTGGGGGAGTGGTGCACTAGCATTGATGAGGTGGAGAGCTATGTGGATGGAGCTGTGGGTGATGTGCTGATGAAGGCTGCGTATTCTAATGCTGGCCGCGGGCATTGCCGGTTGTTAGGTGGCGAGTGGACTGAGAGTTCGCGTGGTTGGCTCAAGCGAGTGTTGAAGGAACATGGAGGTGTGCTGGTGGAACCATGGCTGGAGCGTGTTCTTGATTTTTCATCGCAGTACGAGATCGCATCAAATGGAGAAATAAAGCAGCGTGGGATGACCCGGGTGATCAATGATGAACTAGGTCGGTTTCGTGGTTCGTTAGTGTTGCCTAAGTGGTCGCAGGGCTTGGATGAGGAATTGACCAGCTTTCTGTTTAGAGATTGTCAGGTGCATCATTTTTACCGTCACACGCTAGTAGAGGCCTTGGGTAAACTACTTGCTGATAGTGGCTATGTGGGGGCTCTGGGAGTGGATTCTATGGTGTTCCGTGATGTCGATGGAAACTTAGTATTTAGACCCGTGGTCGAGCTGAACCTACGCCACACGATGGGCCGAGTGGCTTTGGAGTTGTTGAAGAAAACAGCACCGGGGCTGGGGGGACATTATGAAATTCTACGAAAGTCACAGATGACGGAACCTATAAAATTTGGGCCAGAGGTGGAAGGGGCGGAGAAGAGGGGGCTCACAGCCGGTGTCTATGTGCTGAATGATCCTGATCTGGCTGAGGAGTTTCTAGCAGTCTATCGTGTGGCCAAGCCTGCTTCCTTCGATTTTTGATATGACTGCCAGTTATTGGTGGGGATTCGTGTTAGAAAATCTTGCTCGTGCAGGCTTTCCCAAGCTTTCGCATTTTTCGCGGTTGAATCCATTTTATCCTGCTGGCTGGAAGTCCGGAAATTGTTGTGCGGTGTGGTTTATGATAGACTCACCCTAGTTTTGGCACTTATGATGTGCGGGTTATGATTATAAAACTCCCATCCAGTGAAGGTCGCTATTTAGGTTATGAGGTTTCTGGAACTATTGGTCCAGATCAAGAACGGCTTTGGATTGCCGATATGGAAGCTGCTCTGGAAATGCACGCTAAGGTGTGCGTGCTGTTGTTGTTAGATCAGGGGGCTGGCTGGGGCGTTAGGGCTGGTGTCGATGATATAAAATGGGTGCTTACTCACATGAAGAAACTTGAGAAAGTCTGTATCGTGGCGGATGAGAAAGTCTGGCAGTGGCTGGTGGCCATTGATAGCAAGTTTGCCAAACTAGTAGGCATCGGAGAAAAGCACTTCAATACCGACGAATTGGACGAAGCTTGGAAGTGGCTCAAATCATAATGTGAAAAAGTGTGATTTCGGAGCAAGTTAGTTGCAAGTTTTAGTTGGAGGGGTTAGATACATTATTCGCGAGTGCATCTTGTATTCACAATATTGAAAAAGCATGAAATTTCCTTTTAAACTAACAGCTGAGACTGTTGAAATGACAAGCTCTGTTCGGCTGTGATAATGATGCTACCAATTATACTTAGTTTCTTACTCCTAGGCTCGATTGTCCCTGTATTTCTCAAGGATAAATCTAATTTTACGGGACGCGGGCTAGTAATACTGCCGGCCTTGGCTAGTTTTGTTTGCCTCTGTATAGCGGGGGCGGAAGTGGTTAGTTCGGAGCAAAGTATGACTTGGACTAGGGAGTGGGTGGCAAGTTTTGGATTAAGCATAGGGCTTCATCTCAATGGATTGGCTCTGCTGATGGGCTTGTTAATCACGGGGATAGGAACGCTCATCGTCACCTACGCGCTTGGGTACATGGGCGGGAAATCTGGCACGATGCGGCTGTGCTCCTTGCTGTATTTGTTCATGTTTGCAATGACGGGAATTGTGCTCTCGAACCACTTGATCATTCTGTTCATTTTTTGGGAACTTACGAGTGTTAGCTCGTATTTGTTGATTGGCTTTGACCACGAAAAAGCATCGGCTCGGCGCAGTGCTTTGCAGGCCTTGGTTGTCACAGGGTTTGGCGGTTTGGCATTGCTAGCTGGTTTGATTTTGTTGAATCAGATGACCGGAACTTGGATGCTGTCTGACCTTCTCGCTGGAGATTATCAAGTGGCTGGGCACCCTCTGTATACGGGATGTTTGATTTTAGTCTTACTAGGAGCATTTACTAAATCGGCACAATTCCCATTCCACTTTTGGTTGCCCAATGCGATGGCTGCGCCGACACCTGTGAGTGCCTACCTGCACTCTGCTACGATGGTTAAAGCTGGGGTGTTTCTTTTGCTGGTGATGCAGCCAGTCTTGGGCGGCACTTCAGAGTGGTCACATTCTTTAATGCTCGCTGGCGGCGTGACTATGGCTATCGCCCTTGTGTACGGCTTACGTCAGGCTGACCTAAAAAAAATATTGGCAGCTACGACCTTAGCAGTACTAGGAATACTCACGTTTTTGATAGGAATTGATACGAAGGAGTCCATCCTAGCAGCACTCGTATTCTTACTGGGCCACGCGCTGTATAAGGCGACTTTATTTATGACTGCTGGAGCGGTCGACCACTCGACTGGAACGCGGGATATACGGTTGTTAGGCCAGCTCAAAAAGACAATGCCTCTGACCACTCCTGCGGCATTGCTGGCAGCCTTTTCAATGATGGGGCTGCCGCTGTTTTTCGGCTTCTTAGGGAAGGAGTACGCCTACAAGTCTGTGGTTGATGGCAGCTGGCTGACGATAGGAGTACTGCTGGTCGGTAATGCGACGATGATGGTTCTTGCCGCGCGCGCTGGTGTGATTCCTTACTTTAGAAAATCGGTTGGAAAGCTTCCGAAGAAGCCGCATGAGATGGGATTGCTGATGACTGCTGGGCCATTGTTGTTAGCGACTCTTGGTTTGGTGATCGGGTGTTTTCCTGGTTTGGTGAGCCCTTTGATTAGTTTTGCCTACACTGGGATTGTAGCTGAAGCTGAGCCTTACACCCTCTCGCTATGGCATGGCGTGAACCTACCGTTGATTCTGAGCCTAGTAACTTTCGCTCTGGGTTTCTCTTTGATGAAAGTTCTCAGACCTGCAGCAGCTGGTAAGAAGGTCAATGAATCGACATTTGCCGACACGGTCTACGAGCACGTTTTTAAGTTTGTTCTGATGGTGGCGCGCTGGTCGACTAAGTCTCTGCAGACTGGAAGGCTGCGTTCGTATATCATCATCATTCTAGTTTCTAGTTGCACCCTTATTTTGTGGAAGCTTGTTCGCTTTGGTGGATGGCCCAGTTTTGATAAATTAGGGCCCGTGAATCCCTTCATTGCACTGCTGTTAGTGGCGATGACAATGGCTACTTTGTTTGCGGTTCTCTCGAAGTCACGGCTGACTGCAGTGGTCTCTCTGGGAGTTGTTGGGTATGGCGTTTCGATGATTTACGCAAAGTACAGCGCACCGGATTTAGCGATTACCCAGGTGTTAGTGGAGACGCTCACCGTGGTGCTTTTTGCGTGGGTTGTGCGCCGCTTGCCACGCTACAGGAAACTCTCGACGAGCTTTGAGCGCTTCATGGATACTGGGCTGGCTTTGATCATGGGAGGGGTGATGACGGTTCTGATGCTAAAGTCTCAAGGGCTTTTGTTTGGACCAAAAATTTCAGATGAACTAGCTCAAATGAGTTATCTTGAAGGGCATGGCGCGAATGTGGTGAATGTGATCTTGGTTGATTTTAGAGCACTAGATACATTCGGTGAGGTATGCGTGTTAGCAATTGCGGCGCTTGGGGTCTGGGCGCTGGTGGATAAAGTCACAACGAAAGGAAGGTAATGGATTCAGTCATTTTACGCACAGCGACACGCTTTCTCTACCCGCTATTGATTCTACTTTCTTTAGCGGTCTTGTACCGTGGTCACAACCTGCCCGGAGGTGGGTTTATCGGTGGCTTAATTGCTGCCTCGGCAGTGATGCTACGTGCTTTGGCTGTCGGTTGGGATGAGATCAAGGCGAGTAGAATTCTCAAACCAATAGCGTTGATGCAATACGGCTTGATCATTGCCTGTGTCAGCTCCTTGATCGGACTAGCCGTCAATAATGTGTTGTTTCAGGCAGTCTGGCTGCCGACTTGGTATTTACCCGTTATAGGGAAGCTCAAGCTTGGAACACCGATCGTGTTCGATATCGGGGTCTATATGGTGGTGCTCGGCTTTGCCTTGCTCTGTGCAAAATCCTTAGATTCTAACAATAACTAATCATGTCTCTCCTCATCACTATAATGGCTGGCATATTATTCGCAGCAGGCGTCTACTGCCTGTTGCGGAGAAATATGACAAAGCTCATCATTGGTATCATTTTACTCAGCCAGGCTGCTAATCTGTTAGTCTTCACCATGGGGGGCATCCGTGCCCACCAGCCAGTCTTTGCCGACAGTGAGACAGGCACTGTGGCTGCTGGTCACGCCGACCCCGTCCCTCAGGCATTGGTGCTTACCGCTATTGTGATCGGTTTTGGTCTAATGGTTTTCACTATCACGCTACTGATGCGAGCTCACGCAGTTTTGAAGAGTGATGACGTGAATGAATTTAACCGCACTGACGCGCTCCCATGATCTGGCTTATTTTATCGTTACTGCTGCCCTTCATAACGGCAGTGAGTTGTTTGCGCAAAGAGCGCTATGGTCCGTGGGTGCCACGGCTGAGCTTGATCGGAGCAGCGCTCCAGTTAGGTAGTGCCTTGATGTTGATGAATCATGTGCTAGAGCATGAGTATGTAATCATCCACGTGGGAGCGTGGGCTGCACCTTTTGGCATCACTTTGGTCGCCGACCTGTTCAGCTCCATGATGGTTCTCATAACTGGAGTGATTGCAGTTGCCGTTGCTGTATACTCGATGGGAGACATCGACCAACGCCATACCCAAAAACATTATTACAGTCTAATTCACCTTCTGTTGATGGGAGTGAATGGCTCATTCCTCACGGGTGATTTATTTAACCTCTACGTCTGGTTTGAGGTGATGCTGTTGTCCTCCTTTGTTCTGATCACGCTTTCAGGAACCAAGGATCAGCTGGAAGGTGGGGTGAAATATTTGCTGATCAATATCCTTTCCTCCATTCTCTTTCTTTGCGGAGTCGGACTACTCTACGGTAAACTCGGAACGCTCAATATGGCTGACATTGGGAACTTATTGAGCGATCACGATGACGCTCTGTTAGTGAATAGTTCAGCGATGTTACTTTTGGTGGCATTTGGTATCAAAGCCGCTTTGTTTCCCTTTTTCTTCTGGCTCCCGGCCTCGTACCACACGCCACGGGTTTCCATCTCGGCTATTTTTGCGGGCTTACTGACCAAGGTGGGAGTCTACGCGTTGATTCGCTCCTACACTTTGCTGTTTCATAGCCAGTTCGATGTGGTGCAGGACGTGCTGCTATTCCTCGCTGGTATGACGATGCTGACCGGCGTGTTTGGCGCGGCCTCGCATTTCGATATTAAGAAGATTCTATCGTTCCACATCGTGAGCCAGATCGGCTACATAGTGATGGGCTTGGCGATTGGCACACCGGTTGCGATTGCTGCCGCGATCTTTTACACGATCCACCACATTTTGGTGAAGACGAACCTATTTTTGATCGCAGGATTGATCGAGAGGCGTTGTGGGACCACTGATCTGAAGAAACTGGGCGGGCTAGCAAAAGCCTCACCAGCTCTGGCGTTACTGTTTTTTATTCCAGCATTCTCCTTGGGGGGCATTCCACCACTTTCTGGATTTTGGGCGAAGTTTGGAGTGATCAAGGCTGGCCTCGATGCTCAGCACTACTGGCTCGTTGGTTGTGCCTTATTCGTCGGCATCCTCACCCTGTATTCGATGACTAAAATCTGGGCTGAGGCGTTTTGGAAAAAAGCTCAACCAGCCAGCAAGCAGCAAAAATTAGCCAGTTCAAAAACATTGCCCAAAGTGATGGTCATCCCCTGTGTTGGCTTGGCCTTGATTACCATTTGGATAAGTCTCAATCCCGAGCCATTGTTAGAGCTATCAACCAAAGCGAGCGAACAACTCACCAACCCGCAGGGATACATCAAGGAGGTATTAGGGAAGTAAGATGAAACTTTTAACGCAAATGATAAAGATGATAGGCTTCGGCTTCTTTTATCTAAAGGAAGTAGTGGTGAGTAATGTACGGGTGGCGGCAGATATTGTGACGCCACAGCACCTAATGAAACCTGAAATCCTAGAAGTAGATGTGAGCAATCTCACACCGCGCCAGCTCTTCGTAGCATCGAACTTGATCACCATGACCCCAGGTACCTTGAGTCTGGATGTGGTCGACGACACCCTGTTCATCCACAGTATGTATTGTGTGGATAAGGTGGCGGATGCCGATGCCCTTGTGAAAAATTACGTAAACCGAGTACGCGATGTTTTTTGAAATTCCAGAACTCCCTCAGTGGGTGCTCACAGCTAGCCAGTATATGCTGGCTACCGCTATTGTCTTGTCCACCATTCGGGTGATCAAGGGACCTACCTTGTTGGATCGGATCATAGCTCTCGACTTGATAGCGGCTCTGACTATGGCGCAATGTGTTCTGTTGACCTTAGTGAGCGGATTCATTCCCTACCTAGATATAGCGATGGCAATCGCTCTCATCAGCTTCATTGCCACAGTGGCTTTGGTGCGCTACTTAGAAAGCAAAGACCTATGATGACCTTTATTATAAGTACCTTCTTGTTAGTCGGCTGTTTCTTCGCGCTGTTAGCTGCGATAGGAGTTGTCCGTATGCCGGACATCTATTGCCGGATGCACAGTGCGACAAAAGCTGGAGCGTTCGGTAGCGGGCTCATTTTGATCGCAGTGATGTTTGCCTACCCAACTCCACGTGTGTGGGTTGCTTGCCTGGCCATCTTGTTTTTCTTTTACCTCACAGCACCAGTAGCGGCCCACTTGGTTGGGAGAATTTGCTTCCGCTCCAAGTTGCCGATTTGGAGACCCAAAAAGAAGTAGGAAATCCTCCGTAGAAGAGCGCTTCCAGCCTCTTTAGCAAGCCCCCTATTTGGGACACTAGTGTTATAATTTGATAACCCGTGGAAATATGCTATCGAAAGTCTCATCAACAGGAATATTCACAATCATAGTCGCCCCATTACCGTCAATGATTTCAGTGTAGTCGGTCCGGGTCTTAATATCCGTGCTTCTCTGAACTTTATATTTTGTATTGGCGACTGTTTTTCACTGGAACGTAATCTAGGGAGCAGACAATATGTGTGTGCCGTTGAAATCCCGCTCGGCTACGGACGCACCCTGATCAGCGAAGATTCCTGACTCCGCCCAAAGGGGCGCGAGAGCAACCGCTGCCAAAACACCCCTTTGACAAAGCGACTCGAAAAAAAAGCTGCGTTCACGAGCTTCAAAAAAGACAACGAACCTACTGTGATGAAGCACTTTGGGCACCCCCAAAGTGCCTTATTTACAAATATCCCCCACTTTTTTCGATTTCCCATTGCCTGACCGCGGTCCACTCGTCACAGTTCTACTTACTCTAACCCCTATCTCTGCAACAACATCCTCGGGGGTGCCCCGAAAAAGCAAAGTCCTAGCAATGATTAAAACTTCAATAACTTTATTACTGTTAGTGATTCTTAGCCTTTCTAACTTTGCCGGGACCGCCGATGTTACGGTAAACAAAATTGACTCACTTAAAGGGACTGACTTTATAAGCGATCGAGATCTTTTTGTAATTCCAGCGAGAAAGTTAAGAAAAAAGGGGGCAATATGAAGTCATTATATTTTAAATTTCCTAGCAAAGTTGAATCTGTAGCCTTTTTTTTATTTTGTGCAGTCACTACACTTATTTTTATCTTTGTTTATGGAGGAGCAAATTATTTAAGCTCTCTCAGCGAGACCCCTTATAATATTCAATTTAATTGGGAGCGCGATATTCCATTTATCCCCCAATGGATTATTATTTATTTTTCGCTCAACTTACTCACACTTATTCCTTTATTTGTAATAAACCTTGTTGAAATAATTCGACTTGGTCTCAATTATATTGTTGCCACACTAATCGCTGGATTTTGTTTTATAATTTTCCCAGCCAAAATGGCATTTGCCCGGCCCGACTCTGTCGAGCAGTTTCAATTTTTATTTAATTTACTACACACCTATGACAAACCTTATAATTTAGCTCCGTCACTACACATCACATTTAGCGCAATTACTCTACTATTCTTAATTCAAAAAAATAGTATTGGAGCAAAAGTTATATTTGTTTTTTGGTTTTTAGCTATGTGTTTATCAGTTCTATTTACTCACCAACATCATTTTATAGATGTCGTTACCGGTTCCATACTTGCATTGCTAGTTTTTAAATTAAGTCACTCTAAGTTTGGCGATAACATTGCTCACAAATTAAGTAAG
>CAXMPP010000051.1:0-10835 GCA_964195395.1 uncultured Thermodesulfobacteriota bacterium
TCGGTAAAGACGGTAAACCGCTCAAAACGCGTGATGGCGATCTCCCGCAGCTAGCCGATGTGCTCGATGATGCGGTGAAATCAGCTCGGACAGTTTTAGAAGAAAAAAGCGCTGACCTTCCTGAGCTTGAGAAAGTTGAATTAGCCAAGATGATTGGTCTTGGTTCGGTGAAGTTCACTGAGCTTAGCCATCATCGTTCCTCTGATTACATTTTCGACCTAGACAAAATGGTCGCTCTCCAGGGAGATACCGCACCCTACCTTCAATACAGTTATGTGCGGGTGCGTGCGATCTTCCGTAAGTTAGATGAGGAAATTACTCTGGATGCAGAGGGCCTAAAAATCACCGACGAAGGTGAAATCAACCTCGCTAGAACTCTTGCCAAATTTGGTGAGGTGCTTCCAACTGTGCTCGACGACCTCAAGCCAAATATCCTGTCTAACTACCTACTAGATCTAGCGAAGTCCTTCCACAGCTTCTTTGAAGCCTGCCCAGTTCTTAAGAGCGAAGCCAATGTGCGCAAGTCTCGTTTGGTTCTTTGTGAACTCACTGGACGCGTGCTACAGCAAGGCCTAGGGCTTCTTGGTATTCAAGTGCCAGAACGCATGTAAGCTTAGATTTATTTAATTGAATAGGTTTACCCATGCTCTAACTTCGGACGAAGTCAGAGCGTGGGTGTTCAAAGTTTGGAGGCTTCACACTTCCATGCGCTAGCTAAACCGATCAGAGAGGTCCTGTAGGTGATGCGTTTGAGGGGACTCACTCTCAGTCAGCCAATAAATCGAAACGTTCGCTGTGAGCCTCTCATGAAGAAACTATTGAGAAAGGACGGAGGAAAACTTCTTCGTCATCCGTTCTTTTTTACCTTAGCTCGGGTTATCTTCGTTTTTTCTTGGGCTCTATAGTATCCTTCAAGTCTTGACTCTTCAGCATTTTCGCATCGTGCTCACTGTTTTGCCATTTTCAGTCTGAGCGAGGCCAGTCTAGGTATCTAAGATGAAGTGCGGAAGTCGAGCCGAAAGAGGTGCCCGTAGTTGTTTTGGTGAGGTATCGGCTTTGACCTTAGGATGCAAAATTGCAGTCTTTGATAGTACTAATTTTGTTTGGCAGTCTTATGAGATTGACGGCTGAAAATTCGGTTCCTATGTTAGCCGCGAATTTATGAAGAATCCTATCACTGTTTCCGTTACCGGAGCTGCTGGCCAAATTGGCTACGCCTTACTTTTTAGAATTGCATCTGGAGCCATGTTTGGGCCAGACCAACCAGTCGCCCTGCGCTTGATCGAGATCGAGCCCGCCATGAATGCCCTGCAAGGGGTAGTGATGGAGCTAGATGATTGCGCCTTCCCACTGTTACAGAGTGTTACAACTTCGAGTGACCTCGATGATGGCTTCAAGGGGACAAACTGGGCGTTACTAGTCGGCTCAGTTCCTCGTGGTGCTGGAATGGAGCGCAATGACCTTTTGGGCATCAATGGAAAGATTTTCACTGGGCAAGGGGAAGCGATTGGACGTTCCGCAGCAGCTGATGTTCGAGTCGTTGTAGTTGGTAATCCATGTAATACGAATTGCCTGATTGCTATGCAACACGCAAGTGGGGTGCCGAATGATCGATTTTTTGCAATGACCCGACTCGATGAGAATCGAGCAAAAAGCCAGCTTGCGGTCAAAGCGGGTGTGCATAGCTCAGAGGTGACGAATCTCTGTATTTGGGGGAATCATTCCTCCACGCAATACCCAGATTTCTATAATACCAAAATTGGTGGCAAGCCCGCTACTGAGGTGATCACTGACGAGGCGTGGCTGAAGGAAACGTTTATTCCAGCAGTGCAGCAACGTGGCTCTGCGATTATCAAAGCAAGAGGAGCGTCGTCCGCGGCGTCCGCCGCGAATGGCATCGTCGATACTGTCCGTAGCTTGTGTACTCCGACTGCCGCTGGTGATTGGTTCAGCGTGGCGGTCTGTTCGCCTGGTGCCTATGGAATTGATGCTGGCTTGATCGCTTCTATGCCGATTCGTACCGAGGATGGTAAAACGTGGTCGGTTGTCGAAGGAGTGGAAGTCAATGCGTTCTCACGCGAGAAAATCGATGCCTCAATCGCCGAACTTAATAGCGAGAAAGAGGCCGTGAAGCATTTGCTCTAGTGCTGAGACGAGCTAATAAGAAAACCATTATTCTCACTGTCATGTTGGCAGTGAGTTTGGTTTTCTGCGGCGCGTGTTGGTTTGGTTCTGAGTATAGACATATTCAGGATAAGTTGGCGTATGAACAGATGGAGATCTTTTATTTGGGCCGCGAGAGAGCTCTCAGATCGGCTCCTGATGAGGCAGCGATGTCGCTTATGGAGATAAGAGACTACTATCCATCGGGCACTAAACAAACGATTGGGAGTCCGTTGGACGCTGCTGTCGAATTAGTGCGCAGCGAGGTGATGCGTGATGTGGTTATTCATTTGCAGAATACTTCAGGGCAAACTCTGGGCGATGATCCGGATACGTGGATTCGGTTTTACGTAGACTGAATAGCTGTCTAAGATGACGCCTTCTTTATTCCGATCTTGCGTTCGAACTCGAGATCGGGAGCTAGTCCAGCACGGAGGGCGTTGTTGTAGGCTTCTCTGGCTTTCTTTTTGTCGTCGTTTAGGTAGTGAACCTGAGCGATGTTGTAGTAACCCGCTTCGTATTCTGGGTCGAGTTCTATAGTACTCTGGAAGAGGTCGAGAGCCTTGGTGTAGCGGGCATTTTGCGCTTCGATGATACCTCTGTAGAGGAATGCTTCTTTGAAATCAGGCTTGAGGTCAATGGCTCGGTCGATCGATTTGGCTGCTAGATCATCATTCTTTTGGTGGAAGCGAGACATGCCTAGCATGAAATGGGTGTAGGGGCTTCTCGGGCGTTGGGATGTGCCTAGCTCGAAGATGGCTTCGGCATCTTCTATCTCACCGAGACGCATACGGATCACCCCGCGATTGATGAGGAAGCTATAGTCTGGAATGGCATCATACGCTTCATCATAAATGTCTTTGGCGAAATTTAGATTATTTTTTTCAACGAGTCGCTTAGCGATGGCGTGGTAGGTGCCGATCTTTTCCTTGGCGACAGCCTGAGCAAGGTCTCTGCTCTGTCTGCTGGCTCTGCCGAGTGGGCTGTGAAGAGTTCCTTCTGACTTATGTTTAAGTACTATTTCTTGCTCGTGCTGAGTGAGTTGGAGTTCATCGCCACCAGCAGCGAGGTATTCTTCTTGGAAATCAGGATTTGGCACAGCTGAGCGGCGGTATTCATTCCACAGGAGACGCTCGGCCTGTCGACGGCGTGCAGACTGGGCTATGAGGCGGTTGACTGTCTTCTTGAGTAGCTCAGCCTCTTCACGTGCAGCTTCATCGGCAAGTGGTTGACTCGCTTTAAGTGCGAGTTGTTCCTGAGTGGATTTGAGGGTGTATTCTAGGTTGCTGATTCTCTTACTGAATGCGGTATTTTCTTTGCGTTTGAGATTGAGTTGATACTTAGCAATGGCGACATCGTTTTCTGCTTGGGTGACTCGGTCGAGCGCAGTGTTCTTATCCGAGTTGAGTTGAGCGAGGTGTTGCTTAGCCGTGCTGAGTTCGCGACCTAGGCGAAGGTTCTCTTTCATCAGTTCTTTGGCTCTGTTGGCATCGCTGAGTTTGAGCATTTGGCTTAATTGATCACGCTCGGTCGTCATGTCGGTGAGGTCTTGGCGGAGTTCATCGCTAAGGCTCTCAGACTCGGCGAGTCGGTTTATGAGGTCGGATATTTCTCCCTTTTGTGAGGTGATGATGGCAGTGGCCTCGGCAAGCTTACTTTTGAGTAAGTTAATTTCTTGGCGCATAGTTGCGACGACTTTGGCAGTGTTTGTCTGCGATGCTTCGAGGTTTGCGGTCTTCTTCTCTAGAAGGTCCTTAGTAAGTTTAACTTCTCTGAGGAGTCTTCGGTTATCAAGAGTCTTCATCTCAAGAGATTTCTTGGCGTTAAGATGAGCCTTGGCGAGTAAGATTAGCTCGGCCTTTTGCCTTTCATTTTGCTGCTTGAGCTTGTCGACATCAGCACGTAGTGGGGCTGTAGCGAGAGCTGTGCGTGTGCGCTGAAGTTCCTCTATGCTACCGATTAGTTTCTGTTGATCATTTTTACCAAGCTGCTGGCTTTTACGGAGTTCCTGCTGGAGTCGTGCGATTTCACCATTGAGCATGCGGGTTTGCGTGCTTTCCTTGCCAAGCCCTTGTTGGTTCCTGCGCAATTCTTTTTGAAGCCGGTTGATGTGTTGTGTGTATTTGAGCTTCTCTGATGTGTGTTTGTTTTTAAGGGATTGGAGTTCCTTTTGCTGACCATTCACTCGATCGTTGAGCTGCGTAAGCTGGCGGAGGTCTCTTTGGTTACTTTTTACGACCGCAGGGCTGGGGATGCTTTTGGGAGCGCCTTCACCTATCACTAGATGCTGCAGCTGAGCTTGCTCGGCCATGTACGCCTTTTGAGCGGCTGGCTCAACGCGTTTGATCGCGGCCTTCGTTTTGTCAATGCGTCCATGGACGATGTGAGGCTTCCACGCTGGATGAGCTGCTGCGAGGGACTCGTAATAGCGAAGTGCCTGGTGGTACTTATTCCAGGCATTCTTGAATGCTTTCTCACCCTCTAGCTTTTCAGCATCAGAGACAGTCTGGTAGGCTGATAGGAGAATCGTTCCTGGGCGCACAGGTTCTTTGACGTCTTGTGCAAGAAGCGTGGAGGGTAAGGCGATAAGGATGAGTGAGATATAGGTGCGTAAGTTTCTTCTCATTGTGTTGCAAAGGCTTGTAGGGGAAGTTGCTTTCAAGGGGAAGTGAAAAGTTTTCGAGCTCAGTGATGGGCAATCCCGTGACGTAGTTGATTTAGTCTTCATCGACACCATGGAAGAACCGGTCCGTCCACGGTAAAAATGCTTCAGGCAGGGGAGCGTGAAAGGTGAGGCGCTTGCCGCTACGTGGATGGGTGAAGCTGAGCCGGCGAGCATGGAGCATGAGTCTGCCGGGCTGCGCCTTTTGTCTATTAGGTTTTGCGTAGATCGGATCGCCAAGGATAGGACATCCAAGGTGCAGCATATGCACGCGAATCTGGTGGGTTCGGCCAGTATGGAGGTCACAATGGATCAACGAACTATTGGTGGCGTCGTCAGTACCGAGATCGCAGTAGTCAGTGATTGCTGGCTTGCCAGAGCCAGGATTGACGACTGCCATTTTTAAGCGATTGACTGGGTGGCGGCCAATCTGGGTGAAAATGCTGTCTTGGTCTTTGTTTGGCTTCCCTTCAACCACTGCAATATATTGTTTCTTGGTCGTGCGGTCCTTGAATTGTTGAACGATATCGACGTGAGCATTGTCGGTTTTGGCAACGACTATGCAACCAGAGGTGTCTTTGTCTAGACGATGAACTATCCCAGGACGTTCCACACCTGCTATGCCAGCCAGTCTGCCTTTACAATGATGGAGCAAAGCATTGACGAGGGTACCCGTGGCATTTCCTGCTGCAGGGTGCACCACTAGGCCCGAGGCTTTGTTGATAACGATGAGATCGTCGTCTTCGTAAATGACTTCAATTGGGATATCCTCGGGCTCAGCGGTGTCTGATTTTGGTTCGGGGATGTCTATCGTAAGCGAGTCTCCGACATGGATGGAGTACTTGGCTTTGGCCTTTTCTCCGTTGACGAGGATGTCTCCCGATTTCAGCAACGACTGGATACGTGCACGGGAAAGCTCTGGCAACTGGGTACACAAAAATACATCGAGCCGCTTTCCAGTATTGTCGTCCACTTGAATCTTCATGCGACGATGATTTGCGAGAATCTGAAGGACACCAGAAAAAACTTTCGATTTCTAAAGTTTTTCAGTGCCATCTGAGAATTTTATTCCTAATGTCCTCCTGAATGGAGGATTTCCCGTTAGATATTGAAGTAGAGAATTGCGGCGCTTGTGGCCAAGTAATGGATGTGTCGACCCTTCCTCCATACACAAATGTGCAGTGTCCTAGCTGTAGCGAACACTCTCATGTGAAGTGTCAGATAGGTGCTTATAAGATCATAAAACGCCAGGGAGTAGGTGGAATGAGTCTCGTGTTTGCTGCCAGAGACCAGACTCTCGGGCGTAAAGTGGCTATCAAGTTGCTAAATGAGGATTACTCACGCGACGCTAAGCGTATTGTAGAATTTGAAAAGGAAGCGAAGATCACTGCATTGATCAGTCACCCCAATGTGGTTCGCGTCTACACTGTTGGCCAAGCATTCAACCGCTACTATATCGCGATGGAGTTGGTGGAGGGCGATAGCCTAGAGCAATTGATGCAGAAAGAAGGAAAGTTGGGTGAAAAAATGATCACTCGTCTTGCCATTGAAATTGTTGAGGGGCTCAAAGCGGCCCATGCAGAAGGGCTAATTCACCGTGACATGAAGCCTGGGAATGTGCTGATCGATAGCAAAGGCCATGCTAAAATTGTTGATTTCGGTCTCGCATTGATGACTTCCGGAGGCAAAGCCATCGCGGATGAAATTTGGGCGACTCCTTATTACGTGCCGCCAGAAACTTTAGAATTATGTGAAGAGGACTTACGCAGTGATATTTATGCTCTCGGAGCTACCCTTTATCATGCCTTGTCAGGAAAGGCCCCATTCACCACTGAAACCAGATCGACTACTGAGCTTCTAAAGATCAAGACTAATGTGCCACTCCTTGGTAAGGTGACATCTGACGTGAGTCCCTTTTTGTCTGAGCTTATCGATAAGGCAATGGCGTTTGATGCCGATGATCGCTTCCAGAGTTATGACGAATTTCTTGCTGCCTTACGACAGGTCGAAATGTATTTTCGTACAGGCAACGAGCCAGAGGAGTTGCCTGAATCAACAAAATTGCGACGCGGTGAAAGACAACGTAATAACTCAAGCGTCCTCATCGCCGTAGCCGTTGTTGTGACAGCTCTTGTCATTGGTATTGTCGTGATGAATACCGAGAAGGCTTCAGAAAAAGTGCCAACTTCAGTGATCGTTGATGTTGAACCCGGCGCAGATCCAGATATTGACGAGGAAGCGATGCATGTGCTGATCGCTGCGGAGTTGCGCAATGCGCAGACATTTCTGACTCAAGGTAAATACATGTCGGCACACGAGCGCTACCTCAAGCTGGCAAAAAATAAAGCTGTTGAGAGTGAAACGATGTATTGGACAGGAATGCGCTCGGCTATTTCAGCCTGGCTCGGAGGTGAATCACAGAACGCCCGAGATGCTCTCACCGAGATTTTAAAGCTTCAAGCTCAGTCGGAAAGGGAGGAGCTTTCTACGGTTGATAAAAAATTACAGAAAGCCATGGATCGACTCATTCGGCTGAAATCAATCCAGTTAGAGCAAGTGAGTCAACTGAATGACGATTTGGATATCATGATCCTATTTGCCTCAGCTTTGAAAGAATGGGATCAAGGGAAGTGGCAAAATGCAGAGATTTTATTTTTAACTCTCAAACAAGCGAAGACGAATTCTGATCAAGCTGGATTAGAATACTATAAGCAAATGTCCGATGACTATTTAGCTGATCTGAAGTTGCTGAGTCCGCTAAAAAAGAGATTCGATCCGAAGACGGTGGATGAGGCCAAGGAGAATCTAGTGGTAGTTCTTAGCGCACGCAATGATCTCAAGACCAAAGGACGTGCGCCCTTCAATACTCTTCAATGGCAACGACAGCTCAATGCTAAGATTAAGTATATCGAGGCGAAGCAGCAAAGAAGGGAAAAAGAATTCAAAGAGCAGCGAGAGAATACTGAGAATACTGAAAAGCATTGGGCAATTGCTAAACGAAACTCTCTCAAAGCTCTGGCTGAACACGACTTTGAGCTTGTGGTTAAGGAGCTTAAAAAAGTCAAAGCGATCAGTGAGGATGATAAATCTTGGAAAAGTAGTATTCTTTATTTAACTGAAAATGCAGTGACTCTTTATAAATCGACGTCAGATGCCCTGAAGGGTTTATCAGCTAATTTTGTAGTGAGGCGACTAGATGGAATGGTTGAATATGAAAAATTGATAGGAGCTAAACCTGAAGGGTTGTTAGTTAAAGCTGGGAATAGAGAAAAATTGTTGCTTTGGCGTGATTTATCTCCTTACACAATGATCGATTTACATAAGAAAATTTCGATTGTTCAGCTGAGTAAAGACGAGAAGAATCAGCGCCGCGAGCAGCTTATCTGCTACACTTGGTTGACTGGTCTTGAATCTAAAGCTCATAGCGGAGCCGAAAGTTTGTCTGACGGGAATCCTGAATTTGCTAAACGCTGGAAGGCATGTAGGATGCAATAGACTGAGTTGATGAATCCGTTAAAAGCACTAGAATCGAACCGATTCCAACGCGAGGCCTCTTCTCTCGGGAGGTGTGAGTAGTTTATACTGGGCTACTTTGTCAGTGATTTACGCAATTAGAAGTGAGCGCAGTTGACATTGTAGTGATCCAGATGATGCTGCGCCTATGAGTATTAAGCACATCATCACCCATCCAGGTGGTGCACACAAAGATGATTTTTTGGCCTGTAGCCTTATGATTTATAGTTACAGAGTGCCGGTTCTTCGTAAAGAACCCAGCGATGAAGATGTAGCAAATGCATCCATCGCGGTGGTTGACGTAGGTGGTGAGCATGAGCCCGTGCGGATGAATTTCGACCACCATCAGTTCCCAGCTGATTATGCACCCACTTGTGCTTTGAGCCTCGTGCTTCGCCATTTAGGTCTCTACGAAGATGCCCGCCAGTATTGCGATTGGTTAGAGACTTCAGAGTGGTTAGATACACGTGGAGCTGTGAAAACGGCGAAGTGGCTGGGTATCGAACGCTCAGCGATGGCTAAGCTTAATTCGCCAGTCGATATTACTCTCTTGAGACGTTTTGCTAAACAGGAGAGACATGAGGCAGGGCAGCCAGTTTACGAGGTCATGCGCATGATCGGTGAAGACATGGTGAGCTTTCTCAAAGGAATGCGTGAGCGCATGAAAGAAATTGAGAAACAGTCTGAAATCTGGGAGATCGATGAGAAATTTAAGGTGATTTTCATTCCAAGAGTTGAGCCGATGGTAGGTGAACCATCCGCTGGACTAGGCCGCTACATCGAGAGTAATGGGCTGGATTGTGTGGCAATGGTCTACCCAGACCGACGTGGATCTGGTTATGGATTGTCCCGTTACAATGACGATTTACGTCTCGATTTCACGAGAATTGAATCCTGTGACGACGTCCACTTTGCGCATAAATCTGGCTTCATGGCTAAGAGTTCTGCCATCACGTCGGAGCGTCTGCGCGAGTTGCTTAGCTCGGCATGGGTTGGCTAGTAAATTATAAAAAAAGCTCAATTGGTAACTCGCCAATTGAGCTTTTTAAAAGTGAATGGGGTTCACCTATTGAGCCTCGTTTCTAACGCCAACTTTTGACTGACTGAGTTTGACGAGTAGAGCATCAAGTTCTTTAACTTTGTCGGCATTGTCGGCATTGTCAGCTGCGATGTTCTTTTGTTCGCTTGGGTCAGAGCCTAGGTCATACAGTTGTGCGAGTGGCGCTTTCTTGCCTTTTTTAGCCTTGCGAGCAGGGATGCATTTGAGGTTACCTTTACGTAGTGCTATATTTCCAGTTTCTTCCAGTATGTGTGAAAGTCCTTTGCTGTCCTTACCTAGCTGTAAATTAGCTGAGATAGAGACTCAAATGTTACGACCTACAGCGGGGGTAATCCATTAGACGCTTTAGTCGAGTTCACACTTCAGAGGCTATAGAGACCATTGATGGTGCGTATCGTGTGGGAGATTATGTCGAAGTGGCTAAGCCTAGGATTCCAATGTCCTCTCAATACCCAAAAGGTAGAACTAGACCGAAGAAGCATTTAACTCAGATCATCATTTTGAATGTGTTATACCATTTGAATAGCTATATAATGGTTTTCAATCGTCGTGACTTTAGGTTAGGATCGATCATGCAATACTCATCTAACAGTCGCTTCACTTTCAGATCTTGTGGGTTTTCTGCAACTCACTGATAGCTCATAGACGATCTAGCCACACCTAGTAGTTCACATTGCCTTCTCATGCTAATGTTATGATTATCGGTTTCAGTCAACTCGATACGATCCCTCACAGACCGAGTTGTTTGGATTTTTTCGTAAAAAATTAATCTCGACAGCCTGGTGTCCAATTTTAGCCTGGAGCTGCTCTCGCTGAGCCTCAAACGCGTCTGAGTTAGATTTCTTTTTGCCTGATGAAAACAAGTCGGAGGCACCTTCTAGCATCTTCTTTTTCCAATCGGAGGCTTGCACAGGGTGGACTTCAAATTCCTTCGCGACTTCATGTGTCGTTTTGATTCCCTGGATGGCTTCTAGCGCTACCCGAGCCTTAAATTCGGGTTCGTGTCTTTTTCTTTTTGCTTTCATTATTAGTGGTTTGGATTCGATTATTTCACGACTCCGGTTCACCACTGTAATAACTTAGCCACTGGTCCGAATTTCGGGGTCCACCTCACTGCTCACTATTTAATGAAATCGAACGTGAGCGGGTATTTCCAATATATTCCATTGCTTGCTTTAACCGCACCAATGATAGGGAATATTATTGCTAGTAAACCAACCACAATAAATCCGATGATTCCGATGAAAATAAAGGTCAAAACAAAACTAACGGCTATGTAAATCAGGGCGCTAATCATCCAATTGATAATATTTTTACCATGTTGATCGATAGTTGGTGAGGAGTCTTTATTGGTGGCCCACATCACTATGGGGAGAACTAGACCTGCCCCAGGTATTAAGCAACTAGAGAGCTGGCTCAGGTGCATCAACATGCAGA
>CAXMPP010000051.1:10845-13010 GCA_964195395.1 uncultured Thermodesulfobacteriota bacterium
GTTCATCGCTCATGGTTTTTTTTAGGAAAAGATTTGTTAGTTTGCAATGCATTATTGCTACTAGCTATTATATTTAATAGTAATGATGGTCGTCTAGGTGGTCTTTCTCAGCTTGTTGACGCAGTGAGTCTCTGTGCTTCTCTAGTTGTTTGATGGTGGCTAGAAGGAGTGGTTTGTCCTCTTTTATAATCTCTTTCTTGGTCGGGTTTTCCCAAGGGAATTCTTCTAGCAGCTTGAGTGGTAGTTCTTCGTCAGCCCACAGCTCGTGGTGAGTCTGGGCGACTGCGAGAGCTTCTGATGCGTGTCGCGTTGTTAGTTTGGTAGGTAACTTAATTTTGCCGCATTGGGGGTTGAGCATGAAGGCTGCAAAGAAAGGGTTGGCGTGATTGATAGCGCGAATGTGGCGCTTCATGCCGTTAGATTGCTCATGCATCCATTGCCATAGTGTGCGGCCGCAGAGTTGGTCGTCGATCTCGTCCATCTGGTCTGGAGTCCAGTTAGGCAATGCTGTTTTGAAATGGAGGTAGGCTTGAGCAACTCTGCTGGCGAGTGATTTTTCAAAATGCTCGTTATCGGCTAGTTTTTCGGCCTCATCGAACTGCTGGTCAAACAACAAAGTGGCACAGAGGTCGGCTCGCAAGTGGAGTGGGTCATGCTCTGCGTAGCTGAGGCCTAGATTCAAAATCTCAATAGCCGAGTCGTAGTCTTTAGTTTTGAAGTGGAGTTTGGCAAGGTGCTTGATGATCGCGAGAAAGCTATGCTCTTGAGAATCGAGATCACGGGTGTTTATGACTTTTTCCTCACCCTCTCCTGATTCGACAGCGAGTTCGAAGGGGCAGGGGAGAATCGCTTTGCCGATACTAATGGCGTTGAGTGCTTTTTCCCTAGATTGAGGAAACCTACTGTAGGTTTGAGTGAGAACCAGCCAGGCTGGTAGGCAATTCAATGAAATATCAATAGCTCTGCGCGCAATAGTGCGTTGTTTCAATAGGCTGAATTTTGGCTTCCATTCCTGCAGTAGATCTTGAGCCCTGATGAGCGGGTCGGTGTCGTAGAATTCAAAAGTGTGGTTTTCTTTCTCCATGGGAAATGTGCTGTTCAGCTTGAGATAAAGTGAACGATAGCCTTCATTCTGATCAAGACTATAAACGAAAAAAGGCGACCTCAGTGCGAGGACGCCTTTTAAAATGTGCGTATTGCTAGTTATGCGATGGTCGCGAACTTGGCATCGACGTAGCTGAGTACGAGTGCCTCGAGAGCTTCGTTACCGATTCGTTCGATAACTTCCACGCAGAAGCCGCGAGCGATAAGCTGGCGCGCTTTCTTTGGGTGGATACCACGCGCCTGAAGGTAGAAGATTTCCTCGTCGCTGATCGCAGAAGCTGTGGAGCCGTGCGAGCATTTCACTTGGTCAGCACTGATCTGAAGACCAGGCATGGAGTTAATTTCAGTGGTGTCGTCCATCAGCAAGTTACGGCAAGTCTGGTAAGCATCAGTGAAGTGCGCGCCAGGATCCACAGTGATCAGTCCAGAGAACACAGTCTTAGACTTATCGTAGAGTGTGTTTTTGTAGAGCAAGTCACTGAATGTGTGTGGTGCTGCGTGGTGCTGGAATGTGCGTTGGTCGAACTTTTGCTCACCTGCTGGGATATTGAGCGAAAGCATATCAGAGTTTGCACCTTTACCACTAAGCAATGAGAGTGACTCGTTACGCGCCCAAGCACAACCGATGTTGAGCGTGAATGCTTTTGCGTTGGAGTCGCGCTCAGCAGTTGTGTTGTTGATCTGGATGATCTTCGAACTGAGGTTGAAGTCCTGAATCGCGGAGTAGTTGAGCTGTGAGCCCGGACCTGCGATAAGGTCGTTCATTGCGATGCAGAGACCAGCACCGTCGTTGGCACTCTTGAAGTAATCTACCACAGTGACCTTTGCATTATCTTCAGTAATGATGAGGGTGTGTGGGAAGATCGCTAGCTTGTCACCTGCGAGGATGTGGTACACCTCGATTGGCTTGTCTACTTCCACGCCCCTAGGAACATAAACGAAGAGTCCGTTAGATAGATGCGCTTTGTGCAGAGCTGCAAACTTGGCTGAACCGAGCTTGGAGTCACCCTTCATGAAGTGTTTCTCAACAAGCTCTGAATGCTGCTGAAGTGCGTCTTCAA
>CAXMPP010000052.1:0-12979 GCA_964195395.1 uncultured Thermodesulfobacteriota bacterium
TCAACGTCGAAATTATTCAAGTATTAGATGATTCCGGCAGCAACGCCACACCTCTCCTAGGGTCGGACGGAGGGAGCTATATATACAGCAGCCAAGTCAACGACATCTGGAATCAAGCCGGCATCCAAGTGAGCTTCACCAATAGCACATGGAATAACACTGAAGCTCAGAGGCTCACAAGCGCAGAACGATCAGCAATTTATGGTAACACTTTCGCGGCGGGGAGCGGGGACAGCCTCCCAGGACTCGCCACTGACTCCCTCCAGATTTTCTTTGTGATGGATCACCCGGGTACAGGCTATGACGGCACTGCTGGAAGTGGTTGGGTCGGTTCACCTTTAGCCAATCCAGAATTTAGCGCTCGTAATGCTGGCAACCACCAACTTTTTATCTCTGGCACATTCGGAAGTAATGGTCGAGGCGTGATGGCTAATGAAGGATTCACTGCGGACTCACTCTCTGGAGTTATCGCCCATGAAATAGGCCATGCAATGGGTCTAAGGCACGTAGAAGACGTCAATGGTGGCTCTGGCAGCGGAACTGAACAAGACCCAGACTACACCATCGGCGGAACCACACCCAACCTCATGTGGGGTGCTAACCTTGGACCAGACTACAACGGCGGCCAAAGCCTCCAAGAAAACTTCGACCTGAACCAAGAGCAAATTAATGCGGCCATCTTCAATGGTCTCGATCTAGACCCAGATGGAAATGGCACAGGCGTCCTGCAACTCATTCCTGAGCCTAGCTCGACTAGCCTCATTACTCTTGGAGGATTATCACTACTGCTACGTCGTAAGCGCACTGCATAACCAGTCAGATCTACCCACTCCATCCGCACTCAGTATGACTGGTGCGGATTTTTTTATTGGCCGCTCACTAAACACAAAAAAGCTCACCATTTCTGATGAGCTTTTTTTGTATGAAGCATTTTAAATGAATAAAATGGCATCCCGTAGGGGATTCGAACCCCTATTGCCGCCGTGAAAGGGCGGAGTCCTAACCATTAGACGAACGGGACGCAGTAATGGTTGCCTTGCGGCGTGGCGCAAAAAACCACATCCCTCAGGCTCGCGCAAGATCTTTTTTGCTGATTCCTAAAAAAACATCTCAGCGTAACCTCCTGCAGCTTTCCCACCCGTTACAAATCGCGGCCGCGAATCTCTTTATTCGCCGATAAATCAGCCCCATCCACAAGACCTAGTTCGATTGCCCTCTCCATCGGTACCGGCTTCGCCTGACATACCTTTTCCCAACCTGGGAAACTCCAACTATTTGGGAAGCCTTTACACTGAAATGGCTTCACGGCTTGAATTTTACACCCGCCGTTTTCCAGCATGATACACTCGTGATTCTCTTTTTCGATCAGTGAAAGTCCATTGCGGTTCATCCGAAGACGTGTGAATTTCTGAATAAAATCATCAACCTCCATTTCTAAATGGGCAGCAATCGCGTCGATCTCATCATTCTCTACCCGCACATCGCCCGGCCACTTGCAGCAAGCTCCACAGCGATCACACTGGTACCAGACCTTTTTATCCATGCAGGTCTCATCCCACACTGGCTGGAAATGGGAAGGAAATTATTTCGCCCAGCGGACTACAGCCCAAGAACTTTGATTCCTAAAACAATCACAAAAGGCATCGTCAAGAAACACGCTGCGGTGGTTGCCACGACGATCTGCACAGCAACCTCAGGTTTACCCCCATAATGCTTTGCTAAAACGATCGGGAACATCGCAGCAGGCATTGCCGCCTGGATCACTATCACCTTCTTCAGCTCTAGAGAAATAGGCAATAAATAGGCAAGTCCAATAAGACACGCAGGAATCAGAGCCAAGCGCACAACGATAGAGCCTAGAGCAATTTTCCAATCAAAACGCTCTTTCTTCAGAAGTTCGATCAGTCCAGCTCCAATCACCACCAAAGCAATCGGGATGGCCGCAGCCCCTAACATCTCAAACGCCTTCATCGGTGCACCCTGAAACCGTCCGTCCCAGCCCAAGGCATTGATCAATAAGCCAAGTGCCACCGCTATAATCGGAGCCTTCATAAATAACTTCCAGCTAAAGCTCTTATCCCCACGCATGAGAGAAACACCCACAGTCCACATCGCGATCTCTACCCCCACGTTGTGCGTTAACAACACTCCCAAAAGCCCATCCTCAGGAAAAAGACTCAACAGCAAAGGCACACCAATAAATCCATAATTCTGAATACCTGCTGTCGCCCCAAATGTGCGCTTACCATCCCCCCTCTTCATTCCAAGCAATCCGGCACAGACATAGGCCACAGCTAGACCAATCAAAAGTCCGCCACAACCAAAGCCCGCAACCTTCCCCACCTCAGCCCAATTACCTAAAGCCTTATTGCCGATAATATTCGCCAGAATCAGCGCCGGCAGCAGCACCTGCACCACCATCTGCATCATCCCACGCTCAATTTCCTCACTCAGGATTTCAAATTTTCTCAATAAACTCCCCACTCCGATGACAAGAACCACCGGGACTAAAGCTTCCAGAACTAACATTGATTGGCCCACAAACACTATCTAGCCCAGATCCCCCCTTTCAAGCAAGAGCGGATAAGTCTCATCTCACCCCTGCAAAGCACTCAATCAAACCTAACATATTAGAAGTCGAAAAACTTAAGAACCGCAAACTAAACCAACCTAGCGACAGGGACTTAACTAGCCAAACTCCCCCACTCAGAAAGTAGCGAACAAATTCTTGCCAAATCCCACTTCTACTGTTAATACCCGCGCACTTCAGCTCTTGCCACCGCAAAACAATGAGAAACTAGATGAAGTGGACCCAATAGCGGTGGAGTTTCTAAAACACACGCAGCCCTGAATCAAGGGCAGCACATAAAATTATGATCAACGAACTCATTAAAGAAATGGTAGACGCTGGCGTTCATTACGGACACCAGACTCGCAAGTGGAACCCGAAAATGAAGCCTTACCTCATGAAGGACAAAGGCGGCATCTACATCATCGACCTCGAGAAAACTGTAGAAAACCTTGATAAGGCATCTGACTTCCTCACGGACCTCGCTGGTAAAGGCAAGAAAATCCTCTTCGTTGGTTGTAAGCGCCAAGCGCAAGACGCAGTTAAAGAAGCAGCTGAAGCGGCTGGTCAATTCTACGTTAACCACCGTTGGTTGGGTGGCACACTCACCAACCTCACTACTATCCGTCGTTCTGTTGAGCGTCTCAAGTACCTCGAAGACATCGAAAAGCAGCCTGAATTCAAGGCTATGTCCAAGAAGGAACTCGCAGCACTTGCACGTGAAAAAGGCAAACTCTTCCGTAACCTCTGCGGTATCCGCGACATGGAGAAGCTTCCTGACGCAATCGTTATCGTTGACTCAGCTCGTGAGACAATCGCAGTGGCTGAAGCTCGACGCCTCAACATCCCAGTGATCGCTATCGTTGACACAAATGCTAACCCAGCTGTAATCGACTACCCGATCCCAGGTAACGACGACGCTATCCGCTCTATCCGTATTCTCCTCCAAAACCTCGTCGATTCAATCGTCGTAGGCGCTAAGAGCGAGGCTGTAGAAGCTAAAAGCGAAACTGTAGAAGCTAAGAGCGACGCAGTAGAAGCTAAGAGCGAATAATCGCGACAGCATCCCTTTCACTGCGAAGCTCAGGCTTCGCAGTATTTTTTTCACTCAATTTAACTAGAATTTAAAAATTATGGCTATTACAGCATCCGCAGTCCAAGAACTCCGCAAGCTCACATCCGCAGGCATGATGGCTTGTAAGAAAGCTCTCACTGAGACAAACGGCGACCTCGAAGCAGCAGCAAAGCTCCTCCGCGAAAAAGGCGAAGCTAAGCGCGCCGACCGTTCCGACCGTGAAACAGGTGAAGGCATTGTTGTCTCATTCGTTTCTTCCTGTGCAAAAACTGGTATCCTCGCAGAAGTAAACTGTGAAACTGACTTCGTGTCCAAGAACGACGCATTCCAAGCATTCGTAGCTGAAATGATCGAAGCTATCGCTAACAGCGACGCATCTGACGCAGCTGCAGCACTCGCAGTACCATTCGGTGAAGGCACAGTTGAAAACGCTCTCGGAGCTAAGTTCTCTGAGCTTGGTGAAGTGATCAAGATCAAGCAACTGGCCCGCTACACCGCCGCAGGCAATGGTGCCGTCTCCAGCTACATCCACATGGGTGGCAAGGTTGGTGTTCTCATCGAAGTCGCTACTGAAAACGCAGCAACTACAGCGGCCCCTGAATTCCAGGAACTCCTCAAGGACATCACTCTCCACGTTGCAGCTGCTAACCCAGCTGGTCTTTCCCGTAACGACATCGACGGTACAGTCGTTGAAGAAGAGAATGACATCAACCGCAAGCAACTCGAAGCAGCAGGCAAGCCAGCGAACATCATTGAAAACATCCTCAAGGGTAAGATCAACAAGTTCTACAGCGAGCAGTGCCTCCTCGAGCAATCCTTCGTTAAGAACCCTGACATCAGCATCACTCAGCTTCTCGAAGCTAAGGCTAAGGAACTCGGTGACACACTCACACTTGTGCGTTACGAGCGATTCTCTATTGGTGCTTAATTGACCACACACTTTTAAAAGCCCCGTTCACACCGAGCGGGGCTTTTTTCCTTTTCACTTCTCATAGCAACACTCACATTCTCAGCATCATGATGGCACGTAAAACGATCTCTATCGGTATCTTCCTCTTCCTTTGCACACTCATCTGCACAGCAGGCTATTGGGTATACAATGTGCTCGACCTAATGAGTGTAGTCTAACTATATTCGCCCATGCCTGAGTCATGGGAATCTATCAATGTTTGGTATCGTTCCGGCGCAATTTTTGTTGCCGGAATTTTTGCGCACCTATTCTTTAAGATCTTTGTCTTAAAAGGCCTTGAAAAAATAAGTGACGCCACGACGAATGACCTAGACGATCGACTCGTCTACTTCATCAAGCGCTTCCACGTAATCGTCCTCACCTTCGCCATTTTCCTTCTGCTCCTGCAGAATCATGGCATCGCCATCACCCCCTTTCTTGCCAGCGCAGGCATCGCAGGTATCGCCATCGGTCTAGCCGCCAAGGAAACTCTCTCGGATATACTTTCCGGCATATTCCTCATCGCCGATCGCCCGATCCGTATCGGCGACCGGATCAAAATCGAACGCCCAGGCAAGCACTGGGGTGGCTGGGGAGATGTGACTGAAATCGGACTTCGCCGCACCCAGATCCGCAACTCAGACGGCATCATCCTCGACTACCCGAACTCGGTGCTCGCCAATTCAGTCATCACCAATTTCTCTTACCTCGACAAACCAGTCCGCGTCCGTGTCCGCTTTCAGGTCAACTACGATGCCGACCTCGACCAAGTCGAGCGCGTTGCCAAAGAAGCCATCAACGCCACCCCCACAGTCATGCCTAACACCGCAGACATCGTCGTCCGCGGTGTCTGGGATGATGACCGCGGCCACCAGCTTTCCGGTGTGTTAGTAGAAGGACGCTACTTCATCGAGAACGTCCGAGATAGAACACGCGTCCGCTCACAAGTCCTCCGCAACCTCATCCAACACCTCAACGCCGCAAAAATCCCCTTCGCCACCCAGCGCATGCGCATCACCTCGGAAGAGGACGATTCCTAAAGCCCACGTAGAAGAGCGCTTCCAGCCTCATCCTCAACCACCGAATAGTGCGCCTAACTACCCTTCTCTCACGATCTCAAACTCCTTTTCGAGCATCATGTCCAAATCGGTCTTTCGTGGACTCAGACACTCCGCTTTCCCAAGCTTGACGACTTGCACCTTCTTCTCGCTCCCACCAATCGCGAGAAAAATATCCCTCCCATCGGGTAGCCCTGAATATCTGGTAGCAAACACCTTCCCCATAAATCGACCATCGCCTCCCTCGCTCGTCATCACCTCTCCCGATTCCGAGGTGAAGTCTTCAAATTTTGAGCCGATCGCATCGTCGATGTATTGCTGGATTTCCTGAGTATTCATATGCTTCTCAATAAGATTCCCCCTACATACACTATTCCTTTAGATACTTTCAACTCCCGTTATAGAGTAACAGAAGTAACCGTTACTCCCCCCTCAATACATGAGAAATTTTGTCGCAAGCATACTCTTTTCGTAACTCTTACAGCTGGCGCGCATTGCGGCCTTCGTCGATGAGTTTCCAGAAGTGCTTGGAATTACTCAAAGCCTCGTCTTCGCTGACGGGCATCTTTGATCGGAATAAGAAATCCGAGAAAGTATTTTTGTGCAACACGCGATGGACGATGACATTCTTGTCCTTCACTCCAAAATAGATCCGGTATTCCTTGGTGCGGAAACGATAGAGCACCTTGCCACCGCGCTCAAATTTTGCGTACTCGCCACCATCAAGGTTCGTCAACTTTTCTTCAGTCACCCGGAAGGCGTCTAACAAGTCGAGTTGATCGAGCGTTTCGAGCTGAGAAATCTCAGCGGCACTAATTTCGTTGAAAACTATCTGGAGCACCCCCGCAGCATAACGAGAGCAACGAGAATGACGAAGCTTTTTATCTAGAAAAACATACGACATTCTACAATACGACCAGCAAGGAGCTCTTGGTAATTTCCTCCTTTATCCCAAGGTCGAATTTGTATATCTCACCCTTACCGCATTTTATTGAGATCTTTCAAACGAAAGCTCAGCGGAGTGTCGCTAACACGTAAATCAGCTATCGTTATTTCATCGGTAACTCTACGCGTGCACCCATACCACCTAAGCTCGAAAATCTTTCCTCACATGACTGAAAATATAGACTCCACCGCTACGTATCTCCACAACATCCGGGAACGGGTGGGCCAAATCATTGTAGGCCAAGAAGTAGTCGTGGAGCGCACCTTGATCGCCCTTCTTACCTCCGGCCACCTTTTGTTAGAAGGCATGCCTGGACTGGCCAAAACTCTTTTGGTCAATACGGTCTCCAAAGCCATGCATTTGGACTTCAAGCGAATCCAGTTCACTATCGACTTACTTCCTGCTGATATTTTGGGAACAGAAATATTTGATGACAAGACTGGAAATTTCCGCACCCATAAAGGCCCAATCTTCACCAACTTATTGCTCGCGGATGAAATCAACCGAGCCGCACCAAAGGTGCAGGGCGCTCTGCTAGAAGCGATGCAGGAACGCAAAATCACCTTGGGTAATAAAACCTTTGAGCTGCCTACTCCATTCCTCGTAATTGCGACTCAAAACCCGATCGAGCAATCTGGCACTTTCGAACTCCCCGAGGCGCAGTTAGACCGCTTTATGCTCTGTCACCGGCTCAGCTATCCGACTCCTGAAGAAGAAGAGGAAATCATGCGCCGCAACTTGAAACTCGGTGTCAAAAAAGGAGATTCTGGTGCTGTCGCTCGCACAGAGTTCGACCTCATCTCCGATGAGACTGTCGGCTCGCCTGAAGACCTAGTGACTGCGATGGAAGCTGTGCACAACATCCACGTGAGTGATGTTTTCATCAAGCACACAGTCAACATCATCGAACGCACAAGACATCACCGTGACCTCGAAGTCGGTTGCTCACCGCGTGCTGGAATTTCACTGCTAAAAGCATCCCGCGCGCGTGCTCTTATTCACGGCCGCGACTATGTCATCCCCGAGGATCTCTTCGCCCTTGCTCCTGACGTTTGTCTGCACCGAATCCGACTCAACTATGAAGCTCTAGCAGAAGGAAAAACGGCTCACGGGGTGCTCCAGGAAATCATCGAAGAATCCATTTCCTAACCACTCCCTCAGTCAATGCCGCTACTCGAGCACACAGACCCGCTGGACTCACGCCAGTTTTTCATAGCAATCAAGCGACTCGCTGACTCTCTTTCTTATGGAACAGATAGATCGCAGTTGTTAGGCCAAGGTATCGAATACGTCCAGTCACGTCCCTACGTTCAGGGCGACCCGGTAAAATCAATCGATTGGAGAGTGAGTGCTCGCACCGGAGTGACTCACGTCAAAGAATACGAGACCCCAAAGTGTCTTCCAGTCTGGTTCATCGTCGACACCTCGGCATCGATGACACTTTCCTCGACGACCATTTCGAAGTACCAGTTAGCCGTACAAATTGCCGGTGGATTAGCCTTGTCTTGCATCGATAAAGTCTCACCCGTTGGCATTCTGGGAGCGGGCTCTAGAAGCCTAAACATC
Source organism: uncultured Thermodesulfobacteriota bacterium (assembly GCA_964195395.1). Taxonomy (GTDB): domain Bacteria; phylum Verrucomicrobiota; class Verrucomicrobiia; order Verrucomicrobiales; family Akkermansiaceae; genus Rubritalea. The sequence continues at coordinate 8,164 of CAXMPP010000052.1, forward strand.
AAGCCCTCGCTCTCACGCGACACGATACTAACATGGCTCCACGAGCTTCGAAATTTTGACTTCAATGAGAGTACTCACCTCGCAGAAAAACTCATCTCACTGAGTCCATCTTTGGGAGAGAATACACTAATTTTTGTACTCTCAGACTTTCACGACCCCGATGTGCTACGCGCACTGAAAAGGCTCAATCATAAACACGATGTGGTATCGCTGGTTCTACGAGATCCCGCTGAAGACGACCTCCGAGGCGCGGGACTGATCCGCGGCAAAGAGGTAGAGTCGAAACGCGAGTTTACCATCTCAGCAAAAAAAGAATTTTCACGCCTAGAGGACACCACGGCAGCCTTGAAAAAATCCTCGGTGGACCATCTTGCCCTCTATACGAACAAGCCAATTCTGGCACCCTTGAGGTTATTTGTTCAGTCCCGCCACTTACTCTCGCGCTAACAATTTCAGTATGTTTACACGCACCCACATCTCACGGCTCCTGGCAACGGCATTTTTGCTGTTAGTTGCTCCACTTTTCGCAGCAGAAAACCAACAAGCGCCAATGGGTTTACCAACGCGATTCACGGATATCTACATCGCTGGAGAAAAGGTAGAGCCGATTCCACGGACCGATTCCTCGTCTTCGCTCGTCATCAGAGTGCTCGAGATAAAGCCCGCGTCTGAGGGATACCGCTACGACATGGAGGTCTATGGACTAGACGCTGGAGTGCACTCGCTCGCTCGATTTTTAAGATTCACTGAGAGCCAACTGCCAGTGACCGAGCTGGAGACTACACTAGAGATCACCACTCAGCACCCCATTGACACCCTTCCTAAGCCGCAGTCGCTGGAGTACTCGACTCCAGAAAGTCTGAGCAATTATCGCACTATAATCTGGGTCACAGCATCGGTGTGGGTCATCGTGCTTGTCTGCATTCTAGTTTACCGTAAACCTGCTGCTAAAAATCTAGACGAAGAAATTAGAGTTGAGACTACTCATGAAAAGCTGCAGAAGTTAGTGCTCGCGACTGCTCACGGTGAACTGGATTTGACCCAGAAATCCACCCTCGAACGACTCATCATTGGCCATTGGAAAAAGCAAGTTCCCGGTCTGGACGTGCTCCCAACTGCCGAGGCAATTTCCAAGCTACGGACCCACCCAGAGGCTTCACCTCTGGTGTTAAAGATCGAACACTGGCTGCACGCTCCATCGCAGTCGATTACTCAAAAAGAGATCGAGCCTTTGCTCACAGCATTCAAAGAATCCTAGGCAGCAATCCAACATGTCATTCGCTCATCCATTGGTCCTAGTGGCCCTCATCCTACCCATACTGCTTGCCATTCATTTATGGCGAAAGCACACGCGCTCGCTCGCCCTGCCATTTGACCACCAACGCACCAAACATGCAGTCTGGACTTCACGCCTGCTCAACTGCGTCAACACCCTGCCCGCACTCATCCTAGCAGCTGCCATTATTTTGTTAGCTGGTCCACGCCGGTTTGAGCGACCACGCTCGGAACGAGAGCTCACCAACATCCAGTTCTGTCTGGATGTTTCGGGGTCGATGACCGCTAAATTCGGCGACAAGGATGCCTATGGAATGGCGATGGACTCGCTCAATGCATTCCTCAGCTACCGCAAAGGCGACGCCTTTTCCCTGATCGTCTTTGGCGATGACAACCTTCGCTGGGTGCCACTTACCACGGATCCATCCTCGTTTTCCTGCGCCGCCCCTTTCCTCCACCCACGCAACCTTCCCCCATGGTTCAGAGGTGGTACAGCGATCGGTTCAGCACTCAAGCAATCTGAGCGATTCTTGCTCACCTCTGAAGGTGGAGACCGCATCATCATCCTTATTTCAGACGGCCAAAGCTCTGATCTCTCTAATGGCAATGACCTGAAAATTGCAGCGAGTCTCAAGGAAAATAACATCACGCTCTACGGCATCCACATCGGCCAAGGCGAGCCGCCAGCCGAGGTTCAAGTGATTTCCCAATCCACAGGAGGAGCCACATTCGCAGCGGGAGATGAACAAGCACTGCTGGAAATTTTCAGTAAAATCGACGTGATGGAAAAGGCCACTTTCAAGCGTCTCACCCCTGATCCTGTAGACCATTTCTCCCCCTACCTTATCACCATGCTCTCACTCGCTGGCACGTATCTCCTCACCCTTTTTGGCCTCCGCTACACTCCTTGGTAATGACACTTTCACCCGCGATTCTTATTTCACTGGCTGCCGCAATTCTCACTGCGGGGGCTGAGCTTGTCCACCACCGGCGGATTCTGCGTGTGCGCCATCTGGCGTTTGGTACGGGCTCACCTATCCCAACGCCACTCTACATCGCTTCATTGCTCAGAGTGTTAGCTCTAGCAGCTCTGGCATGGGGTGCCACCACCTTGCTTTTCTTACCCCCAAAGGCTCACCGCAATGTGCAGCAGGAGGACGTACCAGCGGAGGAACGCAGACATCTAGTTCTATTGTTAGACGTCTCACCTTCGATGCGTCTCAAAGATGCAGGATCTGACCCAAAAATTTCTCGCACCGAGCGCGCCTCGGCTTTGATCCAGTCGATGCTACAGCGGACTGCTGATGACAAGCTACACTTCACCATGGTTGCCGTTTACAATGGCGCTAAGCCAGTGGTAAAAGAGGGTCGCGACATAGAGGTCGTCCTCAACTTTTTAGACGGATTACCGCTATCGAGCGTCTTTCCGACAGGTAAGACCCGCCTGTTTGATGGCATCAGCGAGGTGGCAACCATCGCTCAGGACTGGCCTGCAAATTCTGCAACACTAGTGATCGCTTCAGACGGTGACACAGTCCCAGCCTCAGGCATGCCAAAGCTTCCAAACTCCATTGGCTCCACCCTCGTTCTAGGTGTCGGCAACCCGACCAAAGGCACTTTTATCGATGGCACACAGTCGCGCCAAGACATCAGCACATTGAGCCAAATTGCAACGAGACTGGGAGGCTCCTACCACGATGGAAACCGCAAACACATACCGACAGATGTTCTAGCCGGCCTAGGCACATTGAAAATGGAGAAAGAGAGCCCAGAGCTGACACTCCGCGAATACTCACTCATCGTCATTGGTGTATCCTCTCTGCTTCTCGCCCTCATCCCATTTATGTTACATTACCACTCTGGCCGATTTGAGCCAGGCCCACCCCTTACCCAATAGACTCCTATTATGAGAAAAAAAATCATCCTAGCCACCCTCTGGCTACTCTTGCCACTGATAGCCCTCGCCTACCACTATGGGCCAGGACAAGAGAGACTCGCATTAGAACACGCCGACGACCTGCTAGCCGAATCCCAAGCGGCTGTCGCTGAAGAAAACTGGGGTGAAGCGATTCGCCTGTACCAGGACGCCTTGGCCAAACTCCCGAAGGAGCAAACTCAGACCGCCAGAAAAATTCAGCTCGAGATAGCTAAAGCAAAAATGCAGAACAGCCAACTCCCCGAAGCCCGGGAAGAGCTCGCAGCTCTAGCAGCAGAAATCCAGAGCGACCCTAATGCATCACCCGAGCTCAAACAGCAGGTCACCTCCACGCTGGCCAATGCTCGCTACTACATGACCTACCTCATGAAATTAGAAGGTAAGCCAGATGCTGAATGGGAACCCGAGATCGAGGCCGCCAGACAGGAATATAAGCTGCTCGCGCAAAATTCACAGGCGGGCAGCAAGCACTTGCTAGACCTAGAAGCGACAATCCGCTTAGCCCGCGCCACTCCCAAGGAACTCTACGGCCTCCCTATCCCATCTCAATGACAAGGATGTTCTTCGGGCGGTCGCCCGAAACCAGGAGCAAAACCTAGCAACAAACCTAGTGATTCACGTGGCGCAGGCCAAGGACCACCAGCTGACGGTTCAGGATCCTAACATTTCACTCACCTTCCCCCCCCATACACACTCCACTCTTTCCCACACCCATCATTTTATGAAAAAAACGGCCATTTACTGGGCATCACTTTCGCTCGCCAGCCTTTCAGCCTCCGCTCAAAACTCTAACGTCAGACTTCAAGGTATCAATCCATCTGGCATTGAGAGTAAACAGCAATCTGGAGGTCAATCGATTCAAACCATCCAGTCTCGCAGTGCCGGGTCCACCTCAAAGAGGAAACCTATGACTCCAGCCCAACAACGGAGCAAAGTCATCAAGGACATCAAAATCAATCGCTCGAACTCCGGGATTATTGAGACGCGCATGTCAGTCAAGCGCACGCCACTGAAGATCGAGAAACTCAGTGAGGATCAGCTCAAAAAGTTGACTCCAGCACAGCAAATTGCCCGCTTCAAACTACAGGTAAAACAAATCCAGAATGATGTTATTCTGAGCAACTGGCCACACCTCAAAGAGTCGCTCGCAGCTCTGCCAAAAAATGAAGCTTCACAGATTTACAGCCAGATCCTCCAGCAACTCTCCCAGCCAGCACGTATATCACCGAAACCAGAGATTGCCGCCACTGGTGCACGCTCCCACACTCAGGCACAATACTTCCCACCTGCAGACCTTCTCCCTTTCGCTGATGCCTGTCCATCTACCTTCACCCCCCAAACTCTGAAGATTTTGGCTCAATTGATCGGCCCTAACAACCGACCACTCCCATCCTTTTTCGAAAACCTCAAAAAGGGCAACTCAGCACTGGGACTTGGCAGCGAAATTACAAAATCTAACACAGCCGAGTTACTCATACTCAGCGGCCTGTTAGACCAAGTCTCTCCCTACATTCCAGATCAAGCGAAGGCACAAAAGGAAAATGACTACAAGGCGCTAGACCTGCTCTCGCAGTACCACTCTGCGGCCCATCAGGCTAAAATGGG
>CAXMPP010000053.1:0-12893 GCA_964195395.1 uncultured Thermodesulfobacteriota bacterium
TAGCGGTGCGCAGCTCATTTTCAATCTTGCGTTTTTCTCCAGCCTCTTGGTGAATCATGGCATTGCCCAGCGCAAAGGCGGCTTGCTCACTCGCTGACTGGAACAACTCAAATTCATTTTCTGAAAAGGCACCCTCTTCATGCTTACGGGCCACTGCTAACACACCAAGGTCACGTCCACCGTATTTCAACGGAGCCACAAGAGCTGAGACATTACCGTGGTAATGGACAAAAGCATCTCTGAACGCCTCATGATTTTTTATATCAGGGACCACCTGCGTAACTCCCGAAGCTAACACAGCCCCTAACATCCCCTCCTCGTGAGGCACCTTACTCAGCTGGACGTGGCTCTTCAGCGCTCTCACATCTCCATCCACCTTTTTTAAAACCTCCACTGGCAGTCCTATCAAGAGTGGGCATTTCTGAGAAATAGCCTTTGGCACCAAATGTTTGCGCGTTTCATCTAACAAATACAAAGCCCCACCTCGTGAATTCACCACCGTATTGATGCCATCCACAATTTCGCGGTGTAATTTAGCAGCACTATGATCTTCCTCCAAGGCGATACCTAGTGTGTGTAGGAATTCGAACATCCGGTGCTCCTCCCCCTCGATCACATGCTTCTGCTCTTCTGAGACATGTAAACGTTGGCGAGTCCTCCGCCAACTAACCAGCAGTGAAAACAATAAAATCGTGGAGAACAATAAACAGACAACTACAATCGTGTCGGAGTCCGAGAACAACTCGTTTATTTCACCTAACACTAATCTCACAATTTCACAAACTAGTTACTTTTCTGAAGATGGATCACGTGAGAGCAACTCGGCCTCTAAACAGTCTAACACTGTAGAGAACTTCTCATTATTGCTCTCATCTGCATCACACAGTGTCTTGTGCGCATCAAAAACGTGCTTCGTTCTATCAGTTGAATTCACCTGACCGTACTCAGTGAGCGACTTCCGCATCCCTTCTTCTTGACCAATCCATGATGCCGACTCTGGATTAATCTGCATCAATGAACTTAAACCCAGGTCGTCGAGAGCCTGGCTATTTTTCTCATCAGCTGACGTCACCTCGAGTATTCCACCTGCAGTCTTAATCAAACGCATAGCGAGACCTGCCATCGTCCCCATGAAAGTGGAGTCCATGCCGGTACAGCGCTCTAGGTCGATAACAATGTGGACGACACCTGACTTCAATTGGCCGTCAGCCCAAGCCTTCAGCTTAGGACTATTCATGAAAGAACCTTTGCCCTCACAACGCACCCACCCTAGGCCGTTTACATTACATGCAAGAATGATGTTGGAATTACTCACTTTGGGGATCGCTGATCTACCTGCCAGCATTAATGTTATGGTAGCCTCTAAACTGAACTCGTCAACTAATAGCGAGCTAAAAACACCATATTATTGCCACAACAACAGCCAGCACCACCCTCTCTATTATTCCCAAAGATAAGACTGCTCGGATGCCAACAGTTTGACACCAGAATACACCTCCACTCTCCAGTCTAAAGCTCGTCCCTTTTTTTGATACTGCTCTCCAACAATAGCGAACTCGCAGCTCCCTTTCGTCTCAGACTCAGAAAAATTTTCGACCATTTTAAGCTCTATAGCCCCTGTTGCTGCTTGATGGTATTTAAAGACAACACGTATGGGATCCGTCACGGAATGCTGCAGCAAGTGCCAATCTATCATATAATACAGCCCCTCTCTAGCCGCCATATCAGAATTCGTGATAGCTCCTCTTAGTCGCTTTTGTTGTTCAGCGCGCACCACTTTATTGTCACGCTTAACTCGCTTAGTATCCTTCAAATGGTAGGTTCTCACATCGACTTCATTCTTATGGGAAGCACAAGAAACGCTTAGAAGAATCGATGCTGTTGCGAGAAAATGCAGTACTCTCATACCCACACTGACTAGACTAACTAATAAAAAATCCAACTCCGAATGTTGCTAATAGTAGCTTAATCTGCAATTACTCGTTTGATCGACTATCCGTATGCTCGCTGAAATCCACGAAAAACTTAATACCTTCCTCAAAAGTAAAGGCCTGCGTAGCACCCCTCAGCGCAACGCTATCATCGGTATTATTTTCGAATCCGATGACCACTTTACGGCTGACGAACTATGGGAGCGCATCCGTAAGACAAATTCCAAAGCTTCCCGAGCCACAGTCTACCGCACACTCGGACTACTGGTCGAAGCCAACTTGCTATACGAAATCGATCTCGGTGAGGACACCAAGACCTACGACCCTAACTTTAACGACAAACCTGCGCACAACCACCTCATCTGTATTGACTGTGGGAAAGTGCTTGAGTTTGAAGATGCGCATCTCGAACTTCTCAATGACTGCCTTACTCGGCGCATGGGATTTCGGCCCAAAAGCCAATCAATCCGTATCGAGGCAAACTGCGAAGTCCTCCGCACAAAGGGAAGTTGCCAGAACCTCATCCAAGCTAGAATTGCTGGCAAGCGACTTCCCAAGAAGCGCTAACCTAACATTTTTTTATTTCGTGATTGCCTAACAATCACCGCTTCGCGTAGAAGTCATGTAGGTTTACTAAAGCCTTTCGTTCTGCTGTTCCCCGACACCACATCAATGAGACACAATACTTCCAATAATCTAACAGATGAAAAACCTAACGTTTTTTTTAAAAAACCAACTTATAGATCACGGCGAGGGCCTTTTTGACCACCTCCCAGGATTTTTATACTTCGTCAAAGACACTAAGCTCAGATTTGTATCCGCCAATAGTCGCCTCGCGAAGAAACTAGGAGTCACGACCCCTGAAGACTTACTAGGAAAAACGGACTGGGACTTTTTCCCTCCTGGTCAAGCCAATGCCTACGCCAAAGATGACCTCCTCGTCATCGAGACAGGCAAGCCAATGTATAACAAAGTCGAGCTTGTCCCACGCGGGAAAGGTTTTGTTGATTGGTCCACCACCACTAAGATTCCCCTTTTCGACAATGAAGGGAAAGTCGTGGCCATCGCCGGCACCACGCGCCCTTTTTCAACTGGAACATCCGCCATCGACATCCACTCGGAACTCGGAGTCCCGCTAAAAGCTATGCATGAGCACTTTGCCGAAAACATCAGGGTCACTGAATTAGCTAAACTCGCGAACCTTTCAGTCAGTGCCTTTGAGAGGAAATTCAAGAAGCAGCTCCACATGACTCCTAGGCAATACATTCGTCACCTCAGAGTTCATGATGCCTGCTACAAGCTCAGCCACAGCGATGAGTCACTCGCCGGAATTTCAGCCGCATGCGGATACGTCGATCAAAGCCACTTCAGCAGAGAATTCTCACGCATCACCAATGAGACTCCTTTGCAATATAGAAAAAGACATCGCGCAAAAACGACTCCTTAAATAATTCATTGTTGCCGATTTTATACAAAAACACCACAGAGCAATACAATACAAGTTGAGAAAATAGTCTAAGATGACCTACAGAATAAATAATGGCTTGAGCCAATTCTCATTTAGACTAAAAAACTCAACATACTATGGCACTAAAATTACACAACGCGATGTGGCCCGGCCTCGTCGGAAAAGAAGAAGGCACTGACCACCCACCAATCTCACTCGAGCGCATGCTCGAGCTCACAAAGAACGCTGACGTCGACGGTCAAAAATTTGATGGAGTCGACCTCTTTCTTTTCCACCCACACACAGATCCAGAAGCCTCGATCGACGACATCCGTCACATGGCGGACAAGATTGCGGACTCAGGTTTCAAGATTGGCTCACTGGTTGCTCCAGTATGGCCAGGCACAGTGGGTGGTTGCGCATTCGGTTCACAAGACGACCGTGACAACTTCGTACACGCTGTAGCACTTTCTGCAAAGATTGGCCAAGTTCTTAAAGAGCACGGAGCCCGTGACTACGGAGTGATCCGTATCGACTCGGCTGGTAGCCCAGAAGACTTTGAAAAAGACGAGTTAGCTAACACTAAACTACTCGCAGAAACTTTCCAGCGTGCTGGAGCTGTGGCCGCTGAGCACGGTGAACGCCTCGCGGCTGAAGGTGAAATCTGCTGGGGCGGCATGCACTCATGGAAGCACATGCTCAACACCCTCGAAGAAACTGGGATGCCTTCCACTATAGGTTTCCAAGCAGACCTCGCTCACACCTACCTTTATCTTCTCGGCCACAACTCGCCGGAGAATGCTCTTCTCAAGCCTGGTTATAGCGAAGAAGAATTCTGGGCTGCGTACAAGACGATGACTGACGCGCTTCGCCCTTGGACAACTGACTTCCACGTCGCTCAGAACGACGGTTCAGTCCATGGCTCAGGCTCACACGACAAGACTGGCCGCCATTGCCTAGCTGATGATCCTAACGGAAAACTTGATATCACTCGCTGCTCTGAAATGTGGCTCAAGGACTACGATCAACGTGGCATCCAACACATTTGTTGGGATGGCTGCATGTTTGACAACTCAGTACTCGAAACGCCAAAAACTTGGGATGACATCCTCGATGCATCGATCAAGGTTCGTAACGCAGTAGGTTAAGCTAACAAACTATCATTATGGCAAAAGTAACAGTCAACGGCATCCAGATGCACTACGAAGAGTTAGGTTCAGGCGAGCCGCTCATCTGCATCATGGGTATCACTGCTCCAGGTGGAGTTTGGGAAGCGCACGCGGAAGAATGGTCCAAGCATTTCCGCTGCATCATGCCCGACAACCGCGGTGTCGGACTTTCTGACAAACCGGAAGGCCCGTACACATCCGCCATGATGGCTGATGACTACGCCGCCTTGATGGACGAACTCGGAATTAAGCAAGCACGTGTTGTGGGATGCTCAATGGGATCTATCATTGCGCAGCAACTGATGCTTCGCCACCCAGAGAAAGTTTCTAGCGCTATCCTTATGTGCACATGGGCTCGCTGTGACAACTACGCCAAGGGCATTTTCCAACACATGGAAACATGTAAGGCACGCTTCACACCAGGTGAATTCATGCACTACATTCAGACGCTTATTTTTGCTAAACCATTCTGGGACAACTCAGATTGCTACGCATCTCTAGCCGAAGGCCAAGAAGGTGCGGATCTCGATCCAACACCTCAGCCTCTGCATGGACTGCAAGCTCAATCAGCAGCGTGCACCAGCCACAACTCACTAGCTGAACTACCTAACATCAAAGCCCCCTGCCTAATCACTGGCGGGATTGACGACATCTTCACCCCACTCTGGATGGGTAACGAAGTAGCTAACGCAATACCTAACAGCGACAGCTACTTTTATGACAACTCTGGCCACGGATTCCACTTTGAGAATCTCCCAGCCTTCAACGAGAAGACCACTGCTTGGCTTCTCGAAAACTAATTCTAAAAACACAAAAAATTATGAGCGACATCAAATTTGGATCCGAGGTTTACACCTGGTTCATGGACGGCTACGGAGAAGGTAATAAAAATCAACTTGGTCACATGATCAAGACCGTAGGAAAAGCAGGCTTCAAAGGCATCGAGCCAATGGTTCTCGAGCCCTATGACACCTACTGGATGGGCGACTGGAAAGACCCAGCTAAACTCAAAGCTGACCTAGACGAAGCAGGCATCGAGCTCGCAGCTCTCGCGTTGATTTGTCAATGGGACGGCGAAGAAGAAACCGAGTCCGAGCGCGCCTGTGCTGACTGGACGATCGAGACTCTCAAGCTCTTCCCAGGAGCAGCTCTCGGCACCGTGCCACTTCCGGGCGGCCGCCACAATCTCCAGCAACGCCGACTCAACCTCGTCAACAACGTGAACCGCGTTTCACGTCGTGCAGCAGAGGCTGGTCTCACATGCTCTTTCCACCCGAACTCGCCTCCGGGCTCACTGGTTCGAACTCAAGAAGACTACAATGTGGTACTCAACTCACTCGACCCATCAGTGACGGGTTGGACTCCTGACGTTGGTCACATCGTTCGCGGCGGCATGGATGTGATTGACACAATGACTCATTGGCAGCACCTCATCAACCACGTTCACTACAAGGATTTCTCAGGAAATGGTGCTGAGCCATGGTCACAGATGGGATCAGGCAAAGTGGACTTCCACCAGATCACTGAATTCCTCGTACAGCGCAACTACAAGGGCTGGGTCATCTGTGAAGACGAATGCGAAGACGCCATCAAGAACCCAGATGAAGTCACTATTCAGAATGGCGCATGGTGCAACGAGCAGCTTGTACCACTCATCGGGTAATCAACTATCTAACCTTTCAGCGTCTAGCTCATTAGCTAGACGCTTTCTCCCCCCAATTATTTCAACGAACAATTCACTTCATATGAAGAACCTTTACAACAGCAAAGAAGCTCCAAAGAAAGACGACCTAGCACTCCGCGTCTACACCTCTCGCCTTCTAGGGCAAGAGCCTGACCTCGTACTCCACGGAGGAGGCAACACATCTGTCAAAACAACCGTCAAAGATTTCTTTGGCAACTTTGTCGAAGTTCTTTGCGTGAAAGGTTCCGGCTGGGATCTAGCAACAATCGAGAAGCCCGGCTTCCCTGCAGTGCGCATGGACACCCTGCTCAAGCTCGCGGAACTCGACACCCTTTCTGACTCAGACATGGTCGAGCAACAACGCCTCGGCTTACTTGATCCGGCTGCGCCAAATCCATCGATCGAAGCAATTGTTCACGCTGTGATCCCTGCAAAATTTGTCGACCACACCCACGCCGATGCTATTCTAGCACTGACTAACAATCCTAATGGCAAAAAGCACATCAAGGAAGTCTTTGGCGACTCAATGATTGTGGTGCCCTACGTGATGCCTGGATTCGTCCTCGCCAAAGCAGTACAAAAAGCCATCGCAGGCAAAGACCTTAGTAAGGTAGATGGTCTCATCTTGATGAACCACGGCATCTTCACTTTCGACGACGACGCAAAGAAGTCCTACGACCTGATGATCAAGAAGGTCACACTCGCAGAGAAATACGTCGCGGCAAACCTTAAGGCCAATCCAATCAAAAAGGCTAAAGTCACAAAGAACCTCCTAGGTCTAGCAGCTCTACGTAAAGCAGTATCTAACGAACGCGGCACAGCCTGCATCGCACGCCTTTCCACCTCAAAAGCAGCCGGCGCTTTCGCAGCGACTCCGAAGCTTGCAACAATCTGCAAAAAGGGACCAGTCACTCCTGATCATACCATTCGCACCAAGCGACTTCCTCTTTACCTCGCAGACGGAGCAGACGCTGACACAGCAACAGCCAAGTACGCTAAGGAATACACCGCGTACTTCGACAAGCACGCTAAGAGCGAAACCATCCTCGACACCGCTCCACGTTGGGCAGCCTGGGCGAACCACGGAATCGTCTCCTTCGGTGCCACCCTCAAGGAAGCTAACATCATCGCTGACATTGCTGAGCATTCAGTCGACACCATCCTCAAAACTGAGCACGCATTTGGCGCTTGGAAGGCACTTCCAGCGAAAGACCTTTTCGAGATCGAATACTGGGAGCTTGAACAAGCCAAACTCAACAAAGGCGGATCAAACAAACCAACGCACCAAGGCAAAATAGCACTGGTCACAGGTGCAGCAGCGGGCATCGGTTTTGCCTGCGCTGAGCAACTAGCTCTCGCTGGAGCAACAGTCATCGGAGCCGACCTCAACCCAGACATCGTCGAAACAATGGCGAAAATTGGCGGGCTCGGCATCGTCGCCAACCTCACCGACGACAAGGCAATCACCAACGTTGTAGAGACAATTATCAGCACATACGGTGGACTCGACATCCTCGTTTCAAATGCTGGAATTTTCACAGCTGGCGCATTCCTCGAAAACCTCGAGCAGCAAAACTGGGACAAATCCTTTGCGGTCAATCTCACCTCTCACCAGAAACTCCTTCGCGAGACCATTCCATTCCTCAAGCTCGGTATCGACGGAGCAATCGTTCTCGTTGGCTCACGCAATGTGAATGCACCAGGAGCAGGTGCAGCATCCTACTCCTGTGCCAAAGCTGGACTCAACCAACTTTGTCGCGTGGCCGCTCTCGAGCTCGCACCACAAGGCGTCCGCTGCAACATCATTCACCCTGATGCAGTGTTCGACACCAAACTCTGGACTGCTGAAAACTTGAAGCGATCAGCTGAGCGCTACGGCCTAACAGTGGACGAATACAAAACTCGCAACTTGCTCAAGACTGAGATCAAATCTGCCAATGTTGGCCAAATGGTTTCAGCCATGGCTTCACCACTTTTCGGCAAAACAACTGGCGCCCAGATCCCAGTAGACGGTGGCAACGATCGCGTCATCTAACTCGTAAAAGAGGCCTCAAGCCTCTTTATGCTACATCATTCTAAATAAGCATTACTAAAATCTAATTCATAAAGAGGCTAGAAGCCTCTTCTACGTAATTCATGAGCTTTACCCCAAAACTACTCAACGATCCGCTTTCCGCAGCTGACGAACTCCTCGAAGGACTCGTCGAGGCCTATAATGGCCAATGCTACAAAGTGGGAGCACGCTCCATTGTCAAGAATGACATCCCAGACGGCAAGGTCTCCTTGCTCGTCGGTGGCGGCGCTGGCCACGAGCCTATCTACCACGCGATGGTAGGCACCAACATGGCCGACGGCGCGGCATGCGGAGATATTTTCGCCGCTCCAGCGCCTAACATCGTGCAAGAAGCAACCACCGCGATCGACCGTGGAAATGGTGTGCTTTACCTCTACGGCAACTATGCTGGAGATGTGATGAACTTCGACGTCGGAGCGGAAATGTCCGCAGCCGCTGATGTTGATGTCCAGACTGTTTTGATCGCAGACGACGTGGCTTCTGCTCCACCTGAGCGCAAAAAAGACCGTCGCGGTGTCGCGGGTCTTGTGCCAATCGTAAAGATCGCAGGTGCTGCGTCTCAAATAGCTGAAACTCTAGAAGACCTTGCAGCAGTCACCGAAAAAGCATCACTGCAGACGCGTTCCATCGGTGCCGCTATGGCTCCGGGTTCTATCCCGGCTACAGGTAAACCAACATTCGAGCTCGAACCTGGAATGGTCGGGCTCGGGATGGGCATTCACGGCGAAGCTGGTGTGGGCGAAATACCACTCCCATCTGCCGATGAACTCACCGTCAAAATGCTAGATCTCCTCATCGCTGATTATGAAAAAGACGCGGATGTAGAAGCTCTCAAATCGGGCGACGAAATCGTTTTCCTCATCAACTCACTCGGCGCGACCACGATGATGGAATGCCTCGTCTGCATGCGCAAAGCTGCCGAGTATTTTGAAGAACGTGGCATCGAAATCTTCGACGTACTCATCGGGCCATACGTGACCTGCCAAGAAATGGCAGGCATATCCTTCTCGATCACACGTGTCGATGAAGAGCTCAAACAACTCTGGTCAATGCCTTGTGAATCTTTCTGTTATTCAAAAATGGAAGGCCCAATCAAAGGTGGGACTGCGACTCTCACAAAAACGGCAAGCAGTTCGAAGACCGTTGCTAAGAAAGCAGCTGAAAAAAAGCAGGACAATTCGAAATCAACCGTTGGCCTATCGCTTGAGCAAACCAAGCAAATGTCCTTGCTGGTTGCCGAGAAAATCATCGCTGCAGAGCCAATCCTTTCACAGGCGGATCGCGATCTTGGCGACGGTGACCACGGGCTAGGAATGGCACGCGGCTTCACAGCTCTCACCAAGGAACTCACTGAGAATTCCCATGACAACCTGCGCGACCTCTACCAAGCGGCGGGCAACGCTCTGCTCACCACAATGGGTGGCGCCTCCGGTGTTGTTTTCGGATCACTCTTCCTCGCTGGTGGCAAGACAATGCACGGCGCTGAGTTCTTCGGCTCCCACGAACTTTCTCACCTGCTTAGCCAATCCCTCAAAGACGTCATGTCTCGCGGTGGGGCTAAGCCTGGCGACAAGACAATGATCGATGCCCTTCACCCAGCTGCGGAAGCAGCAAAGGCTAACATCGACAAGCCTCTGGCTGAATCAATCAAAGCTGTCGCAGCAGCTGCAGAAGATGGCAAAGAGGCATCCAAAGCAATGATCGCCACCATGGGACGTGCCAAAACTCTCGGAGAAAAGACAATTGGTCTCCCAGACGCAGGAGCAATTTCCGTGACGATCATCCTCAGCACCATGGCCGATTTCATCAACGCGTAAAAGAGGCTTCCAACCACTTTATTTACATTCATTTCAGCCCAGCTGATTTATTTAACTAACCAACCAAAACTAACTAAAACTACTATTATGGCAGATACAGACGACATCAGAGAAGGAGCAAGCTTCGGTCTCAACACACCAGCAAACACAGACGGATTCTACCTCAAAGGAATCAACAACTCAGACTGGGGCCTCAAAAACCGCATGTCCCGCATCTTCAACCGCAAGTCCGGCAACACAGTAATGCTCGCATTCGACCACGGCTTCCTCATGGGACCAACATCAGGTCTAGAGCGCGTTGACCTCGACATCGCACCACTTGTGGAGCACGCAGATTGTATCATGGGTACACGTGGAATGATCCGTTCATCCATCCCAGTTGGCTGCTCAAAGCCAGTTTGTCTTCGTACTGACACAGGAACAACTATCCTCACTGAAATGAACCACAACGTTCTTATCGCTGAAGAAGAAGCTATCCGCATGAACGCATCCGCAATGGCTGCAATGATTTCAGTAGGTGAAGAAGAAACTGAGCACAAGACTATAGCTAACTTCAGCCGTCTCGTAGACATCGGTTCTAAGTACGGCATCCCAGTAATGGGTGTGACTGCAGTCGGCAAGAAGATGGCTCGCGATTCGCGTTACTTCTCCATGGCTGCTCGTGTTTGTGCTGAAAACGGTGCATCCATCGTGAAGACTTATTACACAGAAGGCTTCGAAAAAGTGGTTGCTTGTACTCCAGTACCAGTGGTTATCGCTGGTGGCAAAAAGCTCCCTGAGATCGAAGCTCTCGAACTCTGCTACAATGCTATCCAATGCGGCGCAGCAGGTGTTGACATGGGACGCAACGTATTCCAGTCCGCAGCTCCAGCAGCAATGATGGCTGCTGTCGCTGGCGTCGTCCACGATGGCCTCAAGCCACAAGAAGGACTCGAACTTTTCAACGACCTCTCAGCCGAGAGCAAGTAATAAAAGCCCAGCCAAAAGCACTCTAGCCCTAGTGGACTTAATACCCCACTAGGGCATTTTTCATACAAACCGGTTCCTGTAGAAACTGGACGTCAATATTCCTCAGCAGAATAAATATTTGAAAGAACTGCTGCTAGAACTCCTTATATAAGCTAATTCCATATCGACTTACCATGACCAACTCACTTACCTTTGCCCTCGCAATATCTCTTGCGACCACAACATTTGCAGCAGCTGCTGCTGACCACCTCGTTTTCGAACCTAAAGCGAAAGCCAACGGCAAGCACGTGGTTCTTATTTCTGGCGATGAAGAATACCGCTCGGAAGAAGCCATGCCAATGCTGGGTCAGATTCTAGCCGCCCAAGGCTTCAAAGCCACAGTGCTTTTCTCTCTCGATGCTGACGGCAAAGTAAACCCTGATGCAGGTGGTAACCTCAGCCATTCTGAAGCTCTCGACGAAGCCGACGCCATCGTAATGAGCCTTCGTTTCCGCCACTGGGATGACAGCTCAATGGTGCGATTCGATAAAGCTCTCAACCGTGGTGTCCCGATGGTAGCCCTGCGCACATCTACCCACGCATTCAATTTCAAGAAAGACAGCAAGTGGGCTAAGTTCGGTTTCAGGGCAAAAGCTGATTCTGGTTGGGAAAAGGGCTTTGGACGCCAAGTTCTCGGTGAGACCTGGATCAATCACCATGGCCACCACAAAGTAGAAGGCACTCGTAGTATTGTAGAAAAAGAAAATGCCAAGCACCCTGTGCTCTCAGGCGTCGGTACTATTTTTGGAACAACAGATGTTTACGGAGCTAACCCACTCGCACCATCCACTATTCTTTTACGCGGCGAAGTCACCAAAACACTCGATCCACAATCTGCTGCTGTCGAGGGAAAGAAAAACTCTCCAATGATGCCAATCGCATGGACTCGTGAATTTAAAAACACAGGGAAAACGCCGAACCGCATCTTCACCACAACCATGGGTGCGGCCACAGACTTGAGTGACGAAAACCTCCGCCGCCTTGTCGTCAACGGTGTCTACTGGGGGCTAAAAATGAACGTTCCAGCCAAAGCTGACGTCACCATCCCTGGAGCTTGGAATCCATCGAAGTACTCAATGAAAGCCTACAAAAAAGGCCTCTATCCTGCCGACTTCATCGTCAAATAAACACCATTTTTCAATCAGATCACCAAAGTATTATGAAACACAAAATCACCTTTGCCCTCACCAGTTCGCTGGCGAGTATGGCATTTGCCGCGCCACAAGATGCCGCGCACAACTCAAATCTTGTCGGGGCTGTAAGCGCTGCTCCCGCAACAAGCATCTCAAGTACCAGCAGCAACACTGCCCCACTTAAGATAGCCAAAGACACCCACATCACCATCATTGGTAACGGCATAGCGTCCCGCATGCCTAAGTTTGGTGACTTTGAAACTGAGCTGCAAGTCCGCTACCCTGACGCAAAACTCACCATCCGCAACATGGGTGATGAAGCAAACACTCCAGCATTCCGCCCACAACCAGGTCGTGGATACGATGGCCAATACGCCTTCCCCGGCGCCAAGGACCTCGTGCGTGAAGACCTCAAGGCTAACACCAAAGCCAAAGGGCATTTTGAGACTCCTGACCAATGGCTCACAAAGCTCAAGACCGACGTCGTCATTGCCTGCTTTGGTTTCACCTCATCCTTCGACGGAGCTAGTGAACTAGACCGCTTCAAAAAAGAGCTCGATGCGTTTCTCAAACACACCCAATCCCAGAAATACAACGGAAAAAGCGCGCCACAAGTTGCTTTAGTTTCCT
>CAXMPP010000054.1:0-12813 GCA_964195395.1 uncultured Thermodesulfobacteriota bacterium
CACCGCATTTGCCTGTCCGGAACCCCGATGGAAAACCACCTTGGCGAGCTGTGGAGCACCTTCAACTTCCTGATGCCTGGTCTTCTCCAGTCTAACAAGGAATTCACATCCACCTTCCGCAGACCGATCGAGCGGCATGGTGACACCGCTAGACAAATCAGCCTCAACCGCCGAGTCGGCCCGCTACTCCTCCGCCGCACCAAGGATGTCGTCGCCAAGGAACTCCCGCCAAAAACTATCATCCCCCATCACATCAGCCTCACTCAGGAGCAAACTGACCTCTATGAGAGCGTGCGAGCCTCCATGGACAAACGCGTCCGCGACGCCATCTCTGACCAAGGCCTCAGCAAATCACAGATAATCATCCTCGATGCACTGCTCAAGCTGCGCCAGATCTGCTGCCACCCACAGCTGCTCAAGCTAGAGCAAGCCAAGAAAGTCCAGACCTCTGCCAAGCTCGATTACCTCACAGAGCTCCTCGCCACATTGATCGAAGAAGGCAGGCGCATTCTCATCTTCTCCCAGTTCACCACCATGCTAGCCATGATTGAAAAGCACTTAGTTAAGGAAAAAATTGCTTTCACTAAGATCACTGGAGCCACTCGCGACCGCGAGGCCCCAGTCGAGAAATTCCAAACAGGCAAGGTCCCCGTCTTCCTCATTTCGCTCAAAGCCGGCGGCACAGGTCTCAACCTAACAGCTGCCGACACCGTCATCCACTACGACCCATGGTGGAACCCAGCAGCTGAGAACCAAGCCACCGACCGCGCCTACAGAATCGGCCAAGACAAACCAGTCTTCGTCCACAAACTCATCTGCCAAGGCACCATCGAAGAGCACATCCAAGAGCTCCAAGAAAAGAAAGCAAAGCTCGTAGAGTCCCTCCTAGCAGGCTCAACCAACAAGCTCAGCCTCACCACCGAAACTCTCAATGGCCTTCTAGCCCCGATTGATGTATAGCGACTGAGCGAGCCCCCCCGCAAGTCCTTCCTCTCAGGAGGAGCGGAGGTCTATCTAGAAGAAAACAACCTCTCAAACGACGAGGGTATTTCTAACTTTCTAAAAGCATTCTCCTCACCTTACTAATCACATCATGTCTGCAAACAAACTTGGACATCTGTCAAAATCAACTGCCTGAAAACTCTCCAAAAGACCTCATCAAAGCCGCCTGCGAAACCTGCTATCCTCATCACGCCTCAGTCGCCAACTGGATAGAGGAAAACATCATCATCGATACTACAACCCACGCATCCTTTCTCCAACTCCAGCGTGCTGGCCTCATGCAGACTAACACCCGCGCTCGTAGAAACCTCCTCAACCAAGGAGATCCTACCCTAACAAAACCCAGCCACACGCCCGAGCAACTCGCCCGAGCAACTCGCCCAGATCGACGCCTTCAGCGCCACTCGCGACGAGCAACTAAAAGCCGCCACCGTCCTGATCGACGCCGGCCTCCACAGCATGGCACCTATCCACCTACAGTCGGCGCTACTGGCCAGCGCACAGGTCGAAGCCGTCCGTCAGTTCACCACCCCAGCCGAAGATTTCGAGCATCTTACCGAAGAAACCCACCGCAGTTTTCTCCCAGAAGCCACGCACGATTATATTGACTCAGCTGACGAACAATCCCCCAACGATCTCGAAACCATTGTTCAAGCATTGGTGTAATAGCCCCCGATTAACAACCAGAAATAATCCAACACTGCTCTTCTGGAGATCAGCCCATCGGTTGGAGGCGAAGCCTAATAACAACAGCGGTAGATCCTTACAAAATCATTCACTAACACACAGCACTTCTTGAGTGTGCTGTTTACGGAAAAGAACTTAAACTCATTGGAACGTATTTGATGAGTTCTCACCGAATACTTTTCGAAAATCACAAAGAAAGTGATCACTGAGCACATCTTCAAAGACACCTCAGAGGCCTCGATCATGGACGAAACCAAGCAACTAACATAAAAACCAGAATTTGATGTGAGCCAACAAGCCTCTCTGTAGCTATGGAAAAAACCAAACGAAAAGTCAGCTAGGCTCAAGAATCAGTGACTAGCAGCCTCACGGAGTAAACACGAAAGCGTGGTCTTAGCGGTCAACAATCTATTTGTCGACATAGGAAAATTAGCAAATTCGCGGCGCTCGATAGCATGGATAATTTCAGAGAGACCCATTGATCAGCCCGCTTCGAGTCAGTTGATCACCGCGCTGAACATCTCCTTTGGCACTCGTTCTTGTTCGATACGTTTGTTGAAGAGGCGACACCATCGATAGGCTTGCTGTTCGTCTGGTGTGAGATTAGGAGCTGAGCGCCTTGATACGGAACCCTTGGAGATGAACTTGTGGAGTATTCTGATAGCAGCGGGATCCATCCAGAGACTTTTCACCTTGGGTAGTTTATTGCGCAGGTCAGAGAGAATCTCGAAACCTTGAGCATCGAGGTCGCCCCAGTAAGTCACTTGTATTTCTTGCAACCAGACTGCTGATGCTAACCGCAACACGGCAAAACCCGCTCCGTGAATAGCCAGAGTATTTTTCTGTCGAGGTAAGGTGTGTAAATTGACTTGATTCTCAACGATGATCACGCGCTCTACTCCTTGCTCATCAGTAGGATTTAGCTGAGAAATCTCAGTGGGTGACAATGCTAATTCCTCGCATGGCCAGCCAAGGGATTGTTTCAAGCTCGTATCTAACAACCTGCAAATAAAGAAATGCTCTCGTTTTTTGAAACCGAACCTCCTCTCTAGTCCATCTTCATCATGACGTATGTGATCAGCAGGAAGCAGACGGTTGAGGAAAAAGCGAAATACCGCAGAGTTCTCCTCTATAAATTTACTATGCGGCAGATCTGGAATCTCACGAAGGTAACAGCAGGCCAAAGGATTCTCTAACATCCAATTGAGACTCTTAAAAAAATCATGGCCACTGGAAGCTATCGAATGCACTGACGCTGGCTTTACTCGTAGTTCACCGAGAACTTGCGGATACTTCAGCTGCACACCCTGCATGAAGGAATCAAAATCTGTCCATTGCAGTTCTTTATCTAAAAATTTAGCCAAGTGCGCCGGATCAGTAAACTCCAAGTGGGTCGGGAATTCGTTCTTGCCGTATTGTTGGGAATTCACCTCCTTCCAGACCAATCGATACCCCCACGGAATGACCTCACCACTCTGGCTCTTCAGAGCCTCTACCCAGCCACAGACCAAGCTTAGAGAACCCACTACTTTACCGAGTGAAATTCGCACTGGAAACATCTCTTCATGCTGCCCCCATGATTTCAGCATGGACGTGTAGCGTAGCCCTGCTCGCTGGTGGATTTGGTTGGTCGTCAGCATCGCTATTTCACATCATTTAAGACTGATCTCACGCAGGGTCTCGCTGAGACTTTCCCTCACTTTTGGCCAGTTTCTGTTTCCTAGAAAAACAGGATCAGGGTCGGACTCTGCATCCTCAAACCATGATAGGCTTTTCATCACTAAGAAAGTATCCGTTTGTGGGTATTTACGTGGGAAATCTAACAGGAGCTGCTGAAGTGGTATTTTTTTTACAATTTCAGCCAAATCACAAAAGTCTTTTTTTGCACCACGGCCAGTGACAGCTGATAGCTTCATGAGAGAATTATCCAATAGGGAACACAAAAAGAATCCCTCGGATTTCTCGACGGGACTTAGGAGTTGGTAATCATACCTCAGAAACTCCACTTTTGTCTGATCCGCAATCAGCGCGACAGAAAACTCACTCCTGTTGACGACATGCACAGTGTCTGCAACAGAGCTTACTATCTCGATCATTTCATCGACCGAAAAAGCACCCTCTTTAAAGAAGTCTAAATCGACCGAGATACGATGACCAAACCGCAGCGAGAGGGCTGTCCCGACAGCTAGGTAGAACCCTGCAGTAGAGGCAGATTCGGCAAGCCTTTCTAGTAATTCCAGTGTGTGGACTGGGATTGATTCTCGGTGAAGCATCGAAGTTCTTTAGGGTCTAAATTATAAATAACACAGGCAAAGTTTGCCGCTTTTTTCTCAAGTTGTCGCAAGTTTTTTACTGACTCGCCAATTTTGGTGCTGCCTAGTTTTTTATTTAGCAGCTTCCAGTCTTTCAAGGTTCCCATTTCGAGCACGCGCTTCACCAACCACGATTGGTGCTTTTCAAAGCTAATCGAGGCTGCGTCTGTGTCCCAAAACAGATGTGGAGAAAAATCTTTCACTCGTAGAACTGTACTCGGTTTCAATTGATCTGTCACGTGTTTCGAGTTCCATCCCCCACTACTTCTCTAACGTCCTCTGCGGTCATGGAGAGAAGATGGGAGCGATCATTTTCTTTGATGACGTGGAGGTAGTGGTTCACAAACGGCTCGGTGATGCGGGCTTTGGCGTCGAAGGGGGCGACGATGAGCAGCTGTAGACCAAAACGCTTAAAGAGGTTGAGCGCGTATTCGGCGTACTTGTCGTCCACTTTCGAGAACATTTCATCGACCATCACGAAGTGAAAACGCTCGCTGACATGACTGTTAGGGTCGATATTAAATTGGTAGGCAATCGCGGCAACAAGGATAGTGAACGCAAGACGCGCTTTTTCGCCACCCGACTGCCCAGCGCTATCTGTGTAGTAGTCAATCTGCTTGTGAGTCTTGGCATCATGCTCGCTGACGGCAAAGTGATACCAACGGCGCACGTCGATCACTCTATCCCGCCAGCGTTCCTCATCCTTGAGCCGCTTGATGAATTTCGCCATCGTCTGGTAGCGGACTTCATCTGGGATCTCACCAGAGCCAAAACTACCAGACAAACACTCAGCCAAGCCTTGTCTAAAATCGCGAATTTCAGGATCCTTTGTACGGATCGTCTCCAGCGTCATATAGCTGAGACTGCCGTCTGTGATGGAGGAAAGTGATTGATTTAGCTGGTGGATCTTCCCTTCGATCTCACGGCCCTCATCGCGGAATTTATTATTAAGCACGGCGATTTCTTGAGTCACCTTTTCGTTGAGATGATCCTTAAAGCGCTTCTCATAGCGCGGTAGGTCCCTTTTCTCAATATCCTTCAGGCGCTTCAAAAAATCTGGTAGGCTAGAGAGTTCCGCATTGAGCACCGCCTCTTGTTCACGGAACTGACGGAGGAAAGCAGACATTGCACGCACCACGGTGACTTCACGCTGGCCTAACTTCTCAGCCGCCACTTTCACAGCCTCACTGGTTAGTTCCTTCGCCTGATTTAGTTTGGACTGGAGATTTGTTAGGGTGATTCCCCCCTCCCCTCCAAGCAGGATTTCTAGGGCAGAAAAAGCATCCACTGGTTCCGATTTTAGATCTGCAATTTTTCTCTCGGCATTTACTAACATAGCCTGGCCACTCGCTAGATCGTTCTCGCTGGTGGTACGTTTACTAATGAGTCCCTCATGTTTAAGCTGATTCACAGCTAACTTTTCGATCACCTTATCGAGTTGTTTTTGCAGGATTTTGACTGCGTGATTACTTTGCTCTAACTCCTGAAGCTCTTTCCTAATTTCCTCCCGAGCGGTAGCAACAGTGTGGCTATCAATCTCTATAAAACTGAGCTGCATGAGCACCTCTATTAGATCGCCAGCTCTTCTCAGTTCCTCGATACGCGAGGTCATGCTGCCGAGCTGCTTTTTCGTTTGAGCTAGACGATCAGACTGCTTATCTATCTCGCCACGTAGATAGTCGATCTTTCGTCGGTTGTCCCAGCCGAGCACAAAGTCGCGCATGGCGAAGCGGCGGTCGTCCTTCTCATGCCGTGAAAACCCATGTTTGATGTGCCGATTACGAGTCATCGCAGAGCCCCTTTCCGATTGAAATTCCTCAATGGTTTCGCAACATCTATAGTTAAATCTTTGTGCAATTTTATGCTTCAGCCAGGGAGTCAGCGAGTGACTGTCACGGAATTCCAGCTTCTCCATAAGACTCCGTGGTGGAGCGGTGGCTGGAGCAATGAGCTCGTCAGAAATCCGCTCGTAATGAAGCCTCATCCCTCTGCCTCGTTCGTCTTTCAGCGTCTTACTATCAATCAGCTGGCTCACAGCTCGGTAATGTTGCTCGGGAACTAACAAAGTGAGGGCCATGGTGCGCAGCACTTTTTCAATCGATGATTCCCAGCCCTGTTGCTCTGGTTTCACCGCCATCATCTCTGCTGCGAAGGGTAGTTGATTTTCCTGTATACAAAGTAGCTCACAGAGTTGGCTGCGGAGGTATTGGAATGCCTCTGGCAGCTGGGTGCGCCGATTCAGTAACGCGCGATGTTCATCCTTGAGTTCACCCAACTCACGCTGATGCTCCCCCTTTGTATGAGTCAAAACCGAGTGCTCACTTTCCAAACGATTTCTCTCAGATGCATTCTGACTGCGTAATCTATCCACTTTATTCTGCAGTAAACCCCAATTCAGTTCCAGCTCAGGAACCTCGCCTAGTTGCAATCGAGAGAGCGTTCTGGCTATCTCGCTACGTCGCAGTTTCTTGCTCTCCAGCTCAGTGTTTTTCTGGGCTAACAACCTCCTAAGCTCCTGCACGCGTGAGTCGCTAGAGCTATTGATATCCACCTGCAGCTGCACGTGCTTTTCGCCCATTTCAGAAATCTCCACCTTCAATGCCTCTATTTGCTGATTGAGCGAAACTAACTCGCGCTCGCGCTCGCGGCACATCGGCTCGACGAGTCTCACCGTCTGCTTTGCGAACCATGGCTCCACTGCTGTTTGTTGGGCTTGCTTCTCAACGCTCGTAACACTGGCCTTTTCATGCGCCTTGGCCGCCTTTTCAACCGGTACTAACAGTTCCAACTCCTGCCGGGCGCGCACCAATGCCTCGTGCGCTGCCGTGAGTTGGTCGAAGTGCGTCAGAACCTTGCTCACAGTATCTCGCCAGTTCTTTTTCTGTAGCATGTGGCTACGGATAAAATCATCCAGACTATCAATATCCTTCACTGCCACGGTTTGGTTAAAGACATCCATCGCCTTCTCTTCCATCCCGGTGAATTTACGCAACCATCGGCCATAATCCGTGTAAGTGTTAGACACTTCGAAGCCACGCTGCTGAATCTGGGCCTTGAGCCGCTCCATACTGGTAATCCCTAAAAAGCTCTGTTCAATACTCAACAGCCTCTCCGCTCTGCAAAATAGCCTTTCGGGGCGACCTTGAGCATTCAGGTAAAGCATCTGAGCTAGGGTAAATTCTTGGTCAGTTCCGGTATTGCGAAACTGGGCTAACACCACCGAGTAATGCTTCGCCCCCTGACGTAAATACTGGGTTTGAGCCTTGTGGGATTCACTCACACTGGCATGCCCGTAGGCGCCCTGGATGTAGCTCTTCTCATCACGTTCCTTCTTACCTGTCGATCCAGCTGCCACGTTGTAACTACGTTTGCCTGGAGGAGTTAGTAAGGTCAGCAGCGCATCGACTAAAGTCGATTTACCCGAGCCATTTCTACCGATCAATAAAGTGGCGTTGCCTGCCGGATCAATGCTATGAACCTTTCCCTCTGAGCTATCAAAAGTACCCCAGTTCCAGAGCTGCACTTTATGAAGACGGAATCCAGGCTGATCCACACCGAGCTTTTCAGTTTCAAATAAATCAAGCATCTAGCTCCTCCTCTTCTTCGATTTCTGCTTCAAACCCCTCATCCACATCAGAGGCAGTTTTAGAGATTCGAAGTTTGAGTTCTTCTAGAAACTGCAACGACACGCGCGCTTTGAGAATGCGCTTCAGCTCGTAGTCATCACCATCGATCTGCACTTTTTTGATGAATCCTACCTCTGTCATTTGTGCCAGACATCGCTCGAAATCTCGACGAAGTTTTTTCTCATCCACCTGAGCCGCGACCATGCCTGACCACTGCTCAAACAAACGCTCTCCCTCAATCACAGCCCGCGTCGCCTCCAACTCGCTCTCATCAAATTTCCTCAGCTCATCCCGCAGGATAACCGCCAATACCGAGGCTCCATAGCCGAGACGCTTACGGCGAAACAACTTTGGCATCTCGAAATACCCCTGAGACACCTCATCATCGACATGCATTTGCCGCACATAGGCAAAGCCATCATGCTCATCGACAATCAAAATCAAGCCCAAGGCTGCAAGCTGATCGCGCACCCTGTGCTGATGTAGCAATAACATGTCCCACACATTTTCATCGCTCACATACACCACACCCTTTAGTAAATGTGCCGTAACGCGGTTAGATTCGTGATATTCTGGCAATCTCAATTCCTGCATAAATTCATCTTTTTTGGTTATTTCTGACAAACGTCACACGCGGAATGCGAATGCGTTTTTCTCCCTCGTCCAGCATCACTATGATCGTCTCCGGCGACGAATCATCCACTACATGTCCGCCATCGTGGGCCAGCTGCATATAACCTAACACCTCCACCAATCCAGCTTCTAATTTCTCTGCACCCAGCACCTCCTGCAGACTTAGTTTCGGTTTAGATTTCAGCAATGTTTTTACCCGCTTCTCCATCGATTTCCAGTCCAGCCTGCGAAGCGCCGCATATTCCTGCAGAGCATTCTTCTGCCACGCCAGTTGTTCTGACTCATCCGCGGTCTGGGCTATGGTCGGTTCGAAACGAGAAACTGGTTTCCAGAAATCCCGCGTCATCGGAGAATCAATAGCGACACTGACCTCTACATCCATGCTCACGCGTTCACTTTTTGCTGCCAATCTCAGATGGGCTGCGCCTCGTAAATTATCCTGCACCAATTCGCTCAAGCGTCTATGTTCTTCCGACGCCCTAGGGTCTAGCAACCTGCGCAAAGCGACCGAAAGCCGTTGCGTAGTGCTGAGAATTTTGGTAGCCTCATCGGTCAGCAATGGCATCATCCCATGCAAACTATCCATCTCCGCCCCACTGGATTGTAAAGGTTCCAGAGACCGTAGCTCCGTCACCATTTCGTCAAAATCATCGCGTTGCTCAGTCGATAGCACGAACTTCACAAACGCATAAAAGCTCGCTCCATGTGGGTGTTTTTTTAGCTCGTCCTCAGCATCTAACACATACCCAAGAATATCCCCTGTACGCTCACTCGTACTGTGCTCTCGCTCACGCAAGCCATGCACAATATCTCTAAACCGTTGCTCCACTCCACGGAAATCCCCTGTAAGATCACGCAACATGGAAACGATCATGTGGAATCTCTCCTGCACCTCATTTCCCTCTATCAGCTCCCCCACCTCAGACGACTCCAAAGCAGCCAACTTCGCCTCTATTCTTCGTTGCTCACGCCGTAGTTGTTCCTTTTGCGCCTCCACATTTCCGGAAGCATACAGCACTAACTCCTTCACAGACTCCACGATCATCTGCATGCGCGACCCCGTGCTAATCATTCCTCGTTGTTTAGAAAAAACGCCCTCTAGAAATCGTAGAACCTCCTCGGTTTCAGCCTGAAGTTGGATCATCCACGCATTGCTATCATTTGCCAGAAACCTGCGTAAAAACCGGCAATTTTCACCACACCATTCAGCAAGGTATTCCTCAGCAGGTCGCACCAATACGCCATCGCCCTCCACATCGTCTTGAAAATCTCTCAAGGCAGCTAACAATTCCTGCTGCTCCAGTTCAATCCGTTTACCCTCTTTGAAAACTCGATAGAAAAATGCCAATAGATAAGGAGCCTGGTCAGCGTGCATCAAACGCACTACGGCAGACTGCTTAAAAAATACTCTCAATTGTCCAACCTCCATCGGGAAAACGTTTACCAAGCCAACGCTCGCGACTCAAGCATTCACATCAACATTATAGGAAGCTCGCTGAGCTGACACCGATGGATCCTTCTTGATAAGGGCTCTGATTTGAACTTAGCTCTACATACTCCACCGATTTAAGTAGATAAGTGTGTATTTTTGTGGTCAATATTATCGACAGCATTGTATGCACCTCAACCGAAGGTTACAGTCGACACTTTGTCTTCGCCAATCATCACACTTTCTCATGGAAACACGCGTCCACCTACCAGACTCCGAACCACCAGCCACTATCCGCGAGGTTGTAGCTGCCCTCAAAAAGCAAAAACTCGTAGCCAAACACGACAAACAATCGTGGGGCGACTGGATCAACTTTGAAGGTAAACAAACCGTCATCTCCATCGAGTCTATGCGAGGGCTCACCACCTCCGCCACCATCGAGCAAGCCGAAGGCGAAGACGACACCTTCACATCCATCATCGCCGCCTTCCGAAAACTAGGCTGGAGCGGCGAAGACGAAGACGGACCGTATCCTCTGTGATTACGAATTTGGAATGAAAGCATTGAACCAAAACCTACGATTTTAGTACTCTCTATGCTGTCCAACTCTCTACACTATTCTCGTTCTACTTATACCATCTTCACAGTTATACTGGATCAATAGTTGTACTCTTATTCTTTGTATTTGCAGCAAAGCTGATTTGGAGAGGGCTAAACAATACAGCGAGATTAGCTTTGTTCGTTGTCAGTTGCATAGTTCGAATGGTATTATTCGTCACCATCATCCTACCAACAAAGACAATGCCCCTCTCTGTTGGAGACATAAAAAATCTATAAGACTTTCTAAAACTTCTGTAATCATGATGCTACACCTATTCCACGCCGCATGATTTATGGACTTCAGGCTTGAGCAATTTATGCCAAAAGGTGGCGCAATAAATTCATCAATTCATTACACTTTTCAACGATCACAAAAAAAGTTGCCAATATAGATAGTCACAAAAATTTAGCCCTCATCATCAATCTACAATCTGAGATAGTCTCCTCTACAGAACTAAAAGTGAAATCTAGAAATAACGGATCACTCTTTCAGATCTAGCGATTAATCCTCCGCATACTTCTTTAACGAAGAAAGTAAGTAATCCCAAACTTGACTATCCATCAGCTCGTAGAGCTCTGACGACTTGATGTTAGTTTGATTCACCTTCAGTAGGGTTCCACCAGTAATACTTTCCAAACGATATGTGATCGTTAGATAGTTCTCATCCGCACGATCGGTCCCATGATTATCGCTCCAGTAGCGGTAGGAATAAACATTCGGCGAATCTAATTCCTCAATCACACCGAAATCAGTAAATTTATTGCCATTGATTTCGCCGTGATAGAGGACCTCACTGCCGACTAGCCAGTCGCTCACAACTGATTGCAATGGGAAGAATTTTGGAATCTCCTCGCTATCCGTCAGAACTGTAAAAACGCGCTCAATGGATGTATCCATTTGAATTTCTTTCTGTATGCTATGTGTTTTCAACATCTTAAAACTGTTAGGGTAATATTGCCAAATACAGATAAAATCAATTTCGTGCCGGTAGAAAAAAGCCCCAGTTGAAATCCATCAACTGGGGCTAAAATATTCTTAAGCTTCAGAAGCGACTACTTAACCAGCATGCTCTTACCTGTCATTTCTGCAGGTTGGGTAACACCCAACATATCGAGAAGTGTCGGAGCGACATCAGCAAGGACGCCATCGTTGACTGTGACGCCAGCATGATCGTCAGCGACGTAGATAGCGTGCACGAGGTTGGTGGTGTGCGCGGTGTGCGGCGAACCATCAGCATTGATCAACTTCTCGCAGTTGCCATGGTCGGCAGTAATTAGGAGCTTACCGCCGAGTCGTAGAGTTTCTTCTACTACTGCTTGGACTCCTTGGTCGATAGCGACGCAGGCTTTGTTACAAGCCTCCACGATCCCTGTGTGCCCCACCATATCTGGGTTGGCAAAGTTGAGGATCACGAGGTCGTAATCCTTTAGGCGAGCGACCAATTTTTCAGTCACTTCTGGGGCGCTCATCTCCGGCTGAAGATCGTAAGTTGCCACTCCTGGCGACGCTACGATCTGGCGGTCTTCATCCATGAATGGAGTCTCGGCACCACCATTGAAAAAGTATGTCACGTGCGGGTACTTTTCAGTCTCGGCAATACGGAGCTGGCTTAGTCCTGCGTCAGCGACAACCTCACCTAACACATTCTTCATACTGCTAGATGGATAGACAACTTCACAATCGAAAGTCTCATCGTATGCTGTGAGAGTGACGAAATAGGGTTTTGGGTGGACTTCTTTATCAAAAGCGACAAAGGCTTCACCATTGAGGAATGCATTACACAGCTGGCGCGCACGATCAGCACGGAAGTTGAACCAGAATACCACGTCCTCGTCCTTGATACGCTGCTCATCAGCGTTTGCTAGAATCATTGGCGTGATGAACTCGTCAGTCTCGCCCTTCGCATAGGCTGCTGCGACTGCTTCACTAGCAGATCCTTCAAATTTTTCACCCTTACCGAGCACGATAGCATCCCAAGCCAATTTATTTCGCTCCCATCGAGTGTCCCGATCCATTGCATAGTAACGGCCTATGACAGTCACAATCTTAGCTCCGGTGCCTTCGATATCGGCCTCTAACTTTTTGAGGTAATCGATACCACCACTTGGCGATGTATCACGTCCGTCAGTGATCGCGTGGATTGAGATATTTTTAACCCCAGCCTCCGCAGCAGCTTTCACAAAGGCGGCAAGATGTTCTTGGTGACTGTGTACTCCGCCATCAGAAACAAGTCCCATAAAGTGCATTGTACCACCCTTCGCTTTTTCAAAAGCTTTCTTCATCACTTCGATGTTAGGCATTTCACCATCGGCGATCGATTTGTTGATCCGTGTGAGGCTTTGGTAAACAACACGACCAGCACCTAGGTTGAGGTGCCCCACTTCGGAGTTACCCATTTGACCTGCTGGCAAGCCAACTCCGGCCCCGGAGGCTTCCAGTTTAGTCACAGGGTAGGTGGCAAAGTAGTGGTCAAAATTCGGCGTCTGTGCCTCGACTACGGCATTGTTTTCTGGTGAGGGGTTT
>CAXMPP010000055.1:0-12780 GCA_964195395.1 uncultured Thermodesulfobacteriota bacterium
GCTGTCCCAGTTTCCAATCGGCCTCGTACTCTGGCAACCAGATCTGCAACTTCACTCTTGGTTCACTAATTGACTCGGCCAGAGCTTTTCCTCGTTTGACTTCTGAAGCCAGCCACACATCTCCACTCCACCAGTTACCATACTCCTGGGTCATCGCCTCCTGTTTACTCAACTGAATGGAATGATGAAATCCCGCTACACATCCTAACAAAATACATAGTAGAAAAATTCCTCTTCGACTCCAAAGCCCCAGAGACACGGCCCCTAAAAATAAGAATGCCGACCACCATGAAGGTTGGTCAGCATAAAGCACTGCAGCGATGACTGCTATGGCGGGAGCGGCCAGTGGGTATCTGGCTAACTGATTTTCAAGCCAACGAGGGCCCTTCATTTTAGAGCGCTCCCAGCTCTCTCAATTGGTGAGTGGCGTTCGCAGAATGACGCGTCTCAGGGAAAGTTGTACACACTTGTTGAAGAATTTGCACCGCAGCATCGCGGTTATTCATATTCTCCAATTGCACTTCAGAAATACGAAACATGAAAAAAGCAGCATCATCCACCTCCCACTCACGTCCTTCTAATGCCTCAACTAACATAGCCAAAGCTCCTTCAGCGTCTTCTAACTGAACCATCTGAATTTTAGCCATTTCAGCCCAGGCCAAACGGTTGTGAGAATCCTCAGTCACTACCTGACGCAAGGATTCGACAGCCCCCACATAATCTCCTTGAGCCTGTAGAGCCCTAGCTTCACGCATTGGATCATCATTCTCAGCCACGCCACCCGGATCACTAAACATCAACCGAGCTATTCCATCAGAGATCGCAGGAAGCGCAAAGATAAGGAACAACAACCCGGCGTAGAGCCCAGCGAGAACAGTGACTGCTAGGCGAAAGAAAACATCATCGTCTGACGAAACCTCGTAGACGTAGTTCACAAAAAATGCGATTCCAACGCCGACTGTTCCGAGTATTATTGGTTTAACCATAGATGACTTTCTTGAAAGTAGAGCTAACTGTCTAACACGTATTGAGCCAAGGTAGCAAGCACCAAGACTCAACAAATACAATTAAGCTCAATCGCGACACGCCGTGGGCAATTATACCGTCTAGCTTTCGAACAGTTGAGCTCGCTCCGATTCACTAATCACTCGCCACTCACCAAGCTTAAGATCCGCTGCCTCAAAATTACCAATTTTTTGCCTAATCAAGCGTAAAGTTGGGAAACCCACTTTTGCAGTCATGCGCCTTACTTGTCGATTTTTTCCTTCGGTAAGTTCGATGCTCAACCATGCCGAGCGCTCGGCCTGAGCCGAGTCTACTGGTGGGACGCGCTCTAGCAATTGAGGCGCCTCTTTGAGTAGACTAGCTCGGCACTTCTTAGTGCGATGGCCACGGATTTCAATACCTCCAGATCTGAGCATTTCGATCACCGAATGCTTAGGGGTACCATCGACCTGCACTAGGTAAGTTCGTCTGTGTCCATGCTTAGGGTGAATGAGACTTTCCTCAAAACCTTTTTCATCGGAAAGAAGGAGAAGTCCCTCTGAATCCATATCCAGTCGGCCCACTGGCATTGTCTTAGGCGGTAAAGGAAGATCAAGATCTGCTAGAGTCTTCTGTTCAGGGTAATCCGGATTTTGGTTGAACTGACTGAGTATGCCGTATGGCTTGTTGAGTATAATAATCATTGTTTTAAAGTTTAGTGTTTGAGATCCGGCATATTCAACACGTGACAAATGTGCTCCGCAGTCATCTCTCCCATTGTCGTTATATGTTTAAATTTATCAATCTTGTGCATCACGTCTAACTCCCGACCTAGTGATTCCACATGGGCATCTGGGCAGATTGTAGTTCGCTTCATGATCTTCAAAATTGCTGAAAGTCGACGCTGCTCTGAAGCCGCACGGCGAGCCATCTGCGAGCGCTCTTCCTCCGCGTACTGACTTATCGTTTGTCGGTTGAGCGAATCAAAACTCAACTTCGTGATCTTACGGTTAGATCGGAAATTATAGGAAAGGTAGATCCGACCTTGTCCCTCGTAGGATTGCTGGTCGAAATCGATCGGCCTCACCCTGTACTGCACTTCCTCGAAGTCAGGAGTGATATCCACCACGTAGTTGACCGAGCGCATATCACCTAATAGACGAATGAAACATCGTTCGTTGAACTTGGTAAATTCCTTCGCAATACGGACCTTGTTGAGCTCAGGGTTATCGAGGTACTCTCGGAGAAAGGCATCTCCAGGAACTCCAGCAATGTGATCCTCAATCAGCGTATTCCCATTCACCAAATAGTTTATCCTGTTAGGCGACAGGATGTGTTCCAACTCTAGGCCGAAAATTCGTGAAGAATCAGCAATTTTCACGTAAAAGTAGTCGGAATTATCGTTGAATTGATTCGTGATCTTGATTCTAAAAGGTCGCGAATTTCCGAATTCCCCAAAATCAATACGATCCACTGTGAGGTGTTCGTGCAGTGGCGTATCCCCACCAATTTTCAAAGCGGTATAAATGCTAATGAGATCTTCGCACAGCTTCTTTTGCTCCTCTGGAGGATACATCACAGTCAGCCACAGCGTCTCGAGACCAGTGGGGTCTTCGTATGGGATCGCCCCGACAAAACGCAATAGATCATCATACACCAACGGAATGTTAGAATGCCTACCAAAATGATAGAGATACTGGTACAAGGAATTACCGACTGGGTATTGCTGCTTTCTACGTGAAATCATTGTTCTCCATCAAAATGCCCCGAGTTCCAGCCACTAGCAAGCACGATTGGTACTTGCTTCTCAGCGCGACATTCTCAACTCTCCCCCATTCATGATCACCACCTTCACGCGCGTTGCCACCGATGACCTAGACGCACTCATCGACGATGAAGAGCTAGTACTCAGCCTAGTCAACGACCTCGGATTTGACAGCCAACTCGTCCAGCAACTTGCTGGTAATGCAGAATCAGCCAATCCCGAAACTCTCTTTCAAACTCTAGAAGGCCGATGGAACGGCCAGGGCCAGGTGTACTCTATTGAAGACCAGATCGGGCTACTAATGCACACGGTTCAAAATTCCACAGAAGATCTTTCACCACTTGCCCAGCTAGCCAAAGCCGGCAGAGCCACCAGCATCTCCAACGACCATGGCCCCATCCGTGTTCTCTTTCCTGCTCAGATCGATGAGATCAACGACTCGCTAACCTCACTACCAGTCGAAATCCTCCAAGCAAAGGCCCAGCTAGAATCTCTCAACGCAGACTCCATTCCTCCCCATAAGGAATGGACCCAGCAGGAACTCATCAGCGCCCCACTCTGGCAAATCTACGACGGACTCTGCACCTTCTTCCAAAATGCCACCGACGCCGATGAATACATCCTCATGGCACAGCATGACGAGTAACATGTCCTGATGCCTCGAAAGGGACTCTACTACACACACAAAAAGGCGGCTCCCAGTGGGAACCGCCTTTTGAAATTCTTAGATTTGAAATCTAAAGTCGCTTACACGTTAGCTTCAACGCTCTTTGACTGACGCTCGGAGCGCTTGCGCTCGTTCGGGCAGAGAACACGCTTACGGATACGGAGAAAGTTAGGAGTCGCCTCAACGAGCTCGTCACCATTGATGTATTCGATAGCACGCTCGAGACCCATTGCGAGTGGTGGTGGAAGAGTCACTGTGTTGTCCTTACCAGCCGAACGGTGGTTAGTGAGTGCCTTTTCCTTAACTGGGTTCACGGAGAGATCCACGAGGCGTGGGTTCTCACCAATGATTTGACCTTCGTAGACTTCTTCACCTGGCACGATGAAGAGCTTACCACGCTCAGTGATTGGAACGAGTGAGTACTGCATTGCTGTACCTGTCGCCATTGAGATGAG
Source organism: uncultured Thermodesulfobacteriota bacterium (assembly GCA_964195395.1). Lineage (GTDB taxonomy): Bacteria > Verrucomicrobiota > Verrucomicrobiia > Verrucomicrobiales > Akkermansiaceae > Rubritalea. The sequence goes on from CAXMPP010000055.1 coordinate 3,872, forward strand.
CGCTCCAGTCTTACGGGTGACGATCTCACCACAGTGTGGTGCGTACTCCTTGAAGAGGTGGGACATGATGCCGTGACCGCTTGAAAGGTTCATAAGTTCGAATTCGAATCCGATGATTCCACGAGTGGAGATCGTTGCTTCGAGTGTCGCTCCGTGAGCATTGGTGCCCATGTTGTCAACGCGACCCTTACGAGTAGCGAGTGACTTCATCACGCCACCGAGTGCGTCATCTGGACATTCTACGTAGAGTGTCTCGAATGGCTCCATCAGCTTGTCGTTGACGCGCTTAGTGATAACACTAGGACGGGAAACGAGAAGTTCGAAACCTTCGCGTCGCATTGTCTCAACGAGAACTGCGATCTGCATCGCACCACGAGCTGCTACGTTGAACACACCTGCGTGCTCAGCGTCGGTCACTTCAATAGAGATGTTTGTTTTGATCTCACGGTCGAGACGCTCACGGATCGCACGGGATGTGACGTGCTTGCCGTCACGGCCGTTGAATGGTCCGTTGTTGATGCTGAACTGCATCGTGATTGTAGGTGGGTCGATGTCGATGAATGGAAGAGGCTCAGCATCTTCTTTAAGAGCAAGAGTCTCACCGATGTCGATGTCTTCGAATCCTGAGATACCAACGATGTTACCAGCGGAAGCGATTGCGGACTCTTCAGATGCGCTTGCACCGTATTCGAATACGCGAGTGATCTTGCTGCGCATCTTAGTACCGTCCTTACGGAGGAGCCAGATATTGTCACCTTTTTTAGCTTCACCTGAGAGAACTTTACCGAGAGCAACACGACCAACGTAGTTGTCCCAGTCGATGTTGGAAACGAGCATGCGGAATGGCTCGTCAGCTTTTGCTTCTGGAGCAGGAACGCTATCGATGATGCCTTGGAGCAATGGAGTCATGTCCTTGTGCTCGTCTTCTTCGAGGTTGCCCACGAAGAAACCATTTTTGGCAGAACCGTAGAAGAATGGAGCTTCGAACTGCTCTTCAGATGCTTCGAGGTCGAGGAATAGCTCGAGAACCATGTCACGCACTTCAGATGGACGTGCGAAATCGCGGTCAACCTTGTTGACGACTACGATTGGGTGGAGGCCTTCAGCGAGAGCCTTCTTAAGAACGAAACGAGTCTGAGCCTGTGGGCCTTCATAGGCATCAACCACGAGGAAAACTCCGTCTACCATTTTCATCACGCGCTCTACTTCACCACCGAAGTCGGCGTGTCCTGGAGTATCTACGATGTTGATGATGTGGTCGTTCCAGTGAATGGAAGTATTCTTTGACTTGATGGTGATTCCTTTTTCTTTTTCAAGATCCATGGAGTCCATAGCACGTTCAGTGACCTGCTGGTGTTCGGCGTAGGCACCGCCAGCTTCAAGTAATTTATCCACGAGCGTCGTCTTGCCGTGGTCAACGTGTGCAATAATTGCAATATTTCGGATCTTGTCAGTCATAAGATATTGATTTTGAGAAAGTGATTTGATGGGGAGGAAGGACGGACAATCTCCATAATCCGCTTAATTGCAACGCCAAACTCACTTAATTATGCATTTTGGTTCATTTAGGCCTAAAATCAACCCCTAAGTAACAGACAGTAGAAGACTTACACCGACACACCAATGGTTATTATTCTCAATATTGACCCTTTTCATCATAATCAGCTAAGCCTCATCATGAGCTTAATCTCTACGCCCCGAAGCTGAAATTCATATAGAGAGTCTAATGGACACAATTTAAAGAGAGATAGTTACTGTTGCCAGGGAAGACAGAGACGCCCTAGTCATTTACTCCATAAATTTCGTCAGCAACCTCCAAGCAAGGACACACTCTATTTTAGCTGAGAAGGGTGCTACCTTCTTTTATGTCGAGGCCCCAATGATCAGAACTGCTAGAATTCGACATCAAAACATGGAACTCAGTCGAATACCTAAGATTTGCCCAGCTAAGGCTTAGTGAATCTAAACCCCGCTAAAATGGCCAGACGGCTTTGACTAACTTACCTAAAACTCCAGATTTTTCCTTCGGGCTATCTTCGTCCATTAGTTGAGCGTAGCGGATGAGTCCGACCACTGTGGAATACTGAGGATCGCGGAAGTATTCATGGATACCACTCACTTCAGGCTGCTCGGGCCGGTAGATAGGCAGACGGAAAACGTCATTTGCGAGCTCGCCAAAACCACGCATCAAGCTCGATCCACCAGTAAGGAACACGCCTGTTCCCACCTTCTCTAATCCGCCATCAGGAAGCGTTTGCTTCACCAACTGTAAAGTCTCTTCGAGGCGACCACGGATGATGTCATTGAGCAACTGCCGCTTGATCTCTAATTCAGGAAAACCTTTATCGTCAGGGATCGTGACGGTGCCTACCGAGCGGGCTGGGTCACCAGAGGCATCGCCTTCGGTGCATTTCACCTTTTCAGCTTTGGAAAGTGGCATCTGAGTGACTAGGTGTATGTCATTGGTGATATGATCACCACCCACTGGGATACAACCAGAGGCCGCCACTGCACCGTCCAAGTAAAGTACGTAGTCCGTCGTACCACCGCCAATATCGATCACCAAAGCTCCCGCTTCTTTATCCTGACGATTCAGTGCGATTTGTGCTGAGGCAATAGGAGCGAAAACGATATCATCGACATCGAGAGGTATTTCACGGGTACACTTGATGCTGTTTTGAATCCTAGTCTTGATCCCGTGCACAATGTGGAAATCAGCTTCCAGCGTGCGTCCTAACAATCCAACAGGATTGCTCGCCTGCTCGTTACCATCGATCCAGTACTGGCGCACGATGTTGTGGAGGTAGACGTTATCCGATGGGATTGCTATGTCTCTAGCTATCTCCTTGGACTCCTCGACATGCTCATTAGAAATTTCTTGATCCTCATCGGGAAGTCGGAAGGTTCCGCGGTTATTCACGCCTGAGATGTGAGAGCCGGTGACCGAGAGAAAGACACTGCGGATATCGACATCGCACACATCTTCAGCTTCTAACAAAGCCTCGCGCACACAGGTGCGGACATTCGCAATATCGGCAATTTCCCCCTTGCGCACGCCGACAGATTTCGTCTCGCCCACGCCAAGAATCTTAACTGAACTATCAGCCTTCACTTCCCCCACCACCATGCATGTCTTGCTGGTGCCTATCTCTAGGCCCACGTATATCTTTGATTTAGCCATCTAGGTACTTACCACTCAATTAGTCGTTCACACTTGTTAACCCATCATTCGACTGAGATGAGGGTTCTTTAAAATTTCCTGGAATATTATGTTTGGGTAAGAGGTTGATCCACTCTAGTTCCCTGCCCGTTTCTTTGGCGTGATTGCGCGCCGCGATGAGATCATTGAGCTGACGCTCATGCCCATACATTCCAAAAGTCGCTTCTACATCGTCATTGCTAGTGATGACCAACTTATAAAAATTTGCTACTGCCACTCGCTTCACCGTCCACTCACCTTTAACCACATCATCAACAAGGGTGATCAGAGACAATGCTCGGGCGGCATCCTTATTCGTCATCTTTTCTCCTAGTGGAAATTCGTGTGCTTCAGCCACACCAATATCAATGACTGGCAAATTCCGTGCCACATCCCAAAGACTACCTTGGCAGGTAAAGATCACACCATCCGCATCCATCAATATTCCAGAAAGCGGATTCCTCCCAGCCATTCCGAGTTTAGGGCAGGCAAGCCATGCGACAGGCACACGCTCGGTGAGAGTGATTTTCACAGTGTCCGGAAGTCTGCGTTCCACAACGGCTGCCACCACTTCAGGCCGAGCAATGAGCCTCGCTTCGGCTAGGTCGATATCAAAAGAAAAGATAGTCCCACTTGGATCGATTTCCGCAATTTGGGCTACTTCACTTTCGTTAAGAAAGCCATTCGTCTTGAGCTCTAGGTGGCGGAGGGCGAACTCTGGGCTAGTGAGAAAATGGTTCTGCACATAGCGAGTTCCATAGAGGCCCGCAGCAGCCAGCGCAGCTAGAATAATAACGATTTTAAAGACACCCCAAACAGCCTTGCGTGATTGAAAGAAAACGATACGCGGAGAGCTGACCTGCAAGTGAAGCATGCGGTCAGAGCGCTGGCGCACGTAGCGCGTATTCGACTGTTTCTTTCTAAACATTTCTTGGGGTCTGCAGCGAAATTTCTGCGATCTTTAAACAAAGTTTACCGAACGAATAGCCAGCCTCTTTCGCTGCTTTTGGCAGGAGGCTACTCGCAGTCATCCCCGGTATAGTGTTAGTTTCTAACACGAAAGGATTCCCATCGGCGTCCAACAGTACATCAACTCGGGAGTAGACTTCAACTCCCAAAGCGCGATGCGCCGCTAAAGCTGCGTCTTTTACCTTTTTCGTAGTTTCAGCATCCAGCTCAGCGGGACAATAATAATCAGTCCCGCCTTCACCAGTCATCCACGGATACTTGTTAGACATATCATAGAATCCACTGCGTGGAGCAATATGCACAATAGGGAAAACCTCATTCTCCAGCACACCCACAGTCAGTTCCTTGCCCTCGACAAATTGTTCGACCAACACCTCATCACCATACTTAGCTGCATCTTCGATCGCAGCGCGAGCATCAGCCTCCTCCTGAACGATGTGTACTCCAACGCTGGATCCCTCACGAGGGGGTTTCACTACGTAAGGTAATGGCATTTTAGGCATTTGCACACCAGCACTGCAATCGACAGTTTCGGAGGTCGGCGTTGGCACGTTCTTTTCAATGAAACGGTGCTTACTCGCCACCTTATCAAAAGCTAACAAACTAGAAGCAGAGCCGGCACCCGTGTAGGCAACTCCCTGTTTTTCGAGTTGGCTTTGCAATGCTCCATCCTCACCGAAGGTTCCATGGATCGTGTTGAAAACAAGTCCCACGCCCTCGGGCGCCACGATTTCATGGGTGCTAATTTCAAGAGCCATTGCATCACAGCCTTCGTCAAGCAAAGCTTGAAGCACAGCCTTTCCTGTTGCCATAGAAACATCGTGTTCAGAGCCCGGACCACCCATGGCTACTGCTATTTTGATCTCTTTGTTCATTGTTCTAAATATTAAAAAAGGAAAGTATCTTCACCGATGATTTGCACCTCGGTCTCCAGCTCAACGCTCTTCTCTTGTTTCGCCTTTGCGCGAATTTGGTCAATCAGGCCTAGCACATCCTGCGCGGATGCCTTTCCGTCATTCACAATAAAGTTTCCATGTTCTAGCGAGACCCTCGCCTTGCCCACACTCGAATCCTTGAAGCCCAATGTGTCGACTAACATGCCCGCCGGCATCAAGTCAGGATTCTTGAAAATGCATCCAGCACTGGCAGCAAGCGGCTGCGAACTACGACGCTTCCCCATCGAGGCTTCCATCTTTTGCTGGATGGTTCCATGGTCAGAGGCCGAGCCTCTGAAGCGCGCGCTCAAGGCAAAGCTACGACGAAGCTCGGGCACATTCCGATAAAATGCTTCGATCTCATCGCGGTTACGGCTCCGAATCTCACCATCTTCGTCGAGGAATGTCACCTCGACTACCTGATCAAATGTCTCAGCCCCCATTGCTCCAGCATTCATGCGAAGTCCGCCACCGACATTCCCTGGGATTCCTTCCATCCACTCAAAGCCAGTCAGACCTGCCTTCTGAGCCACACTCGCGAGCTTTTTAAAGCGCACACCAGCTCCAGCAATAATAGTATCACCCTCGACTGCAACCTCGCCAAAGACACCTTTCGATGGATGAATGACTACGCCTCGGATACCGCCATCACGTACTAACAAGTTAGATCCACGTCCAAGGACTCGAACTGGAACTCCACGCTCACGGCAATATTTTACAGCTCTAGCAAAGCAATTATGAGTCTGAGGTTCTACCCAAAATTGAGCAGGCCCACCGACCAACATCGTAGTATGCTTACGCATCGGCTCGTACAAATGGACTTTGGCATTCCCTTCGCCACACTCGCCGAGAATGTCCTCTAAGACCACCTGATCACGCGCGATTTTCGTGCCAGCTTCGTGCACATTTCCGGCGCCTAGAGTGATCAGCATATCCCCTTCTTTTAGAGCATTGCCCACTGCGTAGTGTGCTTGAGGAACGGCTCCAACAACCTCAGCCTGTATATTTCCATGCGCCTTCATGGCGTCGACAATCGTTTGACCGCTGACTCCATCAATCGGTAATTCAGATGCCGGGTAAACGTCGGTCACGAAGACCCGATCGGCAGCCTGCAGGACTCTACCGAAATCATCCGCTAACTTTTGAGTGCGGCTGAAGCGGTGTGGTTGAAATAGAACGACTATCCGTTTGGGATTGAGCGAACGAGCGGTCTGCAATGTCGCCGCGAGTTCAGTGGGGTGGTGACCGTAGTCATCGATTACTCTCAAGCGCGAGCTGAGATACTTTGTTTCAAATCTACGGCGAGCACCGGCAAAAGTAGCCAGCGCGCGTGAGGCGTCGTTAAATGAAACCCCACAGACAGCAGCCAGAGCTATCGATGCTAGAGCATTGAGAGCATTGTGCCGGCCAGGAACACCTAGCTCAACACGTCCAAGATTTTCACCTTGGTGAACCACATCAAATGCGATAATTCCTCCCTGTTCTTTAATATTTTCTGCCACGTAGTCGGCATCGATCCAGCCATAGGAAATCGAATTTTCTCGGGATCCGCAGAGCTCTGTAGCAACGGGACATTCACCGCAATAAATCACACACCCTGAAGTTCTATCTAACAAAGTAGTGAATACCTGTTTGATGTGATCAATCCCACTATAAAAATCGAGATGCTCTTCTTCCACATTGAGAACCACGGTGTGCTTTGGCTGATAGAGCGCTAGCGTGCCATCGCTCTCATCTCCTTCTGCCACCATCAACTCGCCTCGTTCGTCCCAGTGCGCATTGGCGCCTAAAACTGGAATTTCAGCTCCCACATAATGAGATGGATGGACAGCTCCTCGGCGCAACACATGCGCACTCATTGCAGAGGTTGTAGTCTTCCCATGCGTCCCTGAAATGACGATTCCGTCCTTGGTCGACAAAATGGCAGCGAGGCATTCGGCGCGGCGAACCGTCGGGATGCCGGACTCGCGTGCTGCAGCCAAAGCCACATTCTCATCACGAATAGCGGAGGAATACACCACCACATCAGCATCAGCGACAGAGTGCGCATTGTGAGGGCTCGAAAATGCTAATCCAGCACGCTGCAGACGCTCGGTCTCAGCACTGGTGACGCGATCACAACCACTCACATTATGGCCCATGCCTAACAACAGAGAAGCTAGACCGCTCATACCTGAACCAGCAACACCAATAAGGTGAACGCGCATTGGAACGTTCGGCTGCATCAATCTCTCACTAAAATTCTTCATTACGCCCTCTCAATCACTGTACAGACGCGAGTCGCCGCGTCTTTCACTCCAAGTTCCACTGAAGCAGCACTCATTTTTTCTAAATTTTCTGACTCCGCAAATATGTGAGATACGTCTGCCACTAACATCCCGGCATCCAGCTCTGACTCCTGCCTGAGCACAGCCGCATTGGCGGCAGCAAAGACTTCGGCATTTTTCGTCTGGTGGTCATCCGCGGCGTACGGATACGGCACCAAAATCGAGGCTAAGCCTAAGTAGGAAATTTCGCTCAAACTCGAAGCCCCGGCTCGCATTATTGCCAAATCTGTGATCGCGTAAATGCTCGGCATGTCATCGCAAAAATCGATAAGCTTGTGGTTCGGGCAATGCTCGCCCATCTCAGTTTTGACTCGATCGTAGTCTAAGTTACCAGTGATGTGGATGAACTGAATATCGGGCATCGCCTTTGAGGCCTCCACTACTAGGCTATTGAGCTGCCTAGCTCCCTGACTGCCTCCCATCACTAACACAGTCTTCAAAGAGGGATCTATGCCAAGCTTCTCAGCAGCTTGTTCACGAGAAGGCAGGCTGTATAATTCCTCGCGAACAGGCGTGCCGGTGAGCTCGATTTCAGATTGAGGGAAATAGGGACGCGCTTCTTTCATTCCTAACAACACCTTATCACACCACTTAGCTGTGAGTCGATTTGCTTTCCCGGGCAAGGCGTTTGAATCGTGAAGAAAGGTCTTCGCTCCTAATTTTTTGCCAGCCATCACGGGCGGAAGTGAGGTGAATCCACCCATGCCGATCACAGCATCCGCTTCAAATTTCCTTAGCAAGCTTTTACACTTAGCCGTCGTCTTCAGCAACTTCCACAGGAAAGGGAGCATCTTAGGCGAGAGAGTCGGAGGCTTGGCAATTGCGGGAACCGTATCAAATTCTAGATCACCGTATTTTTCAGATGCTTGGGCATCTACTTTTTTCTCAGAAATAAGCAAACGTACGGTGTGCCCGCGGCGCTTCATTTCTTGCGCCACTGCCACTCCAGGAAAGAGATGCCCTCCAGTCCCTCCGCATGCGATTACTACCTTCTTTTTACTCTCCATGATCTGCGCTTCACAGCATCGACAGCAGCACAACAAACTCAAGAAAAAACTACTGATGTGCTAAAAAAATAGCACACCCTAACGCGTGTACTTCTTCGGCTTCCACTTCTTCTTTTTGTGCTGAAGTGGTTTGGAGCGAGGCCCCTTCTTCGGCGTCTTATTGCGCTTCACACGCTCCTTGACCTCGATAGCATCATACTCAAATCCCTCAGCGACTAACGACTCTATGGACGTCTCTAACTTAGTCTCTAGCTGCTCTAGGGAACTCTTGTTTTGAGGCGTGAGGAAAGTGGACATTGCGGAAACTGTATCTAGCCTAGTGAAATAGTCTTCCTCAAGTTCGGGGTAATCATAGTTGATCACTACAGCCGTACCAGTCCAGTCGATAGCTCTAGCGACAGCATCCGTCACTACGAGAACTCTGCACTTACCGCCTTTGAAACTAGCAAGGGAACGATCCTTCACTTCTTGC
>CAXMPP010000056.1:0-12680 GCA_964195395.1 uncultured Thermodesulfobacteriota bacterium
TAAATAGCCACATGCTTGGCGCCAGTCTCCTTCGCTTGTTGAGCGAGTGCTTGCACGCTATTCGCTGCGGCGAGCCCGACGATTTCCATCCGTTCAGGGATTTCACCAGCGACCTTGAGTGTGCTAGTTCCGATCGATCCAGTAGAGCCCAGGAGAACCACTTTTTTGCGCTTCATAGAAATGAGTATATATAATTAAGCTACCCAAATGAGGTAGAAATAGAGCACTGGAGCGGTGAAGCAAAGACTATCAATCAAGTCTAGCGCCCCGCCAATTCCAGGAAGTGTGTTGCCGCTATCTTTCGCTTCTAAGCTGCGTTTGATAACAGACTCAGCTAGATCTCCAACAACAGTGCATAAGGAAAGCAGAACACTGAGACCAATCACATGCCACCAGCCGCCTAACACTGAGAGTTGATCAGACTTTAGAGCATAGAGTCCGCAGCCTAGAGCCACGGCCCAAACGATCGCACCAAAGAACCCCTGCCAAGTTTTCCCTGGGCTGATATGAGGAATCATCTTGTGCTTACCAATCAGTGAGCCAGTACAGTAGGCTCCGATGTCAGTGATTTTAGTCACGCAGACCAACCAAATGAGAAGCCAAGCACCAGGTACTGCGCCCTCAAGATCCGGGACAAAAAGCACACGTCCCATGAAGCTGAATAAAAACGGGATGTAGAGGAAACTCAGCACGGTAGTTGCCACGGCGACCAATGGTTTACTTCCCTCGATTGGGTCGCGTAGTTGGAAAATGAAACTGGCAAGCACTGCTAGGGCAATCGCAGCACCATCAACAGCACCCAACATTTCCAGTGCTCCAGCGCCTTTCGTTGCCAATAAGTAAGCAACCGTCAGAGTGTAGCCAATGGAGAGCGTGAGCCCCCATTTGATTTGGCATGGCAATCCGTTAGCCCGAACCATTTTATAAAGCTCCGTACTAGCCGCAATGGCCAAGAAACAAATCAAGCCGAGATACGCCCACTGATTTTTGCTCACAAAGGTACCCCCAACAATGGCCACCAGCAACACGGTGCTGAAGAGCCGAGCGGCAAATACTTGAGCCTTTGATTTTCCATCACTCATACGTCACAGCATCCAAGCCAGCCCAATGGTATTTTGCAATCAGATTTCCCATCTATTTATTTTCATATAGATGCTTTAGAGTTCACAAAGATAGTGAGCTCCTTATAACGAGCTACGTGGCTCGCCTATTACAACATGAACTCGTTAAGCTCTTTCTCTTCATACTCGTCAGCTTTCTTGGAGCCGCGTTAGTAGCCCCTCACCTCTACGCTTGGGGTAAAGACCTCGCAGCAGAGGCCGCCGTTAGTGAGCTCTCGGCACCGATGGAGTGGTTAGCTAACAAGTGTGACCGGGCCAAGTTTTCGCGCTATTTCAATAGAGGCCTGATGGGGTGCGCCCTACTGTTCCTCTACCCATTGATCCGCAGCCTCAAGAGTAAAGACAGCATTGAAAGCAAACCACCGCTGAAACAACGGATCAACCCGGGGTCTCAAGGCTGGAAAGATCTACTTGTCGGAATCCTTTTTTCAGCAGGTTTTCTCACGTTTCTTGTAGGCCTGCTCTATCTCCTAGGTTGGGTAAAGACCTCGGATGATTTCGTCTTTGCCAAGGCCTTCCAAAAAGCGATCATCCCAGCGGTCATCGTCGCTCTGCTAGAAGAATGGTTATTTCGCGGAGTGCTCTACGGAGTGCTCATGCGTAAGCTCAATGCGGTGCAGACGATCATTGGCCTCTCCCTCTTCTTTGCCGCCGTGCATTTCCTTAGTCCGCCGAAAGGCATCGCCGTAGCTGACCCGCGGAATATGATGGCTGGCTTTGAAATGCTAGGACTGATTGGTCAAAAATTCCTCGCTGCCAGTTCATTCTTCGGAGTCTTCCTCACGCTCTTCGTGGTGGGAGCCACCCTCGCATACACCCGCTACAAAACCGGCAAACTATGGCTCGCTATCGGGCTGCACGCGGGCTGGGTATTCTCGCTCAAATTCACGAACAAGCTGACGGATTCAGTTGGTGAGTCGCAAAAGCTACTCTACAATGACAGCTTGATGGACGGAGTCCTCCCCCTCGTCACTCTCCTAATCACCGGACTTTGCCTTTCCTTTTACCTTCGCTCCCGAAAATTGTGCGCCACCCAAGACTAACAAGTCTACTCGACTAACTCTACCCTCCCTCGTGCCACCACTGTGATACGCCGACGAAGGATGGGCGCTATCTCTGCAAGAAATGCACCTCAGACAGCGCTCGGGTAAAGCCGCCTTTTTGCGATCGCTGTGGCGAGGGATATGACGGAGCGATCGACAGCCCTTTCCTGTGCCCCAACTGCCAACACCTCGATTTCAGCTTCCTTTTTGCACGAGCCGCCCTGCGAAACACCCACTCCAATCACCAATTGGTTGTCGACTTTAAATACCTGAAAAAGTTTTACATCGCCAATGAACTCGCTCTTTTTTGTAAAGAAACCATGGAAAGCGACCGACGCTTCTCCGAGCTCCCATCGCCAGTATTCATCCCCGTCCCGCTGCATTGGCGGCGGAAGTGGCACAGGGGATTCAACCAAGCTGCAGAAATCTCCCGCCAGCTAGAGCGCCACACTCACATTCCGACACGAAATGCTCTCAGACGAACGCGCAACACCAAGACTCAGACTCGACTGGGGAGAAATGATCGCCTCAAAAATTTAGAGGGCGCATTTAGGTTCAGGAAGTTAGACCCACACTTCAAATCAGCAATACTGGTAGATGACGTCTTCACCACGGGCTCTACAGCAACTGCTTGCGCAGAGGTTCTAAAGAAACACGCGCCTCATCTCGAAAACATTGTTGTGCTCACCGCCTTACGTGGCTAGTCTGCCGAAAGAAACGGCATCCGCTGCCGAACAACTTTACTAAAGCCATGGGTATTTTCGAACGACCAAGACTTCGCAACAATAAGAGGAGAGACATGCCTAACGACCTCTGGACCAAGTGCCCAGAGTGCGATGCCATGATCCACACCCTTGATCTCAAACAAAACGATCAAGTCTGTACCACCTGCGACCACCACTTCCTGCTTGGCTCCAAAGAGCGAATCGCCTCCATCGCTGATGCCGGCACATTCGAAGAGACCAATGCTGAACTCTACTCGAAAAATCCTCTCGGCTTCCATAAGTATGAAGAGAAAATCGACATGCTCCGCAAAAAGACAGGGATGAATGATGCTGTGGTCACTGGCCGACTGAATGTCGCCGGCAACCCAGCAATGATCGCTGTGATGGACTTCAAATTCTTTGCCGGCTCCATGGGCTCCGTTGTGGGTGAAAAAATCACACGCGCCATCGAAACCGCCGTCAAAGAAAAGCGCGGCATGATCATCATTTCCTCATCCTCTGGTGCTCGCATGCAGGAAGGTATGCTTTCACTGATGCAGATGGCTAAAACCTGTGCCGCTCTCGCACGTCTTTCTGAGCACGGCCTTCCCTACATTTCACTTCTCACTCACCCAACCACTGGTGGCGTGACAGCTTCTTTCGCAACTATCGGCGACATCAACCTCGCTGAGCCAAAGTGCATGATCGGCTTCGCTGGTCCACGCGTGGTGAAAGAAACCACCCACCAAGACCTACCTCCAGGCTTCCAGACTGCAGAGTTCATGCTCAAGCACGGTCTCGTAGACTCCATCGTGCGGCGTCACGATGTAAAGAAAAAGCTCGGTCAGTTGCTCAGCTACATGATGCCGCTATAGGCATTACCCATTTTCATAAAGCCTCTCTGATCTGATTAGAGAGGTTTTTTGTCTACTAACAGCATAGACTAATGACCTACCAACAAGCTCTCGATTGGCTCTACTCGACTCAGACTTTTGGCATCAAGCTCGGGCTCGACGGGCCAAAAAAATTGCTCCGTCAGCTGTTAGCCAATCCAACACGCGACACAAAGGTCATCCACCTAGCTGGAACGAACGGCAAGGGATCGACCTCTGCAATAATCGACTCACTAGCTCGCACCACCGGTGTTCACTGCGGACTCTTCACCTCTCCCCATCTGGTAGATTTCCGTGAACGCATGCGCGTGAATGGCGAGATGATCCCCGAACAAAAGGTCCTCGCTACCATTCTCGAAATCAAAGAAATTGTAGCTGACTGGGATCACCACCCGACGTTTTTCGAACTGACTCTCGCCATCGCCATGCGCCATTTCAAAGAAATGGAGTGTGAGCTCATCATTCTAGAAACGGGCATGGGCGGTAGACTGGATGCCACCACCGCTGTTCCGGCAGACGTCTGCGTCATCACTCCTATCGCGCTCGACCACTCTGAGTGGCTTGGTGATACTCTGGAAAAAGTAGCCGTGGAGAAGGCTGGAATCATCTGTGAGAAAAAACCTGTGATTAGTGCTCAGCAAGAGCGCTCAGCCGCCATTGTCATTGCAGAAGAAGCTGAAGAAAAACGTGCTCCACTCACCACGGTGAATGGCCCATTGCTTGGCTACAACATCAATCTAGCTGGCAAGCACCAAGCGGAAAATGCCAAACTAGCCGTCGAGGCTGTCACAGCTCTTGGCATACAGCTCGATTTCGACACAGTTAAATACGCTCTCTCTAATATCAGCTGGCCAGGCCGCTTTGAAACCCTTTCTGAGCACCCTCAAATCATCATTGATGGAGCGCACAACCCCCATGCGGCTAATGCCTTAGTCGACACCTGGAAGCAACAGTTTGGCGAACAAAAAGCCACTCTTGTATTCGGTGCTGTCGAAGAAAAAGACGTTGCTCAAGTACTCGAAATTCTTTGTGCAATCAGCGAAGAGGTTCACCTCACCCTTCTCGATTCACCACGCACCCTCAGCACCGAGACTGCTATCGCAGCACTTCCCGCAAACACCCCTCACACTTCCCACGAGAATTTAGAAAGCACTCTAAAGTCACTCAGCGACAGCAAAAAACCAATCCTGATCGCAGGATCACTCTTCCTCATAGGAGAAGCAAAAGCGCTCTTTGGTGATGGTGGATTTCAACGAAGCACGCAGTAGCGACTACTTCGTGTAGCGGCGGAGTTCGAAGTCATCGAACTTCTCGACTACCTCAAAACCTGTAAAAAAGTGCTCAAATTCTGGAAAGCGGGTGTCGCCTTCATAGCTTTGGTACACGTGGGATACTAACAACTCGTCAATGTGCGGCAGGAAAAGGGAATAAATTTCAGCGCCACCAATGATGAACACCTCTTCGTCCATCAATTCAAGTTGCCTAACTGCTTCAGGAGAATGCACCACATCAACACCATCGGCTGACCATGACTGGTCACGCGTAATCACTATATTCTGGCGCTTTGGCAAGGGACGCCCAATAGAATCATAGGTCTTGCGGCCCATCACAATAGGGTGGCCGCTCGTCGTGCGCTTGAAGAGTTTTAAATCCTCAGGAAGGTGCCACGGCAGGTCATTTCCCTTGCCGATCACCCGGTCAGAAGTCATCGCTACCATCGCAATCAATTTTGGCTGATTTTTCATTCTTGAACAAGACTGCCTAGAGCTCCGAGCTCGTGCAAGCCCAATGATTAGAACTAACAGGATCTTAGGCTTGCAAAAATATGGATAAGTTGGACAGTATAACAGTTCAACCCCGAGTTAATCCTGTGCCTAGAAAAAATTCCACCCCTGCCATAAACGTCACTCGCATGCTCTACTTGCTAGTGTGCGAACTTGCAGGAAGCGCTCTCGCGTTTCAAAGCCTTGGCCCGTCCAAGATGTGGATCGGCATCACGGTCGGACTTCTCGTCGGCGCATTCTTTATCATGGTCGAAAGCCTGATGAAACAATTCTCTATCAGAGGTTTCTCAACAGCCACCTTGGGTTTAGTGGTTGGCTTATCCTGTGCATGGCTTCTCAACACGGTTCGAATCCCTGAACTTTTCACTGTTACTTTTAGCAATCAGATCCAACAACCTGAGGACTTCGCCCTCACTTTCAACGTCTGCACCTACGCCACCCTTGGTTTCCTTGGTACAGTCATTGCCCTGCGCAGCAACAAAGAAGATTTCGCCCTCATTATCCCTTACGTCCGCTTTCGACAAGAAGCCCAAAAAGGACGGCCACTCCTACTAGACTCAGACGTCATCACCGACGGGCGCTTACCCGCACTAATGAACTCTGGCTTCCTCGAGAACAATCTTATCGTCCCACGCTTCGTGTTAGAAGAGCTACAGATCATGTCGAATTCCCCCTCACCGGGTCGACGCCAGCGAGGCCAACGTGGGCTTGATTGCCTAGAGGATTTACGCAGTTCGCAACGCACGCGAGTCAGCATCCACGATGCCACCCCCGCCTCACCCGACGACTCCCATGATGCCATTTTGATGCAGATAGCCCGACTCATCAACGCGAAGCTACTTACAACGGATGACAACCTCTGTAAGGTGGCTCGCCTCCAAGAAGTCACAGTTCTGAATATCAACGATCTAGCAGACTCACTGAAACCTAAGGTTGCAGTAGGAGCCCACATGAACCTCGCTATCGTTAGAACCGGTAAAGAAGCTCACCAAGGAGTCGGTTACCTACCAGACGGCACCATGATCGTGGTCAACAATGCTGTTACTAGAATTGGTTCAGCTCTGGATGTCACAGTCATCTCCACCATCAACACCTCAGCCGGTGTGATGGTCTTTGCGGAAATCGATGATAAAGCTTAAGCGTTCTTAAGCAGCCACAATCCTCTATGTGAAAGAGGATTGCGCCACTACTCACAAGTTATTCACACAACTGCTTGATTTTCTTTTACGAAACACGCAAGCAATCCTTTACAAAAGGAGTCTGAGTAGGCAGAAACACCTCAATTTACGACTCACTTTCATGCCAAAGGACACCTCGATTAAAAAGATTTTAGTTATCGGCTCCGGACCAATCATTATTGGCCAAGGATGCGAATTCGATTACTCAGGCGTTCAAGCCTGCAAAGCCCTCAAAGAAGAAGGCTATGACGTGATCCTTGTTAACTCAAACCCGGCCACCATCATGACCGACCCTGAGTTTGCATTCCGCACTTACATCGAGCCTATCACTCCTGAAGTGGTTGAGATGATCATCATCAAGGAAAAGCCTGACGCCCTGCTTCCAACTCTAGGTGGCCAGACTGCACTCAACTGCTCGATGGACCTCGACAAGGCAGGCACGCTTGTGAAGCACGGTGTCAAAATGATCGGCGCCAACGCTGACGCGATCGACAAAGGTGAAGACCGCCTCCGCTTCAAAGAAGCAATGCTCAAAATTGGTCTCGACCTGCCACACTCTGGTGTCGCGCACAACATGGCTGAGTCTCACGCAATTCGCGAAGAGATCGGTACAATGCCACTCATCATCCGCCCAGCATTCACGCTCGGCGGTTCAGGCGGCGGCATTGCTTACAACATCGAAGAGTTCGAAGAGATCTGCACACGCGGCATCGACCTCTCACCAGTTTCAGAAATTCTCGTTGAAGAATCACTTCTCGGCTGGAAAGAATACGAAATGGAAGTCATGCGTGACTGCGCTGACAACTGCGTGGTTATTTGCTCCATCGAAAACTTCGACCCAATGGGTGTCCACACCGGTGATTCCATCACAGTGGCTCCTGCTCAAACTCTCACTGACCGTGAATACCAGATCATGCGTGACGCTTCGTTCGCATGTATCCGTGAAATCGGTGTTGAGACTGGTGGTTCTAACATTCAGTTCTCAGTAAACCCTGAAGACGGTCGTTGTATCGTGATCGAGATGAACCCACGTGTTTCTCGTTCCTCAGCACTCGCGTCTAAAGCAACAGGTTTCCCGATCGCTAAGATCGCTGCAAAGCTCGCGGTTGGTTTCACTCTGGATGAACTCCAGAACGACATCACTCGCGTGACACCAGCCTCGTTTGAGCCGACAATCGACTACGTAGTCACTAAGCTCCCACGCTTCACTTTCGAGAAATTCCCAACAGCGGACGCAGTTCTCACCACGCAGATGAAAGCTGTTGGTGAAGCGATGTCCATCGGACGTACATTCAAGGAGTCCATGCAGAAGGCTCTTCGCTCGCTTGAAACTGGCCGTTCAGGCTTTGGTTTCGACGGCAAAGGCGCAAAAGCTCCAAGCCGCGAAGACATCGAGCGTAAGCTACACGTCCCTAACGCTGAGCGCATTTTCTGGCTCAAGACAGCATTTGAAAACGGCTGGACAGTAGAAGAAATTTTCGAAGCAACAGCAATCGACCGCTGGTTCCTTGAGAACCTCAGCCAGATCGTAGAAGAAGGCGATGCCCTAGCAGCGACTGAGAACCTCCTAGAAAAACCATACGAACTTCGTAAGGCGAAAAAGTACGGATTCTCAGACGTTCAGATCGCTTACCTTCAGAACACTGACCAGGACACGGTCCGCGCAGCACGTAAGAAATTAGGCATCATCCCTACTTACCGACTCGTTGACACCTGTGCCGCTGAGTTCGAAGCATACACCCCTTACTTCTACTCCACCTACGGCGACGAAAACGAAGCCCGTGAGAGCGACAAGAAGAAGATCATGATCCTCGGTGGTGGACCTAACCGCATCGGTCAGGGAATCGAATTTGACTACTGCTGCGTGCACGCGTCCTTCGCTCTCAAAGAGCTTGGATACGAGACCATCATGGTCAACTCCAACCCTGAGACAGTTTCAACTGACTACGACACCTCTGATAAGCTCTTCTTCGAACCACTCACACTAGAAGACGTTCTCAACATCTGCGACCAAGAGAAG
This sequence comes from uncultured Thermodesulfobacteriota bacterium, assembly GCA_964195395.1. GTDB lineage: Bacteria > Verrucomicrobiota > Verrucomicrobiia > Verrucomicrobiales > Akkermansiaceae > Rubritalea. The sequence continues at coordinate 8,744 of CAXMPP010000056.1, forward strand.
CCAGACGGTGTCATCGTTCAGTTCGGTGGTCAAACACCACTCAACCTCGCCGCTGACCTCGAGCGCCACGGTGTGCCAATCATTGGTACATCACCAAAATCCATCGAGCTAGCAGAAGACCGCAAGTTCTTCTCCGCACTCCTCGACAGAATCGGCCTCAAGCAAGCGGAAGCTGGCACAGCAGTCACTCCAGACCAAGCTGTCGTCATTGCTGACCGCATCGGCTACCCCGTTCTCGTTCGCCCGTCCTTCGTTCTCGGTGGACGCGGCATGATGATCGTTTACTCAGACGACGAACTCCGCAAGTACATCAGCGAAGCTGCTGACGTCTCACCTGACCGACCAATCCTTGTTGACCGTTTCCTCGAAAATGCAGTGGAAGTGGACGTTGACTGTATCTCAGACGGCGAAACATCCGTTGTAGGCGCAATCATGCAGCACATCGAAGCTGCAGGCATCCACTCAGGCGACTCAGCTTGTGTGATTCCAGCACCTTCCCTCTCTGACGACATTCAGGAACAAATTCTCAAAGGAGCTAAAGACCTCGCTCGTGAACTCGAAGTACGCGGCCTCATGAACATCCAGTTCGCTGTGAAGGATGAGGAACTCTACGTCATCGAAGTCAATCCACGTGCATCACGCACCGTGCCATTCGTTTCCAAGGCAATCGGCATCCCACTTGCAAAGCTTGCTGCTAAAGTAATGGCTGGCAAGACACTCAAAGAGCTCGGCTTCACGGAAGAGGTGCTCCCTAACCACCACTGTGTGAAGGAAGCTGTTTTCCCATGGCCTAAGTTCCCAGGTGTGGACATCGTTCTCGGACCTGAAATGAAATCCACTGGTGAGGTAATGGGCATCGATGCTGACCTAGGCATGGCTTACGCCAAAGCTCAGATCTCAGCATTCAACCCACTTCCAACCGAAGGCAACGTCTTCTTCTCCGTCAACGATCGCGACAAGCCAAACTCTGTAGCGATCGCCACAGATCTCGTAGAACTAGGCTTCACAGTCTACTCCACAGGCGGCACCTACAAGTTCCTCAAGGAGCAAGGCGTCGCAGTCGAGCGCGTTTACAAACTCGCTGAGCACAAGCGACCAAACGTCATCGACATGATGAAGAACGGAGAAATCTCCTTCGTCATCAACAGCCCTAGCAGCCACGAAGCCCGCGAAGACGAGATCAAAATTCGATCCAGCGCAGTCACTAACAAGATCTCTCACTGCACCAACCTAGCAGCTGCCGAAGCATCCGTCCTCGCGATCCGCTCGCTTCAGACCAAGAAGTTCGAGGTCAAGCCTATCCAGGCCTACCACGGTCTCATCTAACCTGAACCGACAAACAATTTTTAAAAGCGCATCCATTCTGGGTGCGCTTTTTTCATGCAGTTATTCACTAGCTTCGCGAGTACTTTACCTAACTTAAATATTCTGTACACTCTCTGATCATGCTTCAAAGAATCGGCACCTTCATCCTTCTAGCATCTTCTCTGCTACTATTGAATTCCTGCTCAAGTCAGATGAAAGCGAAGGAGACCTCGCTTAAGCACAATTTCGTGTACGGCCAGACTGCTTATATTGGGGCGGATGGAAAAGCCCAAGCACCACCCAATGCTCCACGCAAAGTCCACAAGATGGTCGCCGCAGCAAACGAGCTCATCGATAAGCCCTACCTCTACGGAGGTGGCCACAAGAACTTCATATGCAACGGATACGACTGCTCTGGAGCCACCTCCTATGTGCTCCACAAAGGCGGCAAGTTAGACAAACCTCTCGTCTCACAACAATTCTTTGACTACGGTAAAAAAGGCTACGGTGACTATGTGACCATCTATGTGCGGAAAGGTCACGTTTTCATGGAGATCTGTGGACTCCGCTTTGACACAGGAGGAACCTGGAACTCCACTGGACCACGCTGGAAACCGCAACGTCGAGGCCTCCTCCGCTATTACGTCCGCCACCCTAGTGGGCTGTAGGTAAATAGTTGCAAAATTGTCTCGCCCATCTCAGCGTAATCCTTATGAAAACCACCCCTTGAGCGCGGAAACCTATCCGACCTCCAGGATCCACCGCTACGCCTACCAAAACCATGAACATTTTTGACGCAACCGAATTCAACGATGAGATAGAAATTCTCGTCGATAAACTTGAGCAAGAATCGAATGAGCGCCAACTCAATCGCGAGGAACGCGCACTCATTGATGTATTAGACACGGTCAAACTGATCGAAGAAGGTGAAGGGCTCAATGAGTTTTGGCTCAGCTCGATCGACCACGCACGTATCAGTAACTCATTTGAACTCATTGGCGCGTCTACCATCGTGGACACTCTCAACTCCAGCCAATGGTGTCAGAGCTCTAGCTCCGACCGTAGCCAGTATTCAGAAACTGAATCGAACCACCTTTCAGGCATAGAAGAAGAATACTTTGAGGCTCTCACAGAGGTGCCCGAGCTCATCGAAGCCTTCATTGAAGAAGAGCTCGAAGCATAGACTTCGAGCTTTATTTTCTTGGGAACTCCAGATTAATTCCACCTTTCGCACAGAACTTGCGAAATTCTTCCTGCAGTTGGAGGTAGCTTCGGTTTCCGAGTAAGAACTTCTGTGAATCACGTTCACTTTTTCCCTGTTGCACCGCCTTGATATACTGCTTAATTTTTGCGCCATCACCATTGCCGTCGTGATGGTAAAAATAATACGTGAGCAGCAAGCCCACTCCATAGTTCTTATTAGCATCCCTGCCACCCGCGAATCGAGCATAGGGCAGTGTCATGAAATTTTCTAGCGCCGACATCGGAATCCGTGAACCCAATTGTCGCCCCGATCCATCATCTAGGCCGTCTTTATTCCGCACGTAATCAAAGACACGTTGTTTTCCATTGTTAGAATGATAGACGCCATGCGTGTAGCGAGTCGATGCCACATACTCAGCTCCTCCTTCAATATACCAAGAGGAAAATGCCGGGCCAGCGCACAACTGGTGAGTGAGTTCATGGGACAACACTCGATTACTGCCACCTTTTTTATATTCCCATTTTCTACCATCCCAACTCAGTCCTAGCACTGGCATAGGCACCAAGACCGATTGATTTCTAGGCGTGTAAACACCAGCGGACCCCTGCGGACCACCCGCTCTATGGTAGGATTCATAATCACTAAACAGGTATATCGGAAACTTAAAATCCTTGTTCATGTAATGCCCAGAGGCATTGATTGGGAGAGTAAAAACAAATTTGTGAGTCGCTTCAAAAAGCACTGCGAATCGCTGGATCACTCGAGGCTCCACCTTGCTATTGATCAAAAACCTATAATGACTGCTTTCGTATATCAGTAGATTTTTCTTAGTAAGCGATTGGATCTTTTTGAGTTGAATACTAGTAGGCCCGTAGACTGTCCGCGGCCACGACTTCGAAAATGACTGATTGGTGACGCCAATCCATGAGGCGTATTCCCTACTGCCCCCGCGCTCGCTGATCCAGCTATTCACTATTCTTTTACCTGCTGAGTTGAGTGAAGTCATAGAGATCTTCACCACTGAACCACTCGTTTTTTGCAAATAAATAGCTTCATTACGCACAAACTTGATTTCGCCTTCATGAATTTCTCCTCCTCCAACACGCAACATAATAGGCTTTCCCATCACTGCCGAAACAAGGCTCAGAATGGTTAAAATGCAGAATAGGACTCTCCTCATGCCGCCTAGACTCTCAAAGCCACCCTCTAATGACAAGCTTTCAACCCGGCCTGAAATAACTGGCTCTTCACGCGCTATGCATGACGTATGCCTACGCATCTCTCCAGTCTGCAAATTAAAGAGAATGGATCAAAAGCTACCGCCATATAGCTTAGCGGTAGTTTTGTTCGATCTGATTCAACTCAAGTTGAAACCTAGGAATATTGAGTAATATCTAATATCCACCAATCCCTAGCGAACCCAATTCG
>CAXMPP010000057.1:0-11659 GCA_964195395.1 uncultured Thermodesulfobacteriota bacterium
TATGAATAATCTACAATGAAGAAGCGGAGGCGCTGGGTTCACTTGTCTAAATAGCATTATATTTTTTAAATAGGTTAAATCTGGTAAGGAATGTCGGCGTGAAATTTGAGTTTGCCAAATGAATGGAACATTTTCGCCGAGCTTGGGCTCGGCGCTGCGACCTACCACGCAGGTTCCGTATGAATCACTATTCTCTCACCAGTTTCAGGGTGGGTGAACTCTAACATAGTAGCGTGGAGCTTCATGTGACCGGGCCCTGTGCCTGTGCCGTAGAGAGGGTCTCCTATGATCGGTACTCCTAGCCCCTTGGCATGTGCAGAGTGGACTCGCAGTTGGTGCGTGCGGCCAGTGATTGGCTTGAATTGGATCCGGGTGACTCCATTGGCTCGCTCGATCACTTTCCAAATGGTGGTGCCCATTTTTCCATGCTCAGCATCGTAAATTTGGTGCGGTCGATTGTCGACGTCGAGTCTGAAAGGGAGTTCGATCGTACCTTCGTTTTCTTCGATTATGCCGTCTAACAAGGCTATATACTTCTTTCTCACTTCACGTTCTTGAAACTGTATAGAAAGGGCGCGATGCGCATCTTTAGTTAGTGCTAGCAGCATCAACCCAGAGGTGTCCATATCCAGTCGATGGACTGCAGAGTAAGCTGGAGCATCGGGAAAGAGTGCGCGTACTCGCTCAGTGACTGAGTCGAGCTTGTCGGGTCCCTTGCCTGGTGCTGACAGCAAGCCGCTGGGCTTGTTGACTACGATGAAATGTGCGTCTTGATGGACGAGATCGAGTTGAGTGTTCATTGTCGTTAGAATAATTTATTTGAGATCCGATAGTGGCCAGTGAGAGGTCCTGTGATTTTTTCGTTAAACAGCACATCGTTCTCGATGACACCAATGCCGACATTGTGGATCAATGCCCAGTGTCCAGAAATGCCTTTGCGGTCGCTTACTATCATGATGTGAGGTGTGACTCCGCCGATAGCGCAAGTGATGATGTCGCCAGGTTGGTAGTTTGTTTTGACCTGATCGAGTGGTAGATCCCAGCCCTTTCTCGCGAAATATGTTTGTATGTTGGGAACCCGGCGGTGATCGATGTTATAATCTGGCGCTGTGAGTCCCCACAATGGTGGGTAAGTATCAAAGTGAGTAGACATGTCCTCGTGGATTTCCTTTTGAAGATCTATCCTATGGCTCTTCCTAAGGGTTCTAACAATCACATCCGTGCAGACGCCTTCCTCAATGGGCACATCTCCTTTGGGATATTTTAGACGTTTGTAGCTAGGATTATACGATGTTGTTTTACCAATTTGCCAACGTGTTGCCGCGAGGGTTTTCCGCTGATCACGGGTAAAGTCGCTAGGGTGTACTGAGCAACTCGCCAGACAGAGAATGGCGATGATGAATGAGAAACGAATGAAGCCCTGCATAGACCAATCGGTGTAGAGATTTTTTAACACATTGGCAACGGATTGCTCACAAGAGGTGATATTCCTACTGTCTTCGATTTTTCGCGGTGAGAAATGATGAGAGTCTTCATTGTTGTGTTAGGGGATGGAAAGGTTTAGTCTACATCTATGGAAAAGGATGCCTTGTTTGAAGTCGCTTTCGAGAAGTTTGATGCAGCGAACTCGCTGGACCCACGCCAGTGGCCGGTGGATGGAAAGAGTTACCCTCAAGAGTGCTTTTTCGCAGAACAGCACACAAAATGGGTGCTGAAGCTTGATCCAGATGCTTCGGATGAACTTTTGTTGGCCTCACGTTGTCAACATATATGCCGATGGGAAATACCGCGTAAAAGCTATTCGATGGATAGAGCCGGCTATCTCGCATGGCGCTCAGATCTTAAGAAATTCCACGCAGAGAAAGCTGGAACAATACTCAGGGATATCGGTTTCGATGAGGATACGATAAGCCGTGTGCAGGCATTGAATTTAAAAAAGAACCTTCAAAATGACCCAGAGTGTCAAATGTTAGAAGATGCACTTTGCTTAACGTTTATGGAATATCAATTTGATGATCTTATAGCGGGCACGGAGGAAGAAAAGATGATCAAGATCGTGCAGAAAACTTGGGGGAAAATGAGTGAGCGAGGTCACGCTGAGGCGCTCAAGCTGAATCTCTCAAATTCCGCTCTTGCTGTGGTTCAAAAAGCTCTCGCTAGCTAGGGGCGGAGGTGAATGGTGGATCGTAATTATTCAAACTACCTTTTCTCTCGGGCTAGTGGTTAGGGAAATATAGCATCATTTATTAAATGAAGCAGCGGCGAGTCCTAGTCGTTTTGAGTCTTAAAGTGAGAGAGGTTCTTTAGTTATCCGTTAGATAGTTCTGGCATAGGCTTGAAAGATTCGTTATATGGAGTGCTATGAAATATGTCATTTTCGGATCACTCCTAGCTATCAGTAGCCCACTCATTGCCGAGGAAAAAGCGGTAGCGGTGGTGCCAGATAAAGCGGACAGCCCAGAATGGGTGAAGCTAAAAACTGCTGCGAGCCGTTATGTGAAAGCCTTCAACGATAAGGACGCAGCAGCAGTGGCAGCACTGTTTGCTGACAACGGTGAGATTCTCCTGCATGAGGACCTGAAGATAGCTGGGCATGATGCCATCGAGCAGCACTACACACGGATTTTCGATAGTAATCATGAGGCAAAAGTAGCTTTAGAGGCGACCTCTGTGCGTTTTGTGACGCCTCGATTGGTGGTGGAAGAAGGTTCCGTCCATTATATTACGGGCGATGAGATCTCGACTCACCTGTATATGGTCATTCTAGCGCTGCAGGACGATGGTCAATGGCTCATTGTTCAATCAAGGAATCGCGAGGTTACTGACAGCGTGGCTTATGATAAATTGAGTGATGTCGAAGGGCTCATAGGTGACTGGGTTGCCTCGGTTGGTGACAATGGGAAGTTTACTATGGATTTCCGTTGGGAACCGTCAGGAGCCTGGATGATAGGTCGTGGACGTTATGTGTCACCAGACACTGACCCTGTAACTATGACTGTTCGCATTGGCTGGAACACTGCTGTAGATAAAATCGTTTCGTGGACATTTGATTCCGAAGGTGGCTTTTCCAAAGCGGTGTGGACTGAGTCCTCAGACAAGTGGGTGATGAAGGCTCTGGGAGTCAACGGTGAAGGTGAAAGCACCTCAAGCACACAGTCCATTGAAGTGGTGGATACCGAAGCGGTACTTTGGAGTTTCACCAGCCGAGTCATCGGAGACGATATGGAAGATGATCGATCGATCAAACTCGTGAAAACGCCACCTAAACCATTTTTAACCCCAAAATCAAAGTAAGAGGATGAAACTCAGTTTAGAAAATATCTGCAGTAAACAATTGTTATGGCTCATGGCGTCCACAATCGTTGCGATGCCCATTTTGGAAGCTCGCGGTGGTGGTCGAGGCGGTGGCGGTAACCGTGGTGGCGGTGGACGCAGTTCCTCAGCTAGACCATCACGTAGTTCTAGTAGCCATCGAACACCGATGACAGGATCGAGGGCTAAACCAGCTTCAAGGCCATCTACAAAGTCTACAAGACCCAGTTCTAGACCTTCCACTCGACCGTCACAACCTTCTAGGCCGTCGACACGTCCGAGTACGAGACCTTCGCAGCCCTCTTCTAGACCTTCGACGCGACCTAGCACTCGGCCTTCGACAAAACCCTCGACCCGTCCAAGTACGCGACCGTCGACAAAACCTTCAACCCGTCCAAGTACACGGCCTTCAACCCGTCCAAGTACCAGGCCTTCCCAGCCGTCTCAAAGACCATCAATGAAGCCTGGAGACTTGAAGTACGCAAAGCCTGCGGTTGGTTTCGATGGACGCCCTATGACGCGTCCTGGTCAAGGTGGTGCTGGAGTGCGACCTGGAACGGGTAAACCGATCACCGGTAGGCCAAGTACAGGTAGACCAAGTACAGGTAGGCCAAGTACTGGTAGGCCAAGTACTGGTAGGCCAAGTACAGGTAGACCAAGTACTGGTAGACCAAGTACTGGTCGTCCGATTGCCCGACCACCAGTTACTGGTCGTCCCGGAAAACCGGGTAGACCAGGTGGAGGATGGAATGGCGGAAACCGTCCCGGCGTTGGGCATCGCCCCGGTGGCGGCAATGTGAACATAGGAAATAAGGTTGATATCAATTTCTCACGAAATGCGAACTGGTCAGTGAACTCAAACCACTGGGGTGGACGCCCATGGTGGGGTGCTGGATCGCACCATTCGTGGCACCATGGTCATTGGCATTATGGCTGGCACCGTCGCCCTTATTACTATTCTCCAGGTCGTGTGATTGCTTGGGGATTGGTAGGTTGGGGAATTGGAAGTCTAATATTCGACAGCGGATACCAGAGTTATTACAATCCTTACCCCACTCAGACCGTGGTGGTCTACAACGATGGAGGCAGTAGTAATGTGAACTATGCTGAGCCTGTCACTAGTTCCGCTGAGACTGCAATCGAACAGAGATCGGAGATGTCGGAAAAAGAAAGTGACTCACTTGCAAAAAAAGCGACCGATTCCTTCGATGCCGCAGTGAAGGCCTTCAAAGAAAAAGACTACCTAACAGCTGTCAAGAAGACGGATGAAGCGATCAGCTATGATCCAGGTGAAACGGTGCAACATGAGTTCCGAGCTCTGTGTTTGTTCGCTCTCCAGAAATATAGCGACGCAGCATCAGTTCTGAACTCCGTGCTATCGTCCAATCCAGGTTGGGGTTGGGAAACGATGATCGGCTTGTACGATTCCTCTGAGACCTACACGGCTCAACTCCGCGCGTTGGAATCCTATGCTAATAAAAATGCCAAAGCTGCAGATGCTCAGTTCTTGTTAGGCTACCATTACATGACTGAGGGCCACATGAAGGAGGCTCAGGGAGCATTCGCTAAATGTGTCGAGCTACAACCTCGAGATCAAGTGGCTGAAGAGCTTCTTCGACTCACTAAGAACTCGACCACTGGAGATTCTCAGGGAGAGTCGGACCCTAGCCAAGAAAAGTACACTCCACCGCCATTGGATCAAATCCAAGGGACGTGGACCGCTAAGAGTGGAGCAGGATCTATCAAACTCACCATCGGAAAGGATAACAAGTTTACTTGGGCGTACAATGACGGCAAGAAGCCATTCAAAATGGCCGGAGAGGCAAGTATGGATGAAGGATTGTTAGTCCTTGGTGGCGACGAAAGTCAAATTGTTGCGGCGATTGAAATGAAGGATGAAAAGACACTCAACTTCATCATTGCTGGCGGCCCAGATGGAGACCCTGGCCTCAACTTTATAAAATCATAGTTCCTTTGTTGGTTGTCCTCCGTGCTGTTGATTCAGTGCGGGGGATTTTTAGCACATGCTTCACGACGATCCCTTAGACAGAATGATCAGAATTCACAAAAGGGCGGTTTGAGGCCCAGCGTGCTATTTCTTCATGTTTACTTACCACTGATTAGACAAATTTTTGTGGATCTGATAGAACTCCAGCGAAGCTGAAACTCACCTATTATACTTCACTGGAGGTGAAGACTCCATAGTCCCCAGTTCGCGCGAAGCGATGCCTGGTGGGCGCTCTTCAGTAAATCGACGCCGGAGGTATCGCACTACACGGCTAAAACTATTCATTCTGTGAGTTCTTATAAATTCTGTAATTCTGTAGAGGCCGCGCAGCTAGGAAAAGAAGGATTTGAGAATCCATTGGTAGAGCTGACCACCTAAGTAAATCCCCACAATTCCTATGATGCCAGAGATCACTGGTGGGGCGGGCAGCGGGAGCTTAACCACTGAAAAAATAACGCCAACTAACAGGCCAGCGAAGAGAGCTAAAAGGATTTCTGACATAGGGTGAATGATTGCGAATGAGCCTAACTATAGAGCTTAGTTTGCAGCCCTTACAGTAAAAACTGTGAGCCTAACTCAACTGCTGTTGTCTTCGGCAAGTAGCTAGTTCAGTTCAGAACCACTTTTGAGATCAGTTCAGCAATCTTAAATCCACTACCCCGGAGCTAATTTCCACTTGGAAATAGTTTGATTAGAGCCTAGCTATGTTCATGGCAGTGGCATTTAAAGAATGGTTCGTGGTCTGTGAAGCTCTGGCAAGAGGAGCGCAGGACGTGATTATCCGCAAAGGTGGAATCCACGAAGGCCGTGGCGGTTTTGAGTTTGCTCACGACTCGTTCTATCTCTTTCCAACACTCTTCCATAAACAGAAATCTCAGGTGAAAGATGTGGCGCATGAGTGGATGCCCGAGACCCAAAAAAAACTGTGGGATCTGGGTGAAATAGTGCCAGTGAAGTACCGCTGTACGGTTGAACGATCAGAGCTGCTCACCGATTGGCAGGCTGTACTAGCGCTCTCTAATAGACACGTCTATACCGAGGCTCTTGTGCGTGAGCGCTTTGACTGGGAAGGAAAGGGGATGTCGGCTGGCTGCATCAATGTTGCTTACGTCAAAACTGAAGTGTTAGATGAGCCACTGGAAGTTCCTTATGCGAAGTCTCATGGTGGCTGCCGCAGCTGGATAGAAGTGTAGAAGAGCGCTTCCAGCCTCTTTTATAAATCACCGTAGCCAGTCAGTGTGAAGCGAGCCAGAGGTGTCGCTCTACGTGGCGCCGGTTTCCAACCGTCTAAGCCAGCTTATTTGAGTGGCAGGGTCCAAGCGTCTAACCACGTTTGCTGAGTTTGCTTGAATCCTTGCTCGATCAGGCGTTTTTCCATGTCTGGGTAATGGGCTGCTCCGTAGAAGATACCCACCTTGGTTTTACCCGCTTTGATCTGATCCTGCATGACTGCTAGGCATTTGAGGTTGCGGTCGCCAATGATGACATTTTCACCGGCTATATTGGCCATCTGGGTGTCTCCTTCGCCCAGGGTGTCTACCAGCTGGAGCTTGAGTTTGTCAGGGTTGCGTGAGAGTAAGGCTATGAGGAGTCCAGCGGTGCTAGGCTCCTTTCCGCTAGGCTTGGCAAAGGCTTGTTTGAGCATGAACGACATCAACGATTGCTCGCGCTCTTGGTTGAGCTTGTGAAATTCCTCGATCGTGAGGTCGGCATGGACAAAGTTCTCGGCGCTGTAGTCTATTTCGTCTTTTTGCCCTTTGAGATCGAGAGCTTGCTGCATTTTCTCAAAGGCTGAGCCTAGAAATCCGAGGGCTCCAGCGGGCTTTTCTCCTTCCTTTTGTACGGCCTGTCCTTTGCCTAGGTTTTCTCCTCCAATCATCTCAAACAGGATCACTGGGTAGGCTTTGAAGCTAGTATTGAGTTTTTCGTAGTAGGATTCATCCGCGATGTGCACGGCTCCGATGAGATCGATTTCCACCCCTTCGCGGGTGAAACGAGTGACGGCTGTCTGCAGCCGGGTACTCTTTTCATCGCGTTCGACACGAATAAATTGGGTGGCAGGAGCTTCGAGCTCAGGGGCCACCACCACTGGTTCTGATTTGGCGACCCAAGGGCAGAGGAAACTGAAGGCGAGAGTGAGAAAGGAAATACGCATAATTTTGAAAGGCTGTTTGAAATGCTTGTACGCCACTATAGTGGTGATCTGCTCAGCGGTCAAAGAGACTTATCGTGGGCTACAATCGCGAGCACTTTTTGCACTGGTCTATCGAGGAGTTAACCGTTTTAGTGTTTATCAATGCATTCAACCAGCCATCTCAGTATCCACCACGGAGTCGTGGATGATCTCACCAGAACCACCCACATCACTGGAGGAGGGGAAACGAGTGCTCGGACCACTCATATTGCGATGATCAAAATAGCAGGAAAGCATTGCGAATACAGATCAGCATCTCCAGTCCCGATCTCCGAGGGGGAAACAGTGAAGGTAGTGGGCGTGGAAGAAAGAGGGCTTTATAAAGTGTATGCGATGAAGAATGATTCCACAGGCTTTCTCACCGAGGTGTTTCAGATCGGCGCGGCGGCTTCAGGCTGTTCGATCGCCTTTATGGTACTTTGGTGCACTGTTTGCCTAGGTATGACAGTGGCTTTTGGTTTCCTATTCTTCCCGCTGGCCATTGTGCCTATGGCGATGGGTGGGTTTGGAGTATGGGCAATGAGTAAAAGTATGCGGAAAAATCAGCTCAACCAGACGCTCTCTCGGCAAGCCCACACTATGCTGATGCGTTCGTGATTTCCTTCGCAGATACTTAACAATAAGGCCTTCTTAAGAATTCTCGCTTGCCATGGGCTGCTTGGGCTGGGATGTTGAGGAGTAGTTTTCTCCCAAAAAATGAGGAAGTTAGAGGAAAAACGAGTATGGCAGTTAAGAAGAACACAGTGCGTGGAGAAGAACCTGAAAGCAATTTGCCTTCGTGGTTCAATGAGGTTGCGGGGATTGCACTGGTCGGCGTGGGAATTATTCTGACCTTGTCGTTGATTACCTTTACTCCACACGATCTACCTATTTTAGGCATTGGTGGGATTACCGATAATGAGCCGAATATACCGCGAGAGAATTCGATTGGAGTCGTTGGAGCTTTACTTTCTTTCTTTGTTCTCAGGGTCTTTGGCGCAGCTGGCTATTTATTACCTATCGGCATGGTCTGGTTAGGAATCGCCTATGCATTCATGGGGGCGAAATTTTCTAAGCGCACCTTGATCGGATTATTTTGTTTTGTAGTGACCGCGTCATGCTTGTTGAGTGTCACAGGGTTCCTGACGGCTTGGTCAAAAGTGAATCAAATCAACACCTCTGGTGGTTTTGCTGGTTACGGAGTCGGAACGAAAGTGCTAGAAGCCCTTTTGAATAAGACTGGAGCCATCATATTGCTTGTGATGCTCTACATGATCGGGATGATTATGCTGACCGGGCTCAATCCGATCCAGTTCAGCAAGGTTTGCTGGGCGAACTTCAAGCAATGGCGAGTGAAGCGTGCTAATGATAAAGAGCGACTCGCTGAGAAGGAAGGTAAGCGATCCGCCCGCGAGGCCGAGCGTAATGCCAGACAGCTAGAGCGCGATAACGCTAAAAATGAAACAAAGGAGAAGGCTCAGGTCGAGAAAGACCGAGCGAAAGAAGTCAAAGCGAAGAAGGCCGCTCTGGCGAAGTTGAACAAAGCGGAAGAGGATAAGAAAAATCCTCAAGTTGAAATGGAGCTCAAAGAGCTTCCAGCGCCGCAAATTATCGACTCCAGTCAACGCAAGAATAACAAGCGTGAGCCTGGAGCGAAGCCCTTTGAGAGAAAGAAGAATCCTGATGCTATTTCATTGTCGACTGACGGTTTTGAGAATTACGAGACACCTGGGTTCGACCTGTTAGCGTTCGATGAATCTGAGCCGGAAGACGAAGGGATGGATCAGGGTGAGCTTCTCAGTATTCAGAAAACCATTGTTGATACCTTGAAGGCATTTGGCGTCGATGTGACAGCGGGTGATATCACCCGTGGGCCAACAATCACTCGCTACGAAGTGTACCCAAGCTCGGGCTTGCGCGTTAGCCGTATTACCCAGTTAGAAGCCGACCTAGCTCGTGCCACGAAGGCCGAGCGCATCAACATCCTAGCGCCAATTCCAGGCAGGGACACTGTCGGTATAGAAATTGCCAACGACAACAAAGTCGCCGTGCCTCTTCGTGAATTGCTGCAGGACGAAGCATTCACCTCGGCGAAGAACAAGATTCCACTAGCGTTAGGTAAGGATGTCTATGGAAATACAGTCATCGGCGACCTAGCTGCAATGCCACACTTACTAGTAGCCGGTGCTACAGGTGCGGGTAAGTCGGTGTGTATCAACTCGATCATTGCGAGTATCCTTTTCAAGTTTAGTCCAGACGAACTACGCTTTATCATGGTCGACCCGAAGGTGGTGGAGATGCAAATCTATGGCAGGTTGCCTCACCTCGTCGTGCCCGTAGTAACAGATCCTAACAAGGTGGTTGCCGCTCTGCGATGGGTTGTGAACGAAATGGAAAAACGTTATAGGCTCTTCGCTAAGTGTGGTGTCCGAAATTTTGATGGATTCAATGACCGTCCACGCCCAGAGAAAGAAGTGCCCGTAGTCGTGGAGCCAGAAGTGGTCGATGAGACCCCTGAAGAAGAACCAGATCCTGAGGCGATCGAGTCAATCGCTCGAGCCCTGGAAGATGGGGAGTTGGGACCTATCGGTGGTGGTGACGACGATGAACTAGACCTAGAAGAAGAGGAGGCTGAAATGCCAGACCGCTTCCCGTACATCGTTGTCATTATTGATGAGCTGGCCGACCTCATGCAGACCGCTCCGGCCGATGTTGAGCAAAACATTGCACGTATCGCCCAAAAGGCTCGTGCCGCAGGTATTCACCTAATCATTGCGACCCAGACACCACGTGCTGACGTCGTCACTGGTATTATCAAGGCGAACATTCCTAGCCGGATTGCTTTCCAAGTTTCTTCAGCGCTCGATTCCCGAGTCATTCTCGATACCAAAGGAGCTGACAAGTTGGTCGGTAAAGGAGACATGCTCTATTTACCTCCTGGATCAGCCAAGCTAGAGCGAGCTCAAGGAGCCTTCGTCTCAGATGAAGAAGTCGAGGCCATTGTCGAACACTGTGCGGCACAATCCGAGCAAGTCTTTGAGCCCTCAATTCAAGAGAGCATAGAGAAAGGCGGCTCCGGAGGTGGCGATGAAAATGACGTATCAGACGCCGACGAAGAATGCCTTCTCAAGTGTATTGAAGTTATCACGACCGAGCAAAAAGCCAGCACCTCACTACTCCAGCGTCGCCTGCGACTAGGTTACACCCGTGCCGCCCGCATGATGGATATCCTTGAGGAACGTCAGATGATCGGCCCCGCAGATGGAGCAAAAGCTCGCGACGTCCATATTTAAGAAGTGAGAAGTGGACGTTCCTTATAGAACGGTGTGCTCGTTGAGAATTTGACTAGAGACATGCTTCAGGTTGGGTTTGATAGATTTCTTCTAATGGACGCTCTTATTTATTAATGCGTATCTTTCTCTATAAATGAGTTATGATCCGTGTGCGCCATTGTATGCGATTGTGAATAATTTCTGAATAAAGCTTGCCTTTTTTCGGAGGTGGCCGCATAGGTTCCGCCCTCAGAGGTGGATGAACCACCTTGGCCGCCATTGATTTCTGTTGAATAGGTATTAATCAGACGCGGCTTTGAGCAGCAAATATAACTGATTATGACAGACGTAAAGTTTACGGACTTGGGATTATCCAAGCCCCTTCTTGATGCGGTGCACGGCCTCGGCTACGAAGCACCATCAAACATCCAGGCACTCGCCATTCCTAAAATCCTAGAAGGTCACGACATCGTCGGACTTTCTGAGACAGGATCTGGTAAGACCGCCGCATTCGTACTTCCAGCCTTGGAGATGATCGACACAGATATCGCTCGTCCACAGGTTCTCATTCTTTCCCCGACTCGCGAACTCTGTGTTCAGATCAGCGAAGAAGTCCACAGACTCGGCACTAACCTTCCTAGACTCAACTCTACTCCAGTATACGGTGGAACTCCTATCGATCGTCAGATCCGTGGCCTCCGTGGTGCTCAGATGGTAGTCGGCACACCAGGTCGTCTCATGGACCACCTTCGCCGTAAAACTCTCCGCACAGATGATCTCAAGTTGATCATTCTTGACGAAGCTGACCGCATGCTCGACATGGGCTTCCGCGATGACATGGAAGAAATCCTCGGCCAAGTGAAGGGTGAGTACCAGATACTCTTCTTCTCGGCT
>CAXMPP010000058.1:0-11580 GCA_964195395.1 uncultured Thermodesulfobacteriota bacterium
GCTTTTATGCCATCAACACACATCTGGCAAGCCGTTAGCTAGGCCTTACTAATAATTAACGGATAACACTCTGCTCTATGGCTTGAGAGCATAAATGGTAATTTGATGTTCGTCACAGAGTCGCTCAACTTCCTCTCGACCGAGGATGAGAGTTTTATGCGCTTCACAAACGATGACGCTCACCCCCGCTTCGCAACAAGCATCGATAGTTAGAGCGCCGAGACATGGCACATCAAATCTGAAATCCTGACTAGGTTTAGACACCTTCGCCAGCGTGCAACTTTTCCCTCTTCCCAGTTCACCACCACGCTTAATACAGGCATTGGTCCCCTCAAATGCCTCGACTGCCAGCACTGTGCCGTGGCGAACTACCACACTCTGGCCAATATCCATTCGGCTGGTTTCTTTGGCTGTACGGAAGCCGAATTCGGCATCCTCTATCGAGCGTTTCTTGAGCTTTGGGCCGCACACATGGCCAGCACTGGGTAATAATTCTTTGAGGTGGGTGGTGGCATCCATCAACTCGATACCGTCTTTTTGTAGTTCATCGGCGACAGCGCCAAATAAAGTTTCAGCATTCCGCTCCTTCACCTTTGCTAGCATCATCAGGGTACGCATATCCGGGCGCAGATCGAAGAGATTGCGTGGCGCAATCTGGCCAACCATGATGGCCTGGCTCACCCCCTGTTTACTGAAAAATTTGATCACTCCTCCGAGTTGCCCCACACGAAACCACTCCATCGCCTCAACGAGGTCAGCAACCTCCTCTTTCGTTTCACCGTGAAACCCAGCAACGACCAGCTTCACACCCGGCACCTTCTTCCGCGCTGCAGCAATAAAAGTTTCTGGATAGATTCCATTTCCTGCTATGATTCCAATTGTCGTTTGCATCTGCTAGACATTGAAACAATTCCCAGCAGAGATTCAACTCTCTATCTTAAAAGAAAAAATGCGGTGGCTGATTATTCGAGTAGGCTCTTCAGCCCGTCGAAGAAGCTTTCGGTTTCCTCTTCGGTCGCTTCAGCACCCATGATGTCGTCATAATCTTCCTCTATAATATCATCGAAGGATAATTCCTTGAGAAAGACGCTGGGCTCACAGCTGGTACGGTCTCCATATTTCGTGCGCCAAGCACAATAGGTCATAGTGAACTCGTCTTGAGCGCGGGTAATCCCGACATAGAGTAGCCGTCTCTCCTCATCGATTGTCCCCTCTTCTAGCGAGCGCTTATGCGGTAAAATGCCATTTTCTAAGCCGACGAGGTAGACTAAAGGAAATTCGAGCCCTTTAGATGCGTGGAGGGTAATCATGCAGACTCCTTTTTGCTTCTCAATGTCATCATCCTTGTCGGATTGAAGCGCCATGTGGTCGAGAAACTTCTGAAGTGTCCGCTTCTTTGAAGTTGCGTGAGCGAGGTCCGAGCGCAGGTCATTGAGCCCTTCTCCTCGCTGCTTCTTTTCATTTTCAGTTTTACAATGGCGCCTCATCCATTCCTCGTAACCTACTTCTTCGATGAATTCATGGAACAGAGTCCCCATGCATTCCTCTCCACTGGCAAAGCGTTCGTGGTATTTAAGAATGAGTTCAACAAAAGCGTTCACGCTATTGCGCACTTTTGTGCTGAGTTGGCTCAACACCTCTTCTACCCCCATCGCCTCCCAAATGCTGCATTCACGCTCGCGACTGGCTTCAGTGATCAATAATGCCGACGCCTGCCCAATCCCTCTCGGCGGGGCGTTCAATATCCGTAATAAAGGGACGTCTGAAATCGGACTATTAAGAACTTGTAGGTACGCGATACAGTCGCGCACTTCTTTACGGTCAAAGAAACTCTGAGAACCAACCACTCGGTAAGGGATTTTCATGTCTCGCATTGCTATCTCAAGATTTCGGCTCTGAGCATTGGTGCGGAAAAGAATAGCAAAATCCTCCCAAGGAGTTTTCTGAGTCGCATTGCGTTCGTGCATTTCCTCAGCAATAAACTCGGCCTCTTCCTCATCGCCTGGCATGGTGATGAGACGCAAAGGTTTACCCCCTGGTTTGAATGGTTTGAGCTCTTTTTCGCGCCGACCGAGGTTGTGTTTGATAAGTGAGTTAGCAGTTTTGAGAACTGCCGCGGAGCTTCGGTAGTTTACCTCAAGCAGGATAACCTTAGGGTCTGGGAAGATACGCTCGAACTGCAAAATATTCGTCACGTCCGCACCACGCCAGCCGTAGATACTTTGATCGTCATCCCCCACAACACAAACATTGTAGGGAACTCCAACAAGTTGCTTTAGCAATTTAACCTGCAGCCCATTGGTGTCCTGAAATTCATCCACCGTCACATGAGTGTACTTTTTGCGGATTACCTCACGGACGTCAGAGTGCTCGCGGAGGAGCTTTTCAGCCAATAACAACAGGTCGTCAAAATCGACAGCATTCTGAGCCCTAAGCTCGTTATTATAAGCGAGCGCAATTGCACCCACAAGATCATCCGCTTGATCGTGAGCAGGAATGCCTGCGTTCTTATTATTTGAAATAAGGCTAATCACCTGATTTGCATCGAGGTTTACATCCTTCCCCCCTTTGCGGATAATCAACTGCTTGATCATTCCGATCTGATCCTGACATGAATAGATAGTGAAATTCTTTTTGTATCCAAGCTTCTCGATGCCCTCACGTAAGATTCGCACGCAAAGCGAGTGGAATGTACAAACTGTAATCACCTCGCCAGCGGCTTTAGATACCATCCCGCAAACTCGCTCCTTCATCTCGACCGCGGACTTATTGGTGAATGTCACCGCGAGGATATTTTCGGGTAGAACACCTTGCTGTAGCATATTGGCTATACGACAAGTCACTGTACGCGTTTTACCTGTGCCCGCACCAGCAAGAATAAGTACTGGCCCGTCGAGCGAGTTTACTGCCTCGCGCTGCGCTTCGTTGAGACTGGAAAGAGAGAAACCTGTAGACATCTGGACGAGATGGAAGACCCCAATGGCTAGCGTGTCAAATAGCGATTAGTCACTTCAGCCTCTTTTGTGACCTAAGTCCTAGTTTATTCTCTTTTCCTACAAATTCTCCATCAAAGACTTCCATGCTCTGCCGATCCATAAGGTACCCGAATTCACCATTTGATGAGGCATCACTCTTGATCCATTCCAAGAGATTAATACGCTGCGCGACAAGGCCAGAAAAATGATTATTGCTCACCTCGACACGCTCGGCCGTGAGACTAGCCCCTAGATTAAGGTAGATACCGCACTCACGATTTGCACTGGAATGCACATCCACTAGGGTGACTAGAGACTTCACGCCAGAGACTACAATTCCAGATTTGGAGTTCCTTTCTATCACTGAAGACTCAAGGAGAGCTGTCGCGCCCCCCCATGCGTCGACTCCATGGTCGGCATTCTTCTGAAAACTTGATTCTTTCACATGCACGCTACTGGTGGGGCCGAAGACTGCAAGACCATCCCAGTGGTTGCCAGAGAATCGACAATGCTCAATCTTAGCCAATCCGCGACTGACAGCCATTCCATGGTTGGCTGAACCTGAAATTTCCACATGCGAAAGATCTAGTCCACCCCCTCTGAGTAGAACAAGCGGATATTTCCCAGCCTCACTGATGAACCCACGCAGGGAGAGATGGGAAACTTTAGAATCTTTTTTAGGATGGAAAAAATGCAGTCCGGAAC
The DNA here is from genome assembly GCA_964195395.1 of uncultured Thermodesulfobacteriota bacterium. Taxonomy (GTDB): domain Bacteria; phylum Verrucomicrobiota; class Verrucomicrobiia; order Verrucomicrobiales; family Akkermansiaceae; genus Rubritalea. Next base: position 3,681 of record CAXMPP010000058.1, read on the forward strand.
CATTTACGGTTCTTGACTCTATGATAGTGATACCCACTCCAGCCCCCTTGATTATCACAGGCTTATTGATTTCTAGTTCAACATAAAACACTCCTTCACCGAGCTCAATAGTCCCCCCTTTTCGTAGGAGTGAGTATGCTTCGTCTAATGTGGAGACATCAGCAGGAACGCGTACTATTTGAGGGTTAGATAGGAGTTTTTGATGTATTCGCATCAACTTCGGATGCTCCCCTAGCCTCTCGATCTCAGATTCTACTTTCTCTAATAAATGAGCAGAATATTCACCCGAATCCTTTAACTGAATCTCCTGAACCACGGACGACACGGTCCTGTCGATCTTCCGAAGTTGGTCTAGCTTCCCAGCCATTTCAGTTAACTCCTCAGGCTTTGTTTCGAGCCTTCGCAAAGCACTCAAATAGTGAGTTGCCTGCGTTTCATCCCAACTTGTAATGGCCCTCGAAAATCCTTCTGAGTGCTCTTCTAATTGCTGATTGCGCTGAACAGCCGCGTCATATTTTTCTTTAAGAGCAAGGTATGCGACATCTTGCATCCCGATCTTCGAGTACTTCAATAAAAGCTCTGAAGCATCGGTTAGTTGCTCAAGTTGGAGTGCTGCCAATATAGATGATCTTAATTTCTCTAATTCAATTCTATGAGCAATTGCTTGTTTGTTCTGAATTATACCGATTTTCAGTTCGTGCACTTTTGCTGAGAACTCGCTATTAGAATCCAGTATACTCGCGCGTCTCAATTCTCGAGTGGCTTCATCGGTCTCCTCTAACTCTAGGTGCTTTTGCACTTGAACAAGACACAATTGAACATCCTTGCGAAGCGCTAACTGAATCTGAGCAACGCGTTCCACCTGCACCTGACGCGTCCGCTCTAATGTGTCCCTACGCAGTTTACTGAAAGCGCCAACTCCAGCCAGAATGGTCAGCAACACCACCACCAATAGTCGCGCCTTGCTGAATCCTTGTACGTTATACCAGTTCTGCCATGAAGAGGGGTTTCTCATAGAAGTTTAACTCATAACACAAATAAGTACGCCTAGTCGACAAATCCTTGAACTGTTGGCATTCGTCGACACATTCCAAATGCTTTTGACGTCACGCGAATCCCAGGTGCGGCCTGCTGACGCTTCCATTCATTCAAATCAACCTTCCGCTGCACCCACCGCACCGTATTCTCATCGTAGCCATGGCCATTGATGATATCCTCGCATGAGAGTTGGTAATCCACATAAAGCTCTAATATCAAATCCAACAGGACATAGGGAGGAACTGTTTCATTCCCATATTTATGCGGTTTCTTGGACGCTTCTTCTTCACGTTCAATAATTGTCTTCGAGATGAACTCTCGCTCGCCATTGGCAAAATGAGCAAGTTTATGCACAATAATTTTAGGGACATCACTGAGCACAGCTAGACCGTGAGAACTATCACCACCCAGCAATTGGTGGCCAATCGATAGATCTGATTTGTTTGCAGAGGAGAGTATTAAGTAATTATTACTACGCGCATAAGCCATCAATAACATCGCTCTAATCCGAGAACTAACCCCTTGACCAACTAAAGGGTGATCAAGATTAGTTAGAATTTCACCTAAGACTAAGTCAGCTGACTGTTTCACAACATCGACAGAGATATTCTTGTGCTCAATCCCCAATTTTTCGGCTAGTTCTACAGCTCGACAAACGGATTCGATCGATTGTGTCTCGTCTGGCATAATCAAAACCTTGACCTGATCCGCACCAAGAGCACGAACCGCAAGACAAGCGACAAGAGAAGATTCAATATTCCCATTGAGAATCATAGATACAGCTCCGAACCCGGCCTTGTGAGCGTAATCCTGAATACCTAGTACTAAGCCTTTGTGGACATCCTCCACATCAATACTGCGCATTTTGGGTGCGTCTGAGCCGCATTCTGAAATGTCGACAACCTTAAAGCAAGAGGTGAAGCCTGGCAAGTTAGCGATCTCGTTGCCCTCGGCATCAAGAGCTAACGAGTTGCCATCAAAAACAAGCTGCTCGTTCATTCCCACAGCATTACAGCAGACTAATGGAGCATTTGCGCCACACGCAACAACCTCCAGCAAGCTAGCACGGTGCTTAGGCATCCCTTTGTGAAAGGGTGACGCACTAATATTGATGATTAGATCCGCACCGTCTTCTTTCAGTTCAGCTATCGGGTCTCTTTGGTAAATCGGTCGACGGATGTAGTCTTCCAACCAAATATCTTCACCAATAGTAAGACCTATGCGCCTTCCGCCAAAGTCGAACGCCTTACATTCGGAGGATGGCTCGAAATACTTATGCTCATCAAACATATCGTATGAGGGTAATAATGTCTTCCAAATCTTTTTACGCACTCTTCCCTTATGAAGGAATGCTGCAGCATTGCGCAGCGGCTTTCCGGGCTGAACAAAATCGTGGAAATCAATGTAGCCAACAATCAATGGTACATCACCCGTTTCATCCGCCAGATAGTCTAGCGCTTGCAGACACTTTTCGACAAAGCGATCCTTGGTGACCAAATCTCGTGGCGGATAACCCACTAATGACAACTCTGGTGTCACCACCAATTCTGCCCCGGAATCAACACAAGCTCTATAAGCCTGCATGATACGCTTTGCGTTTCGGGGGAAATCGCCAATGTTAGAATTTATCTGTGCTATACCAATCTTCATGTGAGAAAAAGTGAATCTAGTCTAATGTTAGAACTTACCAAAGTCCGAATTCACTAAATTGCAGAGCGTAAATGCCCATGAGCAGATTTGCGACGCCATGCATCACGACACATGCTACTAAACTCTTGGTTCTGACCGCAAGCCAGTACATGAGTGAGCCGAAGAGAAAAGCACCCAAATAATCAACCGGTTGATGAATGAAAATGAACGCCCCTGTCGTAACGAAGTAGCTTAAAATATGAGGTTTACCAAAGGGAACCCTCCAATAATCACCGTCACGGTTGACCAGGAAACGCATTAGGAAACCGCGCCAGAAGAGTTCCTCAACCAAAGCAACGACCACGACTGCTCGCAAAAATCGCAAGATTGTAGAGCCCCAATAACCAGCAACTCCGAACTCCGGTATCAACACGCTGGGATCGAACCCATCGTCACGCGGAGCAAAACCCAAATGCTTCAAATTCCCAACCGTTTCTTCAGTGTAACCAAGAGCATCGTACAAATAAGATGGTAGTATCCAGAGAGCTATCCCGATCACCCCAAGGATTGCTCCGAGAAGGATTCCTTTTGAAGGTCGGAAACTATAGTTTTTCCAGAAAAAACAAAGGACCGCACCTACTATAATTGTCTGCAAAGGATACATCCATTGATCTGGCCACTCACGCCACCACGGCGCATTAGGGTGCGCCCACTCGACACCGCTCTCACAGGCAATCTGCATCAGCAAATTGAGTACCATGAAAATTGCTAGTGGAGCCAAATAGGCGTAGCTCTTTTTCTTTCGGATAAATTCATGCTGGGATATCTAAGCTCCTAACAAACCGTTCCATGCGATCCATTGCAATCACAATATCCTCCATGGAGGTGGCATAACAACAACGAAGGAACCCTTCACCGCACTCACCAAAGGCATCACCGGGAACTGCAGCCACGTTTGTAGCCTCCAGCAAGCGCATAGCAAACTCCTTACTTGTGAGTCCAAATTTACTAACTTCTGGGAAAACATAAAATGCGCCACCTGGGCTATGGCAATCGAGCCCCATTGCATTGAGTCGCTTCACCATAAAGTCACGACGCTGGTGATAACTAGCCTTCATTTTTTGCACCGATTCAGCGCCGTTTTGTAAGGCTTCTATAGCTGCAGCTTGGCTGGTAATGGGTGCGCACAACATTGAGTATTGATGAATCTTCATCATGGCTTCGATGATCGGTTGAGGCGCACATGCGTACCCCAGTCGAAAACCAGTCATCGCAAACGCCTTTGAAAACCCATGGAGCAATATAGTTCTCTCCTTCATCCCTGGGAGACTCGCTATAGAGGTATGCTCTGGATCATCATAGCGCAACTCACTATAAATCTCATCGGTGATCACCATGAGATCGTGCTTCACACAGAGTTCAGCAATCTCTTTTAGGTCGTCATTTGAGATCGTCGCTCCGGTTGGATTGGTTGGGAAATTCAACATCAGCACCCTGCTCTTAGCTGTGATCACTTTTTCTAAGGCGTCAGCTTTGAGAGAAAAGTCGTCTTTTTTGAAAGTGGCAACGGGCACAGCCTCACCGTATGCCATCGTGATGCTCGGACAATAGGAGACATAACAAGGTTCATGGTAGATCACTTCGTCTCCAGGGTTCAATAACGCGCGCAGTGCTAGATCAATCGCCTCACTGACACCCACAGTCACAAGCACTTCACTCTCGGCTTTGTAATCGACAGCAAAAAAATCACTGACGTATCCGGAAATAAGTTTTCGCAGCTGAAGTAAGCCTAGATTTGAGGTGTAGCTCGTATGCCCTTTTTCCAAAGAGTAGATAGCAGCTTCCCTAATATTCCATGGGGTTTGAAAATCTGGCTCACCAACACCGAGTGAGATGACGTCATCACGCCCCTGCACAAGCTCGAAGAAATCTCGAATTCCGGAGCGAGGAACGGCAGCGACTTGACGCGCAATTTTACTTGAATAATCCATCTGTAAACTACGGTGAAACTACGAGGCGGCCTTCTGGCTCTTCTTGCTCGAAGAGGAAGCCATGTTCTTTATACGCCTTCAACCTGAAGTGCGTTGCCGTGGATACAACCCCATCGATTGTGCTGAGCTTTTCACTCACGAAGCTAGCAACCTCCCTCAAACTAGGCCCCTTGACGGTAACCATGAGATCGTAACCGCCACTAGCTAAGTAGCATGCCTCGACCTGTTCGAATCTAGCAATGCGCATGGCAAGGCGGTCAAATCCACCCCCACGCTCAGGAGTGAGCTTCACCTCGATAAATGCAGATACACTAGTGTCGCCGCTGTGCTCACCATTGATCACAGCGTGATACCCTAAAATCGTGCCATCTTCTTCCCAATCCGCCACCTTCTCAGATACTAATTTTTCGTCTAATTGAAGAATATCTGCGATCTCTTTATGAGAGTATCTAGCCTTTTGGCTGAGCAGTTGGAGTAGTGGGTCGACTGACATGGTAAGAAGGAATTAGCGAATCAAGAGCGGTTTGCCAACAATGGAACGAAAAAAATACATACTGAATGTAAGGTTTGCTTGTGATGAGGCGTTTATCTTATAGAAAACGTACAGCACGTCATCCATTTGAGAACCTCAATAAACTCAAGATTTCCAGCAGCCATCCAACCAAAGCCAATGAATAAAAAGTCTCATAAGAAACTTACCAGCTTCCTCGCTTACGCAGCCAGCTTGGGGTTACTCCAAGCCAATCCAAGTGACCTTGAATTCTCAAGATTCACTGACAACACTCTCACCCCCTCACCTGCTTGCCTAGCCGTTCACGCGAATGGCGACGTCTTTGTGGGTGTAGACCTCCTCGGATCGCTCGGAAAAGGACCGGATAAGGGCAGCATCGTTAAGCTCAGAGACACAAACAACGATGGCAAAGCTGACGAGCATACTGTTTTCGCAAAAATAGACCACCCGCGCGGCCTTATCGCCATGGGTGACAAGGTCTACGCTCTCCACGGAGACTATGGTGGCGAGATGCCGATGAAAGGCATGTACCTCTCCGTGCTGGAAGATAAAGACGGTGACGGAGTAGCAGACGGTCCACCGAAGCACCTCATCAAAGATGTTTCGACAATCAAATTTAACCGCAGTCGCGGAGCCGACCACACAACCAATGGTATCCGTATGGGTATTGATGGCTGGATCTACATCGCTGTTGGTGATTTTGGCTTTGTCGATGCAGAAGGCACTGATGGCACAAAGATAACTCAGCTAGGCGGTGGCATCCTCCGCGTCCGCCCTGATGGAGGTGAGATGGAACCCTACACCTACGGACTTCGAAACATTTATGACGTTGCTATTGATCCATTCATGAACATCTACACTCGTGGTAATACAAACGATGGTGTTGGGTGGTGGATACGTTTTATCGATCATATACAAACTGGTGATTACGGTTATCCGAGTCACTACATGTACTTTACTAACGAGACTATCCCAGCGCTTTGTGATCTCGGCAAAGGATCAGGCACTGGTGCATTATTCATGGACGAGCCCTCGTGGCCAACAAAGTATAACAAACAGCCGATGATGGTAGACTGGGGACTCAACCACATCTACATTCATCGCCTCGAAAAAGACGGTCCAACAGTCACTCAGGAAGCTGAGGATTTCATCAAGTCTTCTCAGCCAACTGATCTAGATGTCGACGGCTCAGGGCGTATGTACATCGCCGCTTGGCAAGGTGCCGGATACAAAGGTAACCCAAACAAGGGTTACGTTGATCGCGTGGTTCCTGCAGACTGGAAGTATAAGCCGTTTCCAGAGCTTTCAAAACTCACACCACCTAACTTAGTCAAAGGCATCCGGTCTGCCAGTGCCACAGCCAGATTAGCGACACAACAAGAAATCTTGAAGCGTGGTGCTCTAGTGGATCCAACTAAAGTTTTAGCTATCGCTAAAGATAGCAAGGCCATCCTTGAGGTACGGGTAGCAGCTATCTTCACCTATTCTCAAATGACGGGTGTGAAGGGTGTGGATGCCCTCATAGAGCTCAGCGACGATAAACTTATGGGCGAGTTCGCACTGCGAGCAATCGCTGACCGTAAATCTGTTGCTCAGAAATCCCCTCTTGCCCCTTTCCTCAATGGTTTGAAGTCTGACAATCAACGAGTGCAAGTTGCCTCACTCGTCGGTCTAGGCCGTATAGGTAAGGCTGAAGCAGCAAATGAAGTCGTTAAGTTAGCAGTCACGAAGCCTCGCAATTTCTCTATTGCTTCTCTTAAAAAGGATAAAAGCACAAAAGGCCCACATGCCACACCTAACTCTAAAATCATTGTTCCACACATAGCAGTGCAGACGCTTCGTGCATTGAATGGTGTCGATGCATCGCTAGCTGCTATAGACTCCCCTGCACAAGACGGTGCAATTTGGGCGCTTCGTCGTATGCATGACACCAAGGGGGTTGACGGACTCATTGCCAAATTGAATTCGACCGATGACCAGTCACTGAAGGTGAAACTTATGGATGCACTTGCCAGACTCTACAGTAAGGAAGCACCCTATGACGGGTCATGGTGGTGGGGAACAAGACCTGATCCAAAGGGACCATATTACAAGCCAATCACTTGGTCGGCTTCTGAGAAGATCGCCGCAGCTTACATTGCTGAAGTGACAAAATCTGATGCTGAACACAAAGCTCTGTACACGGAGATTGCAAAAAACAACAAGGCCTTCATTCCTAAACTAAATGATATTGCCGTCGTTGCTAAGGGCCCTAAAATCCCCAAAGTGGGTGAACTCTCAATCGAAGACGTTATGCTGGCATTTGAGAAATATAAGCCGAATAGAGCAAACGGTAAGAAAATACTCAAAACTCAAGCCTGTATCAGCTGCCATAGCATCGAGAAATCACACTCAAAGAAAGGTCCGGATCTCAACAAAATTGGAGCTTCTATGAACAAGTTGGCAATTGCCGAGTCCATCCTCAAGCCTGATGCTACTATCGCTGACAACTGGGTAGATGCGACGACTAAAGATGGCACTGTTCACAACGGAACATTGGTCAAAAAAGATACTACCTCCGTGATCGTTAGAAATATTGCAGGAGTTGAAACTAAACTCAGCGCCTCGGATGTGGTGTCGGTCAAAAAGGCCTCATCTACCCTCATGGGCCCTCAACTAGTTGACAACCTCACCATCCAACAATTCGTTGACATTGTTGGCTACCTCGCTTCAAAGAAGTAATAATCTAGAA